>JAHFAE010000013.1 GCA_023250675.1 Oligoflexia bacterium | reverse complement strand
CAGGCAATTCGTTTAAGAAACGACTGGGAGGGTACATTTGCTCACTTCCCCAAACTCTCCTTGTTCGGGCATGACTTAAAAATAGTTTTTCACGGGCTCTCGTCATTCCAACGTAGAATAATCTTCGTTCTTCCTCAGCATTTTCGTTCCCCGACTCTTCAACACTTCTTGATGATGGGAATAAACCCTCTTCTAACCCGACAATAAATACAATGGTGAACTCCAAACCCTTAGAAACATGAAGGGTCATGAGTGTCACAACATTCGTACCATCGCTGTCTATTAGGTCGGCGTCACTAACCAGAGCCATCTCTTCTAAAAATGAACTTAAACTTGCCTCGTCGCCCTGTTCTTTTTGAAATTCTAATAAAACGCGATCTAGTTCTTCTAAGTTTTCTATTCTATTTTGAGCTTCAGGGGTATTTTCAGCACGCAATTTAGCCACATAATGAATTGTGTCTAAGGTATTGAGGTAAATATCTTGGGGGGGCTTGTTTTGACTCTGCTCTTTAAGCCCGTGAAGAAGTTCGTAGAACTCCAATACTTTTTTAGTAGCACCCCGATCTAAGATACCACTCTGCAGGGCCGGCAATAGGGCATCATATAAGGCCATTTTTTTCTCAGTTGCAAAGCCAAGAAGTTTTTCTACAGTTGTTTTGCCTATGCCTCGTGCCGGTACATTGATAATACGTTTAATACTTATGTCGTCTTTTGGATTGTGAATAAATTTGAGATACCCCAACATATCTTTTATTTCAGCTCTGTCATAGAACTTGATTCCCCCCACAATTTTGTAGGGTATAGAGTGACTTCTGAGTTGGTCTTCAAAAACTCGGGATTGAGCATTCGTTCTATAAAAAATTGCAAAATCACTATAAGCCTTTCGAACGTCGCGAGATAAAGCATGAATTTCTTTTACAACAGAGCGTGCTTCATCATTTTCATCCATATCCTCTCGAATGACAATGAGACTGCCGGCATCATTACTCGTCCACAGAGTCTTATTTTTTCTTTCATTATTATTTTTGATAACGTAGCTAGCGGCCTCGACAATATTTTTGGTTGATCGATAGTTCTCTTCTAATTTAATAATTTTTGCCTCAGGAAAGTCTTTTTCAAAATTTATTATATTAGTGATATCTGCTCCTCGCCACGAATAAATACTCTGGTCTTCGTCACCGACGACGCAGAGGTTTTTGTATTTTTTCGCTAGGAGCTGGACTAGCAAATATTGTACGTGATTGGTGTCTTGATACTCATCGACCATCAAAAATTTGAAGCGCTCTTGGTATTCTTCTAAGAGTTTTGGATTTTCTTGAAGGAGTTGAACCGTTTTATAGATGAGATCGCCAAAGTCTAAAGCGTTGGAGCGTCTGAGTTCATTTTCATAATTGGTATAAACATCGGCAATCTTGTCGTTTTGAAAATGGTGCCCCTGTTTTTTTAACCCAGCTGGCGACATAAACTGATTCTTGGCTTGATTTATTTGAAACTGAAAATTCTTTGGCGGATATATTTTGTCGTTAATATTCAGGCTCTCGCAAACCTTTTTTAAAACCGAAAGCTGGTCGCCATCATCATAAATAACAAAGTTAGGCCCGTAACCTTCTAAATAATTAATGTTTTGCCGAAGTATTCTCACGCAAGAGGAGTGAAATGTACTGATCCAAAGTGGTGTGTTGTGGCCATGGTGACTAGTTTTTGTGGTCCGTTTAAGAAGTGCGTCGGTTCGATGGAGCATCTCCTTTGCAGCCTTATTTGTAAAAGTAACAGCAAATATCTCGTGGGGTTGAGCATGACCCGTGGCCACTAAATGAGCGGCACGATAAGTGAGCACTCGGGTTTTGCCACTGCCTGCACCCGCCAAAATGAGAACCGGCCCCTTTGATGCACTTACAGCTTCCCACTGCTTTTCATTTAATTCGTTTGCAAAATTAACAGAATCAGCGCCCAAAAATGTTTCCTAGCTCTCTCGTGGAGCTATAAATTAACTATTGATATTGGCCTCAGTATTGCTATGTCTTACAACTCCAGAAGGGTAATGTGAAGTACGAATTCAGAAAATTTTACAAATTTTTTTCGCAATGGGTTAAAAGCCTCCCTCTTCTTTTTCTATTAGCTTGTCATCAAAATCCCCCGAACCAATCGGGCAATTATCGTGTCCGAATTCCACTAGATGACGGTACCGGTCATTATTCAGAACAAACCGTTGAAATACCAAACGTAAAAAATCTTGCGGCCATGGCCACTGACACCGTCGTCGTCAGAAATGAAGGAACCCCCAGTGTAGAAGCAGACAGCAATGGCAATCTGACGAGCGCTGATCCGTCATTTGGCAATACACCCAACGCCCATTTTTTGAAAGTTGGCGATATCTATTACCCGTCTGACTATGAAACCTTAGCCATGAGCACACTGCTCTACCATTTTTCAAGCATTAAAACTTTTTTTGACCGGTTTGGCGCTAACGAAGGTTTGGCTTTTCCCCGAATGGTAATGAATGACGTGGCAGAATTTAAGGTCAACGACCAAGTGGTTCCTATGTCAAATAATGCCCGGTATGTTCCATTTTTTGATGTTTTTTGGATTAACCCCTATTCAGAAGATAACGTCTCACTTGCCTTTAATGGCGGAGTTTTAGCCCATGAATATACCCATAGTATTTTTCAAGTAGAATCTAAAAAATATGAAAAATTAAAGTTGGATTTAAAGACAACTCTTGAAGATGAATGGCAAAAGTATAAAGCTCGTTCTTCTCAAGAATGCAAAACGGCGTTTCCCTCTGACGATGATAAAGAGGTCAAACTGTCACTTTCAGAAATGAAAAAAGCCAATAATCTGATTTCGGGGGCCCTCAATGAAGCCATCGCAGATTATTATGGTTTTGAGTATTCTAAAAATCCTTCTTTTATAATGGCTTCTTTTTCAAATGCAACTGATCGAGATTTGAGCAAAGAAAAGAAATTCTTATTCTCGTATAATCAACAGAAATCTTGGATTAAAAATTCGTTGAGTAAAGATAGCTGTGGTATTGATACTCATGCTGTTGGAGCCTATTTCGCAGCGTTTTTGTATTTAGCCTCTTGCCCCCATGACGACGTGAAGCTTCCGGGTGAAATTCACTGCCCGAAAGATGCTTTGGGGAGTGAGGGCACCCAAAGACAAACTTTGAAATTTATTTCCCGTTATTTAAAACAATTAGACGAAAATTTCACTACTGAGTTTGTTAGTCTAGGTGAGGCGGTAAAGTTATTTTTTAAGGGATTGGGCAAAAAAGGCTCAGAGAGTGAACTTTGTCGACAGACCGCAAATTTGTTTCCTGGAGAGCTGAAAATCTCAGATTTCTGTCCTGAGGAAAAGAAGAAGAAATGAAGTTATTGAGCTTTGGTTTGGTTTTTATTTTGTCGTGCCCGATGTTTGGGTCTGCTTTAAGCCAAAGTAACAATAAAATTTTAGCTGCACCCACCTTGGGCTATGCCGAAACTGATCGCTCCAGTGGAAAAGACGGGCGAAACGGTCAAGGCAGTTACGGATTTGAGGGTTTTTTCATTAGGGAGAAGTACGCATTGGGTCTCAACTATGCCCGGTTTACCACACCCCAAAAAGGCACCAGCGATATCAATGTTAATGAAGAAGATCATTGGCTCTCTGCCCGGGCTCGGTACAGAATTTGGAACGAAAATTTTAGCCCCTTTTTGTCCGTAGGTGCTGGTGCGATTTTGCAAACGGTCAATGTGAATGTGATGAACTCTAAAGAGTCTGCCCGAAGCCAATACTTCATCCAAGACATTGGTCTTGGGATGTTGGGGGTGGTGCTTGATAAATTTGCAATTGATTTAGGTGTCAGTTATTTTCAATATTCAAATACCAATGGATTCATATACACATTGTCCATAGGCCTCTTGTTACCGATGAATTCTCCTAATAATGTCACTTCACCTGCAAAAAATACCATTCAGACAAGCCAAAACTAGAATTCTAAGTCTTGCCAAGCATCTGGCAAATGGCTACGCTTTTTAGATTATCTCTATTTATGTTTTTTGAGAAGGGGCGAGGAAATCAATGATGAATTTGTATAGAAATATCACCGTCTTGATTTGTATTTCATTTCTAGGCAATGGAGCTTTTGCAGTTTCGGCCAAAGAATCCGTGCCAGCCGTCAAGGAAATTGAAAAAGGCAGGTCTCTCGTACAAACAATTAAGTTAGATGACTATGTTAAAAATCTCAAATCGGATCAGATCTTAGAAAAAATGGATTCTACCGGCAAAGGTAATCCGGACATTTTTGTTATTTTTCATAAGAACGAAGATGGCACAAGAACTTTGATGATGCAGCTTTTTGACCTTAATAGAGATCAAAAAGTGGATTTAGGTAAACACTTTGAAAAAGGAAAACTTGTTCGCACTGAGGCTGATTTGGATTTTGACGGCAAAGTAGACGTGGTTTCTGAATATGATTCCCAGTCCAGTGAATTAAAAAAGAAGACCCAAGCCGATGGGGATACTAACATTTGGAAATATTATTTTCACAATGAAATACGAAAAAAAGAAGTAGATCGAAACGCCGATGGTAAAGCCGATATGTGGGTTTACTACAGAAATGGCAAAGTGACTCGAACGGAAGTCGATCAGAACTTTGATGGCAAGGTGATTCGCATTGAAGGACCGCTTAACCCTAGTAAGGGTAAGAAGACGGTTGCCAACTAACAGTGGAAATTCGCTGTAACTTAAAGTGGCTGCTGCTTTTTCTGAGCGTTCGACTTGTCACTAAACGTGATGTAAATCTAAATTCAAAAATAAAACCCCGAGATTTCTCTCGGGGTTTTAGAATCAACTTAAATTAAAACTAAATTAGAAAGTTTGGGTTAGGCCAACATTAACGGCTAAATTGGCCATTTCTTCGGCTCTATCAAAGCTAGCTAAACTTGAACCAAATTCGCTTGCTCCGTCCGTTGTTTTTAAGCCTTTTGTAACAGCTGCTGTGAGATTGGTTCCTTCAGTGATCTTCATGCTTCCACCTAATGTGATGGAGCTAAGATCTACAGGGTTAATATCTTGTTGAATCCCAGCAGCGTTGGTGTCTATGTGATTTACACCGATTCCATTTACAATATTGTATGTGGCTGAAACGGTGTAGTTATCAAGTTGTTGAGAAATTCCAGCATGGGCTCGAGCGACAGGTGCTCTCTTCACCGTGTATGAAAGCATATTTGCGGGATTTAAAGTAGCATTTGTATCCCAATTAAAAGAAGCTCCGCCAATCATGTGATAGGTTGTTGTTCCTAATCGTGAATTCAAAGCCAAACCGGGTTCAATTCCCCAAACTTGGCCCATCTCTGTATTGCCATATGAGGTATCATAAAGTGGAGTATGAATGGCCAAAGAAGTCGCCACCGTCATAGCGCTGTCGTTAACCATGGCCATTGTGCCTGTGAGTGTAGGGCGACCAATGGCGCGACTGGTGTTTCTCACATCTTGATCAGTAGCCCAAGTAAAGGGTGAGTTAAGAGATATTGCCGAGTCGTGGGTAATGTGACCGGTCAAATTTGGGTTCCAAGTCGTAAAATTAGTTCTTACGCCATCACCGAGACCGCCCTTTAAAAGAACTGTTCCAAATGTCAGGTCATTGGCAAATGTGTAAGAGGGTGTGCCGGTTGTCATCTGGGTTCGGGATGAACTGATGTCCGCAGTTGTTTGGCCACTATCCGCTGCATAGGCAGCACTGGTCATAATAATGGCAGCAGCAATTGTAAAAAGTGATTTCATAGTAGCTCCAAGTTAAAAAGTTATTAATTATTCCGTTTATTTAATTTTATAGTCGAATATCACTGAATGTATTAAACGCCAAGTCATAAAAACGAAGTACTTAAAAATTTTAGGTATTATATTAAAACTTCGCAACGCTATGAGTCTAACTTTACGCGTTAAATTTATGTCTTCTAGAAATATTGATACTAAAACTTAAAAGCATTTTCTTACTACAGTAGATCTCGAAGCTTGGGACGAACTCGAATCTTTTCTACAAGATCTTTAATCTCTTGGGTTCGATCTTTGTGGCAAATCAAAAGGGCGTCTTTTGTTTCGACGACAACTAAGTCTTTGACCCCGACTAGACCAACAAATTTACCATCGGTGACATCTATAAAAAGATCAGAGCAATCAATGGCCTCATATCCTCTTTTAGTTCTCACTAGTCCTTCAGTGGTATTGTTACCAGTTACTTCGTGAAGCGCTTTCCAAGAACCCACATCGTTCCAGCCAAAACCACATGAGATGACAGAACCTAACGCAGTCTTTTCCATTATGGCTTTATCCACCGGAATTTTTGTCAGATGTCTGTAAATAGACGTTAGTTTTTTTGCATTAACCATAATCTGGTCAAATTCATGGGCAAAATGAGGCGCTAAAACTCTTACTTCGTTTATAAAGACCGAAGTTTTAAAAACAAAAATTCCTGCGTTCCAAAGATAACCACTTTTCATGAGCTCTAAAGCTCTTTCTTCAGATGGTTTTTCAACAAACTTGGGATTGTCTGATTTGTTTTCAATATACCCATAACCTGTGGCTGGAAAGGTGGGGGGAATTCCTAGGCAAACGATTCTTCCCTTTTCTTCTGCACGTTTAAAAGCTTCGCCCAGCGCTTTTTTATAAGCGACTTCATTACCGATGTGGGCGTCGGCGGGCAATACAACTACCGATGATTGGCGATCTTTACCATTAATGACCCAAGCTGCCCAACAGACAGCAGCCATAGTGTTTCGCCCTTGAGGTTCAATTAAGAGGGGACTGCTCTTTAGTTGTTTTTTAACCAAGCCCGCCACATCTTGAGTGCAAACCACCCATCGTTTGGGAGTGGGCACAAGGCCGTCTAGTCTATGGCTGGCTTCCCATAATAATGAGCGCTTAGACGTTAAGGGCAAAAATTGTTTGGGAGTTTTTCGAGTACTCTTGGGCCAAAATCTGGTTCCACTTCCACCGGCCATAATAACAGCGAATCGACTCATGAGTTTCTACCGTAGCGATCCTCTAATCTCACCACATCATCAAGTTCAGGGGTGCTCACCTCTAAAATATCTGTGTCTTCTAATGCAATCATGCGATGAAGGAGCTTCGGCTTTATATGATAACTCATACCCTCAGACAAAATCTGTTCATGCATGGAGGCGCCCGGTTTATCACCGGTTAGAAAATTAATTTTGCCCTTTTGAATATGAATCGTTTCGTCTTTTAAATTATGATACTGGAGACTTAGGGCTTCGCCCTTATTTATATGCAGAACTTTCCCTACATATTTTTCTGTCAAAGCAAAAATAAGCTCATGACCCCATGGTTTTTTGACAAATCTTGTTTCCATAAGAAGATTAAATATGGCATCGCCCCTATATTGGCGCAAGAAAAAGAATTACTTTTGAATTTTCGTAACGATGGGCGAAGGCACTCCCGCTTGTTCAAGCTTTGATCGCTGAGCCAATGCATCGGTTCTTCTATCAAATTGGCCGACGTTGACGCGATACCAAGTCTTGCCATTGATGAGAGCAGGCAAATAAATGGCGCTAAAACCTTTATCTTGAAGTTCTTGAGTTTTGGATTTGGCTTCTTCTTCGGCGATATGAGCCGAGACCTGGACCGTAAATCGTCCTATGCTTGAATTAGCCAACTCCTTTGGCAGACTTGTAGGTATGCGCGGCTGCTTTTGTTTGGGGGCCTCCACTTTTTCACCGTTGGCAATACGCTGAGATACTTTAGCTATTTCGTCGTGCACAGAAGCCATCGTTTTTAACGCTTCGGCCTTAGCTTCTTTTGACGGCGTAGTTTCATGAGAAATGACAGCTTCGGCGGTTTCAGTATTTTCGTGTTTTTCAGCCTTTTCTTCGGCTACGACTTTGCCCTTTAAGCCCTCGGGTTCATCTCTTTTGCCCTCTTCATCATGTTCGGTTTTCTTATGAGCTGTTCCAGTGTCAGCAGCTGGTTTAATTTCTTGTTTTTCTTTTTTCACGAATTCTTCTGAAAGTTTTGAAATTTCATCTTCGGAGATGGCCTGATTAGGCTCAACCTTGGCAACATCGGGTGGAATGGAAGCTGTTTCGCGCTCACCTTCATTACCGCTACCGTTATTTTCTAACTCGGCGATTTTGTGCTGGCTGTCACTGAATTGCTTACCGACGAATGTGCCCACCGAAAAAGAGAGCAGCGATAGAAAGAAAACCAATACCAGCTTAATAAGAGTGTCCGTCCTTGAACCACCATTTTGATTAAGCATGCTTCCGCCTTTTCTTGAAATTACACCGACATCGTTATTGAATTTTACCGAGGACCTGGACTCCGTGTCAACGGCCTCACATGGCGCATCGCTGTTTTTAGACTTAGAGCGAGTATATTTAACGTATGATCGGTGAAAAGATTGTGAGCTAAGGTCGAATCTATGGACAAAAAACAAAAGGACAAGGCTTTAAAAATCGCCGTTCAAGCTGCGAAAATGGGGGGAGCCATCGCCCTTAAATATTTTCGTCGTCTTAAAAAGGTAAGTATAAAGGAGGGAGCTGGCCTTGTGTCAGAAGCAGACCACGAGAGTGAAATTGCTATTAAAAAGTGTGTTCTGAGTCAGTTTTCTGACCACAAGTTTTTGGGTGAAGAAACTGGATATACGTCGACAAAGAGAAGTGCGAGCAATGCACTGTGGGTGGTTGATCCCTTAGATGGCACAACGAATTACGTTCATGGGTTTCCATTTTTTTGCGTGTCCATTGGACTCGAATATGAGGGGACTATTCAAGTCGCCGTCGTTCACGCCCCACTATTGAAATACACGTACACGGCCTCACTGGGGAATGGGGCCTTTTTAAACGGAAAAAAAATAAGTGTAAGTTCCACTGACCGCATTGAAGACAGTCTCTTGGCCACCGGGTTTAGCTACAAAAAAGATCAAGTCTTTGAAAGCGAGCTCGTAGATTTTAAAGTCTTTTCTCAACAAGCCCGAGGGGTGAGACGAGCCGGCAGTGCCGCTCTAGATATGTGCATGGTAGCCTCGGGAGTTTTTGATGGTTTTTGGGAACGTCAACTGGCCCCTTGGGATACGGCCGCCGGGTGTCTCATCATCTCTGAAGCGGGTGGTAAAGTCACAAATTTTGCGGGCGACCCCTTTCATTTTTCGATGGATTCGATAGCTGCAGGAAATGCATCTATCCACAAAACTATTTTGCAGTTTGTTCAAAGAAAAAGAGATCGTTAACTGCCAATTTTCTGACTCTTTAAAAGTGTTTCTTGGCGGCCTCGACCTTAGTCAAATCTTTTGGTTTCAATCACTTAGCTTTTTAAAACCCGACTGACGTCCTATGGCACTGTCATTGCTTTTAAAAAGTATTGATGGACTCTGTGTTGGGGAGTCTGCGTAGGAGGTAAAGGTGGCAGATAAACAAGCGGCGGCAAAAAAAGAAGATGAGGCACCCTCAGCAGAAAAAAAAGTTGTCGAGGTTAAGCCGCAAAAGCCCATACTGCTCATAATCGTCGTGATTATTAACATGCTTGTTATGTCATCGGTGGCCATGATTTTGTGGACATCTTTAAAAGCAGAAAAAGCAAAACCAAAACTTCAAGACGTCGTACAGGGCGAACACGAAGACGCCGAACATAAGGCCGCTGAAGCTGAGAGCGAAGAGTATGTGGGAAAACTCGTACCCATGGAAACTTTCTTGGTTAATTTAGCAGGGACAAGAGGAAACAAGCTTGTCAAAATCAATATGGAATTAGAACTTGACGGTGCCAAAGTCGAAGAAGAGATCGATAAACGAAAACCCCAAATACGTGACATCATTATCATTCTGCTCTCAAGCAAAACATACGACCAAGTAACAACTCAAGAAGGCAAGAAAACATTAAGAGACGAAGTGCGAGACACGGTAAATAGTTTCTTAGTCAAGGGTAAAATCAAACACGTTTACTTTACAGATTTTATAGTTAACTAGTTTCTAAAAAGAGAGAGGCGATCACGGATGAATCAGGTACTCTCCCAAAATGAAGTTGATGCTCTCCTAGCAGCCGTATCCGAAGGTGAGGTTCGCACCGAGGGTGGGGCTGGAGTTCCAGGCAATGACGCAGGTGTCATTGTCTATGATCTTACAAGTCAAGATCGAATCATCAGAGGCAGAATGCCTCAGCTCGATGTAATTTATGAGCGGTTCATGCGGGCATTTCGTGTTTCTCTTTCATCGGCCTTGAGAAAAATCGCGTCTTTAAATCATGCTTCAACGGATTTTTTAAAGTTTGGAGAATTCATCAACACGCTTCCCATTCCAACATGCATGAGTGTTTTGCGTTTTAATGCCTTAAGAGGTTCGGCGTTGTTAGTTGTAGAGAGTAAACTTGCTTATGCGTTGGTTGACAGTTTCTTAGGAGGAGCTGATAGGCCTTACACAAAGCTTGAGGGAAAAGAGTTTACGGCCATTGAGCTCAGTATAGTAAGAAAAGTCGTTGAATTGGCCATGACCGATCTTGAAAGTGCATGGGCATCGGTTGCCAAAATTGACGCGAGTTTTGTGCGAACCGAAGTCAATCCCCAATTTGTTGGTATTGTGCCGCCAACAGACGTGGTCATTGCTTCTACTTTTGATGTGGAACTTGAAAATGCAAACGGGACCATTACTTTGGTTATTCCCTACGCCACTATTGAACCTATAAAACAAAAATTATCCAGCGGATTTCAAGTGGAGTCAGATCAAACCGACAAAAAACTTTGGACTGCAATATTAGAAGAACAGTTTTTAGATACTGACGTGAATATGCGGGTTTGTCTTGGGGTAACAGAAGTGAATTTAGGAGATCTCCTCAATATGCAAGTGGGCGATGTTATTCCCCTGGATCAAGATGCGACAGGCGAACTCAGTGTAGAAGTTGAGGGTGTGAAGAAAATGAAAGGTTACTACGGTGTCAGTCACGGCAATGTGGCGGTGCAGGTCACCAAAATAATGTCGGGAAGGCACGAATCCGTTTAGGAGGCAAAATGGCAGATAAAGCAACAGCAGAAAATCAAACTCCACCAGCTGAGGTAGCGCCGCCCGCAGAAGAGCTGACTGCGGTTGATCCAGCGGCTCTTGGTCTCGGAGAAGGTGCAAGTCCTTCAAGGCCGCGCAATCTAGATTTGATATTAGATATTCCGCTCAAAGTGACGGTGGAATTGGGAAGAACAAAAATGGTTGTTCACGACCTCTTAGCACTTGGTCAAGGCAGTGTCATCGAGCTCAATAAACTTGCCGGTGAACCCATGGAAGTTTTAGTCAATGATAAGCTTGTCGCCCGAGGCGAAGCCGTCGTCGTAAATGAAAAATTTGGAGTGCGTCTCACCGATATCATCTCGCCCATGGAACGGATTCAACAGCTAAAGTAAAGGACCTTATGGCAAGGATTTTGATTGTTATCGCATTATTATTCTCGGCATCGATTGCAAGTACTAGTTTTGGCAACTCGCCGAGTGGGGCTACTCCCACTGAAGTATTGCCGCCCAAACTAACCACTCCTTTTGTTGCGACGA
This sequence comes from Oligoflexia bacterium, assembly GCA_023250675.1. Classification (GTDB taxonomy): domain Bacteria; phylum Bdellovibrionota; class Bdellovibrionia; order JABDDW01; family JABDDW01; genus JAHFAE01. The sequence goes on along the minus strand of JAHFAE010000013.1, from coordinate 38,907 downwards.
AATCTACCTTCGAGGCCACAAAGGCTTTGCCGGGTGAACTTATTGACCAGTTGATGTTAAAAGAAGTACGGGTTCCAAACAACGAAGAAAATCAGCCTGTCTTTAAAATTTCAGAGCAGTCTATTGCTAAGAGTCAAAAGGATTCTTCAATAACAATCTGGGTTCGAATGCTTACGAGTCTCGCAGTTGTTCTTGTTGTTATGGCCCTAGCCTATTTTGCGTTGAGACGATGGCCTGTGGCCAATAAGCTCGGTGCGCGACGCATGATTGAGGTTTTGTCCCAACATCATATTGGTGCAAAAAAATCACTAGCAGTAGTACGTGTGGCGGGCGAAGCTGTCCTCATTGGAATAACCGACCAAAATATCACAATTCTAAAGTCTCTTTCTCTCTTAGATGAAGATGTAGCCCTACCTCCACCTCTAGGCGTAAAAACGGTGACAGCCGTCGTGCCTCCTCCGCCCCCTCCACAAAATAAATTTCAAAATTCGTTAGCAAAAGAAATCAAAAAAGATATGGATGAATTTAGTATGGAAGGCCTTCGTGAAATTGTGGGCGATCGACTGCGATCTTTAAAGGAATTATGATGAGAGGGAGACTCATTCAAAAATCTATATTAGGAATCTTTTTTTTATTAACGACCATAAGCATCTCAACGGCCCATGCTCAGGCTAAGAGCGTTAATGGTGTGACGTTGCCTACTATTAGTTTAGGATTCACGTCGACACAAAAACCTGACGAAGTTGTAAATGTAATCAAAATCATTGTTTTACTCACAGTTCTTACTTTGGCTCCTGCAATCTTGATTATGATGACGAGTTTTACTCGCCTCGTGGTAGTTTTGGCTTTTTTGCGACAAGCCCTGGGTACTCAACAAATGCCACCCAATCAACTGATCGTGGGACTAGCTTTGTTTCTTACGCTCTTTATCATGGCTCCGTTTTTAAACGATATAAACAAGAATGCACTTCAGCCCTATATGAAGGGGACCATTTCTCAAGATGTAGCTGCCGATGAAACCATGAAACCTCTGAGGCGATTTATGTTCGCCCAAACAAGGCCCAATGATTTAACTTTATTTTTAAAAATGAGTCACGTGGACCAGCCCAAAACCAGGGCCGATGTGCCGTCCCTCGTTTTGATTCCGGCCTTTGTTATTTCAGAACTTAAAACCGCTTTTGAAATAGGGTTCATTATTTATTTGCCATTTCTCATCATCGACATGGTTGTGGCCAGTGTTCTTATGGCTATGGGGATGATGATGGTGCCACCCATTGTTGTCTCATTACCCTTTAAAATTATGGTTTTTGTGCTCGTCGATGGATGGCAACTCATTGTTGGTTCACTCGTGAAAAGCTTCGGATGAAAATATGACGCCAGAACTCATTGTTAACTTAGGTCAAGAAACAATTAAGACAACATTGATGTTGGCGGGACCCCTTTTACTTTGCGCGTTGATTGTAGGTCTTTTAGTAAGCATTTTTCAAGCGGTGACACAAATTAATGAGGCCACATTATCGTTTATTCCCAAAATCGTTGCCATTGCCGTGGCGCTGCTCGTCTGTGCGCCCTGGATGCTTGATGTGATTAGCAAATTTACGACGACCCTGTACGAAAACATTTCAACCTACGTGAGGTAGAGAGTTCGTGTTTGAAATTTATAAATTCAGTGAGGTTGAAATTTCAGTGTTTGCGCTCTCACTTATACGGCTGAGCAGTTTTATGGTTGTATTGCCCGTCTTTGGCAATCGCTTAGTGCCAGCTTCTGTAAAGATTTTGCTCAGTCTCGTGATGGCCATGGTTATGTTTCCTGCAATAAAAGCGGGTACGACGTTGTCTCCAGGGTGGCAAGATGACATCATACTTCTTGCCTTGCGGGAGTCGGTCTTAGGAATTTTCTTAGGATTTCTTGTTCGCACAATGTTCGTAGCTGTGGAAATCGCTGGGCAACTTCTTGGATTTTCTATGGGATTTAGCGCCGTGCAACTCCTAAATCCTACTTTTGGCGAATCATCAACCATGATGGAGGAGTTTCAAACTATTCTTGGAACCCTCTTGTATTTGTCAATTAATGGACACCACATGTTTTTTGAAGCGATTCATAAAAGTTTTGAAATGGCCCCCATTGGTCGCATCCATATGGACACGCGAGCTCTTGCTTCAGTGACAACACTAGTCGCCAATATTTTTATTATAGCCATTAAACTTGCAGGTCCCATGATTGCTGTCATTTTATTTTTAAACATTGCTTTGGGAATGGTCGGGCGAGCAGTTCCACAGATCAACGTATTTGTCATAAGTTTTCCGGTTAATATTATGGTGGGTTTATTCATACTCGTGGCAAGCATCCCACTTTTTATGACGGTATTAGAAGCAGATTTTGTACAAACGGGCTCACAGATCTTTACTTACTTGAAGGGATTTTGAGGTAGAGTTTGGCAGACGGTGAAGAGAACTTAGAAGAGAAGACAGAAAGCGCTACGACCCAGAGGCGCGAAGATTTTCGAAACGCTGGTCAAGTGGCCCAAAGTCGTGAGATCGGCGGCATTCTAGTGCTTTTTGGCGTGGGAGTTCTCTTTTATTTTCTTTCACGACAATTCTTAGTCCAAATCATCGATCTTTTTTCTCAAACATTTACAGAGCATATATTATTGGCGGCTCGAAAAGGTGAAATTATCCCTGCTTTGAAGCTTGCCTTTGAAAAAGGAATTTACATTGTGGCCCCCATTTTTGGCATTAGCCTCGTGATGGGGATTGGTGCCAGTGTGGCTCAAGTTGGCGTACTAAGTGCGTGGGAATATATCGCCCCCGACCTAGAAAGAATAAATCCTTTTACTGGTTTTACAAAAATCATGAGCATGAGAAGCCTTGTTGAAGGTTTAAAATCAATGGCGAAAATCGTTATTGTTGGCACTATGACTTTTGTCATTATCAAAAAAGAACTCACTTTTACGCCCCAAATGGTTCAGCTATCGATTCCACAAATTTTATCCTACATGGGATTTGTTGTCTTCAAACTTATCGGTGGAGTTTGCGCTCTCATGGCTCTGCTCGCGGTTCTTGATTACACTTTTCAGCGCTGGGATCTTGAACGCCGCATGCGCATGACAAAACAAGAAGTTAAAGAAGAGTTTAAACAACGTGAGGGTGATCCGCTTATCAAGTCCCGCATTCGGCGTATTCAAAGAGATCTTGCCCAAAAAAGAATGATGGAAGCTGTCCCCAAGGCAGATGTCGTTATCACAAACCCTACTCACATTGCCGTGGCGTTGCGGTATGATCGGGTGAGCATGGCAGCTCCTGTCATGATTGCAAAAGGTGCTGATCTCGTTGCTGAGAAAATTAAGGAAATTGCTCGAAAACATAACATCCCCATTGTTGAAAATAAGCCGTTGGCAAGAACCATGTTCAAAACACTAAAACTCAACCAAGCGGTTCCGCGAACACTTTATAATGCGGTGGCTGAGGTTTTGGCTTACGTTTACCGCATCAAAGGCAAGATCGCCCAGGTGAGCCAAGATATTGCGCGTGAAAACCCCTCCTCTATGGGAGGCGCGTGATAGATGAATGAGCTCTATAATTTCTTAAAGGGTTTCAATCGGGTCACTAGAAATACAGACGTTCTTATCGCAACGGCGTTAGTAGGAATTATGGTAGTGATGATTATCCCTATTCCTCCTCTGCTTATTGATATGTTTTTGACTTTGTCGTTTACAATAAGTCTTTTGGTTTTGCTTGTGAGTATTTATACAACCAAACCCCTGGACTTCAGCGTGTTTCCCAGCATGCTTTTGATCACGACATTATTTCGATTGAGCCTCAACGTGGCTTCTACTCGTTTGATTCTGGTTCATGGCAATGAAGGGGTGGGCGCTGCGGGTGGAGTCATTCAATCATTCGGAAGTTTTGTCGTCGGTGATAACTATGTCATTGGTCTCATTGTTTTTACAATTTTGGTGATCATCAATTTCGTCGTTATCACAAAAGGTTCTGGTCGCGTGGCAGAGGTTGCCGCCCGATTTACTTTGGACGCCATGCCTGGTAAACAAATGTCTATTGACGCTGACCTCAACGCTGGACTTATCAACGACGAAGAAGCGCGAAAGCGTAGAAGAATTATTGAAGCCGAAGCTGACTTTTATGGATCTATGGACGGTGCCAGCAAGTTTGTTCGCGGTGACGCCATCGCTGGAATTATTATTACTTTAGTCAATATCGTAGGCGGTTTACTCATCGGCGTATTGCAAAAGAACATGGGACTTGCCGATGCCGCAGCCACCTACACAAAACTCACAGTTGGTGACGGTCTCGTGACACAAATTCCAGCTCTTATTATTTCAACGGCCGCTGGTATTGTGGTCACCAGGGCTTCGACCGGTAAAAATCTTGGCAAAGAACTTACATCACAGCTCTTTGTTCATCCTCGCGCCATTGCCATTGTATCGGCCATCCTAGTTGTGTTGGGCCTTATTTCGGGAATGCCCAAATTTCCGTTTTTCCTCTTTGCCTTTATCGGTGGAGTAATGTCTTGGTACACTGGGCGGGCGCAGAGTGACGAACAAAAAGAACTTAAGAAAAAAACAGAAGAAGCAGCACTTAAACCTGATAAAGAAAAAATCGAAAGTCTGCTCCCGTTGGATATGTTGGAGCTTGAGGTCGGATATGGTCTCATAAATATAGTAGATAGCGATCAAAGTGGCGATCTCCTCGAGCGTATTGTCAGTATTCGAAAACAATTTGCCATTGACTTAGGCATCGTCGTGCCAAGTGTTCATATTCGAGATAATCTACAGCTTCAGCCAGGCGAGTATCAGATTTTAGTCAAGGGTGTGAAAATTGCCGGCGGCAGTCTCATGGCAGATCATTTCTTGGCCATGGATCCGGGCAACGTCGCAAAACCTGTTGAAGGGTTAGAGACCACAGAACCCGCATTCGGACTTCCAGCCCTTTGGATTACTAAATCTCAAAAAGAAGAAGCTGAACTTTCGGGCTACACGGTCGTTGATCTTCCTACAGTTATTGCTACCCATTTGACTGAACTTATTCGTACCCACGCTTCTGAACTTTTGGGACGACAAGAGGTGCAACGGCTCATTGACACGTTCCAAAAAACCCATCCGAAGGTGGTTGAAGAACTTATACCGGGTTTGTTGCCTCTTGGTGGCGTGGTCCGTGTTTTACAAAACTTACTTCGCGAACAAGTTTCAATACGAGACTTGCTGACGATTTTTGAGACGCTGGCCGACGAAGCACCCAAGAGCAAGGATTCTGAGATGTTAACCGAAGCAGTTAGAAAAGCCTTAGCTCGCAGCATCACAAAGAAATACACAACGGACGAAGGTCTAATACCCGTCTTAGCCCTAGACCGTCGCGTCGAAGAAGTAATATCTAATTCGTTGCTGCAAACAGAACAGGGGGTTCAACTGGTACTTGATCCCCAATATGCACATCAAGTTTTGACAGCAGTGACAAAAGCGATCGAAAATAATCCTCAGGTGGCAGGTCAGCCCATACTGTTAACAAGCCCCACAATAAGAAGACATATTCGAAAGTTAACAGAACGTTTTATACCCCAGCTGGTTATTCTATCTCATAACGAATTGACCACTGCTGCCAATGTCAAATCGGTTGAAGTAGTGAGGGTAAGAGATGCAAGTTAAGAAGTTTGAAGCCAAATCCATGAAGGAGGCGCTGCAACTTGTCAAACAAGAGCTCGGGCCCGAAGCTATAATTTTAAGTGCAAAAGATAATAAAAAGTCATTTGGATTGGCAGGGCGGGGAAGTATCGAAGTTACGGCAGCTATCTCAGAAAAATCTCTGAAAAAGAAAAAGTATGCAGAGAGTAGACTCTCTGAACCCGCTCGAGATAAATACCGAAACAAAACCGCTCGTCAGCAACGATCTTATATAGACAACTCTGTAAATCGTTATCAACAGCGGGCCGCCTCGGGGGGGTTGACCAATCTTGGTCGTGTCACCGTGAAGGCTCCTATGACAAGACCAGCCTTGAGACGTCGGTATATCGATATTCTCGATGAAGAATTAAGTGCGCCAACACAAGCGACGCCGATTAATGGCCGCCGAGTCTCTGATATTTTAGATGAGTACGCTAAAGAAGGCAGCTATGTATTAGAAGACGCAGCCAACCGCAACGAAGAAAGTGTTCCTCCTTATTTAAAAAACCAGCTGGCTCAGCAGTCGGACAGAGTGGCTGTGGCTGGCGGCTCTACCTCATCTAGTCTAGCGACAGTAGGGATGGAAACAGGAACAGAAGCTGGAATTAGCCTGAGTTCAGGTGTGAGTAACGGCGTAGACGAAGTTTCTTCTTTAAGACAAGAAGTTAATGTTCTCAGAGATCTCTTAAACCAATTCAGTTCGGCTAAGGGCAAAAATCCTCTCACCCAGCATCCGGGAGCAGAGTATGGATTGCCCTTTGAATTCAGCGCTACGTTTGAAAAACTAGTTAATGCAGGGTTGGATATACGTTACATCGTCGAAATTCTAGAAAAAGCTGACAAAGAACTCACTGGTTTAGAAAAAAAGAAAAAAAGTCTTATCGAAGCCTGGGTAGCTCGCTACATGATGAGCCATACGCAAGTTACCGGGGCCTGGGAAAATCCAAACAGCAAAATTCATCTCTTCGTCGGGCCGGGGGGCCAAGGCAAAACATCCTCGCTCGTAAAGATTGCAAGCCAACTTGCGATTTTTGAAAAAAAGAAAGTGGCTATTTTCACCTGTGACACCATGAAAGTGGGAGCTGCTGATCAGTTAAAAATTTATTCCCAAATTTTGAATGTGCCTTTTGAGACCGTGAGGCATGCTGTGGAGTTTCCAAAGCTCTTGCAGCGTTACGGCTCCTTTGAAGCTATACTGATCGATTACCCAAGTTTCTCGCTTAAAGACATTGCTGAAATTGATCAGATCAGATCTCTTTTGCCTCCCCGTGAATTGCACCCTGCAACTCATCTTGTAATGGGTTGTGGTTTAAAAGATTTGGATTCCTACGAAATTTGTCATCGTTATCAACTCACTCATTTTGACGATATTTTAGTTACAAAAATTGATGACTGTTTTGTCCATGGGTCTTTATATAATATTCAACGTAAGACAGAGAAACCTTTGTATGCCTTCGGAGTCGGCGCAAAGATCCCTGAAGATATTGAACTTGCAACCCGTGAACGGGTTTTAGACTTGATCTATAAAATAACAAAAAAGTGAGGAGCGTCCCATGTCTGCAATTTCTACGAATACTAATAGTTTCCGCCGCCAAACCCGAACTTTGAGCATTACTTCTGGTAAAGGCGGTGTGGGAAAAACCACTGTGGTCGCCAATCTTGCAACCATGCTGAGTCGCATGGGCAGCAACGTTCTTATTTTAGACGGCGATTTGGGAATGGCAAATGTGGACATTATGTTCGGGACCCGTTGCAAATATTCTCTTAAAGAGCTATTGAACGGCACGAGGCGTATCGATGAGGTGATCACTCAGATCGAGCCTCGAACGTGGCTCATACCTGGAGGCACGGGTTTTCAGGAGTTACAAAATTTGAGTGAACGTGAGAAGCGCATTTTGCTTGATCAAATGAGCTCTCTTAAACAACATTTCGATTACATGCTTATTGATACGGCACCGGGCATTGACAATAATGTGATGTATTTTAATACTTCGGCCCAGGAGATTTATGTCGTTGTCACTCCCGATCCTTCAAGTTTTGCCGATGCCTATGCCTTGATTAAGGTCTTGCACACTTACCACCACGAAAAAAAGTTTTCTATCATCGCTAATCAAGTTAGGGACGAACAAGAAGGAATGGCCGTATTTCAAAGACTTAGTGACGTGAGCCAGAAGTTCTTGTTTGTGAGCCTTGATTATCTAGGCTGCATTCCAGCTGATGTAGGAGTGCGAAGGGCGACGAAAAGCCAGCAGATTTTTGTTAAGTCGGCCCCAGAGTCTTTGGCTGCCCACGCTATAAAGCGTATTAGCGAAAAAATAAGCACGTCTCAAAATCCGGGCCAGATGAAGGGCGGAATCCAGTTCTTCTGGGAGCAATTAATGGGGGTTGCCTAAATACTCCCAAAATCTCTAACGTAAAGCACGTCATATTTGCTAAAATAGTGTCTATACGGAAGTGCACACAGCGGGGACCGTCTGGGTCAGGGGTAACTAAATGAGTAGCAACCTTCTTCGCAAATACAAAGAAGAGCCAAATAAGCTTACGCCCCAGCAAAAAGACAAACTTATTATGGAATTCGCCCCCCTTATTAAATTCATTGCGCAAAAAATTGCCGTGAGATTGCCTTCAAATATTGAATTAGATGACCTTATTTCTAGCGGTGTAATTGGTCTTATGGATGCTATTGAGAAGTATGACCCTACACGTGATAATAAATTTAAAACATATGCCGAGTTTAGAATTCGCGGAGCGATTTTGGACGAACTTCGTGCGCAAGATTGGGTGCCTCGTTCTGTTCGCGATAAAGCAAAGCTTCTTGATAGGACTTATTCTGCTTTAGAACAGGGGTTAGGGAGACCAGCCCTTGACGAAGAAGTGGCTGCTGAATTGAAAATGTCTATGGATGAGTTTTATGATTTGGTCAATCAGGTTCGTCCAGTGTCGTTGTTGTCCATTGACGATACCCACACTTTTTCAAACGTTGATAAAAAATCTATTTTGAATTTGTTAGAGTCTTGCAGGATTAATAATCCTTTCAATCAGCTTAATTTAAAAACAGTAAAAGATATTGTGACAAAGGCTATTGAAGAATTGCCCGAAAAGCAGCGATTGGTTTTGAGCCTTTATTATTACGAAGATCTTAATCTTAAAGAAATTGGCCGGGTTCTTGATGTTACCGAGAGTCGGGTGAGCCAACTTCATGCTCAAGCTGTGACGCGGCTTCGCGCCAAGCTTGTTTCTCATGTGGGGGATGAAGAGGCTACTTCTTAAGGGTCTAGGTTTCCGTCTTCTGTTTTCCGTTGTCCGATCCGTTTTCAGATTCCATTTCCGTCTCGGTCAAGAAATTGTGCTTTTTATCTTCTATGAAAGTTGAACCTTCTTAAATTTTCTCCTTTTCGGCACTCGATGGCCCGTCAGCGGAGTGAGGGCCATCTCGGCTTTCAAAGGTGAAAATTTCATGTTAAAATCGTTTCGTACTTATCAACTTTCTATTCAATTCTATCAAGCTTGTCTGGCTTTGAAGTTGCCAACACATCTTAGAGACCAATTGTTGAGGGCGGCTTCAAGTATCACATTGAACTTAGCCGAGGGTTCTGCAAAGCCAACTAAAAAAGATCAGATGAAATTTTTCTTTATTTCATTCGGCAGCCTTCGGGAATGCCAGGGTATATTTAGCCTTTCCGGTCAAATCTCCCCTGAACTTTTAAATAAAGCCGACCATTTAGGTGCCTGCCTATTTAAACTGACTAGAAGTTAAACCATTCAATTCTAGTGCCATTCAAAATCCCTTGCTTATGCATATATTAATATGCATAATATATACATAGGTCTCCTACAATTATCAGAACACGCAACTATAGAGTTATGATTTATCCAAAAGATCTTAATCCTCCTCATGTGCATGTTTTGGGACCAGGAGTCGAAGCAAAGTTTTATTTGGGCAATTTTGAATGTTTCTATTCAAGGGGTCTATCCACGAGTGCGATCTTATGGATTCAAGAATACCTTAAAGATAAAGAGAAACTATTATGGGAGGCATGGAATGAATACCAAGAATAAGGATATTATTATAGGAAAAGTTGAAATTGATGACGGAGAGTTTTCTCCTCAGAATACAAAGATTAGAGTTACAACTATGCTTGATGAGGATGCTTTGGTTGGTCTTAAAGAAATTGCTCAGAAAAAAGGGGTTAAGTATCAAACTCTTTTGAACAAAATTGTGAGAAGTTATGTTCATGATTCGCATGTCCCATATGGCAAAAAAGAAGAGCTTACAGAAGAGACTGTTCGAAAAATCGTAAAAGAGGAGCTCAAAAAGAAACGCGCCTAAAACGTGAGCTTTCGCCCCGATCCAAACGTGCAAAATAAGTCAGACAAGTGGAAATATAAAAAGGCTGATATATGCTCATTTTTTTAGAATTATGAGCATATGATAGCAGGTAGCTGAGGCGCATTATTTGGAGGTCATTCCCCTTCGGGTAAATTAATTTTATAGTCGGGAAATGCTGTCTTGAAGTGAGCTTTGATCTTGCCGATGAGCCTTTCTTCAAGTTGCCGGGCGCGCTCACGAGTAATTTTGAAGTGATCACCAACTTCCTGCAAAGTGAGAGGAGGATCACCTAAAATGCGATGCTGTAAGAGATAATTTTCTTTTTCGTTGAGCAGTTTGATCACTTTTTGAATTTCTCGGCGAAAAATTTGCTTCTCTTCACTTAAGGCTAAGTCATCATCAATGGCCGTTGAATCGGCATCCGTTTGATTTTCGATCCAACGTCGCCCGGGGTCATCATCGCCTTGAGGAGCATCCAAACTCAAATCTCGTCCAGACATTCGTTTTTCCATCTCGCGAACATCATCCTCTGAAACGCCGAGACGAGAACTCAAAAGCTTCACATCAGGAGCATTGCCCAAGGCATCGAGTTTAGCTTTCTCTTTATTTAAATGATAAAATAATTTTTTTTGAGCCTGAGTGGTTCCGATCCGTACTTGAGAGTAATTCTTCATAAGATACTCTTGAATATATCCCCTGATCCACCAAACAGCATAGGTGATAAGGCGAACGCCCTTGTAAGGGTTAAATTCCTTCACCGCATGCATCAAGCCCACATTGCCCTCTTGAATTAAATCTATCATACGGGCGCCGAAACGAGAATATTCTGCAGCTACTTTCACGACAAAGCGCAAATTGGAAGTAACTAATCTTTCAGCGGTCTGACGATCCCCTGTCTTTTTATAATGAACGGCAAGTTTATGTTCTTCTTCAGGGGTGAGGAGGGGATATTTTCTTAAGTCAGTTAAGTATTTTTGGAGGGCGTCAAAGGTAGGCGAAGACTCCTCGACGCCGACAACCAAGGATTTAATATCAACATCGTCATTGTCAGTTTCACCCGATACAACTTCAGGTTTGATTTTTTTTCGTTTGGGGGAAGACTTTTTGATTTTTTTAACCATGGGTGAGCTAACCTAAAAGTTCGGTCATCTTTGTTTTAAGAGTCTCCTGGATTTTTCCCTTAAAGGGACTCAATAAAAGCCCAATATTTATTGTCAACGAAACTTTGGCAGTTTGTTCGCCAGTAATTACAAAATCACATTCAAATTTACTGCCCTTAATATTTCCAGAATGGGAGGCTTCATTAAATTGGCATTTTAAATCGTTATCGAGCTTTCTAAGCCCATGGCTTTCTTCAAAATATTTTTTAACTTTCTGAAAAGCCTCAGACTTCGGAAGATTCGTGTTGTGATCTACAGTGAAACTTGGCATTCCATAATTTCTACACCCGAACTAATCTGAGGGCAAGGCAATACCCATTTGACACATTCAGCCGTTTATGTATCTATATAGAAATAGTTATGAATATCAAATCTATAAAGGGCATGAACGATATTTTTGAACCGCAAATTCACCTTTGGCGGTTTGTAGAAGATACTGTTCGAAAACACTTTGAAACCTTCGGTTACACAGAAATTAAAACTCCCATTGTTGAATACACGGTTTTATTTACAAGATCCGTAGGGGATTCAACGGATATTGTGCAAAAAGAAATGTACACTTTTAATGATCGTAATGATGAGAGTTTGACCTTGCGGCCCGAAGGAACAGCCCCCGTAGTGAGGGCAATGCTAGAACAAAACCTACTCAACACTGATCCCACGCAAAAGCTTTTCTATTGGGGCCCGATGTTTCGGTATGAGCGTCCTCAAAAAGGTCGTTATCGGCAATTCTTTCAGTACGGAATTGAAACTTTCGGTATATCAAGCCCTAGAATAGACGCCGAACTTATTTCTATGCTTGTTTCCCTTTATGAAAAACTAGATCTCAAAGAATTAACGGTAAGATTAGGAAGTGTTGGCTGTCAAACCTGTCGACCGGTATATAAGAAAAAAATCACATCGCTTTTGCAGCCTTCCATTAAAATTTTGTGCGAAGATTGTCAAAAGAGATTAGATAAAAATCCGTTAAGAGTATTTGATTGTAAAAACCCGACATGTAAAGAAGTCGCAGCGGTTTTACCTAGTATGTTGGATTTTTTGTGCGAACCTTGCCACCAACATTTTGATCAGGTAAGAGATGATTTAGTTAGGTTAAAGAGTACCTTTGTCGTCGATAAAACCCTTGTACGGGGATTAGACTACTATACCAGAACGGTTTTTGAAATCACAACGACCCAACTTGGTGCTCAAAGTGCTATCGGTGGAGGAGGCCGCTATGATAAATTGGTTGAAGAGTTAGGTGGTCCCGTCACCCCCGCGATAGGATATGCAGGCGGAGTCGAACGCCTTGTGCTCTTACTTGGCGAAACCGCCCATCAGCATAAACCAAATCTCAAAGTATTTTTTGCGGTGCCCGACAAAAAAGGCCAAGATCTAGCTTTCACTTTAGCTCATGCTCTCAGACTAAAAAATATTTTCTGTGAAATTGACTATAATGATCGAAGCCTCAAATCCCAAATGAAACGGGCCCATAGGCTTCAAGCTGAAAACGTCTTGATCCTGGGCGGATCTGAAATCGATCAAGGTTCCGCCGTACTGAGGAATATGAGTACAAAAGTTCAAGAAAATATTGAAATAGGCAATTTGGAAGAAGAGCTTTTAAGGAGATTGTCTTGAGTTCATTTATTTCAGAAGTAAAGAGAACCCATAGATGTGGAAGTCTCAATGCCACCCACGATGGAAATGAGGTTGTGCTTATGGGTTGGGTGCAATCCAGACGTGATCACGGGGGGCTCGTATTTGTTGATCTGCGCGATCGCGAAGGCCTTACGCAAGTTGTGATAAATCCTCAAAGCTCTGGGTTAGAAATTGCTAAAGATATTCGGGCAGAATTCGTTTTAGCAATTGCAGGCAAAGTACGAAAACGACCTTCAGGAATGACAAATCCTAAACTCCAAACCGGTGAAATCGAAGTTGCCGCTAATCGTCTTGAAATTCTTTCTGTAGCAGAGACTTTGCCCTTTGCTCCCGACGACCCGGCGGTTAACGAAATTTTGAGGCTCAAATATCGTTACCTGGAGCTTCGTTCACCCGAATTACAAAAAAAATTAATCCTTCGTTCAAGATTTGTTCACTTAGTGCGAAACTTTTTTGAAGTTGAAGGATTTGTTGAAGTTGAAACGCCAATATTATGGAAAAGCACTCCCGAAGGCGCTCGCGACTATCTCGTGCCTTCAAGAGTTAATCATGGAACTTTTTTTGCGTTGCCTCAAAGCCCCCAAACTCTTAAACAGCTTTTGATGATTTCAGGGTTTGATAGGTACTATCAAATTGCCCGTTGTTTTAGGGACGAAGATCTGAGGGCTGACCGTCAACCTGAGTTCACCCAAGTGGATGTTGAAATGTCGTTTGTGGATGCTGAAGACGTGATCGACGTAAACCAAAGAGCATTTGCAAAGATTTGGAAAGTGCTCAAAGGTGTAGATATCAAGTTACCCATTCCTCGCATAACTTACCATGAAGCCATGGAGAGGTTTGGCAACGACAAGCCCGACAATCGTTTCGGCATGGAGCTTAAAGATTTGAGCAAGTTAGCTGAAGGCTCAGGCTTTAAAGTTTTTGATGAAGCCCTTTCAAGACAATGTGTGATAAAAGGCATTCCGGTCTCAGGCGGTGCTAAGTTTTCTAGAAAAGATTTCGATGACTTAACAGAAATGGCGAAGAAGGCGGGAGCAAAGGGCCTTGTTTGGCTTAAGTGGGAAAACGAAATTACTTCTCCCATAACCAAATTTTTCACTCAAGACAAACTCACTAGTTTTTGCAAAGCCGTTGGGGCAAGCCAGGGTGATTGCATATTAATGGTAGCTGATGACTACGAAATCGCATGTCGCACTTTAAGCACTCTGCGTTTGCATTTAGGTACAAAATTAAAACTTATCGATACTTCGCGAGATTCTTTTATATGGATTGTTGATTTTCCACTTTTAGAATTTGATGCCATAAATAAAAGATGGGCCGCACGTCATCATCCCTTTACTTCTCCTCAAGACCAAGACATGGAGGCTTTTGTTAAAGGCGATGAAAGCAAATTTGAACATATTAAAGCAAAGGCTTACGACTTAGTTTGTAACGGTTACGAAATCGCAGGGGGCAGCGTTCGAATACATCGAAAAGAAGTTCAAGACGCTATGTTTAGAGTCTTGCAAATTTCTCCAGAAGAAGCGCAACATAAGTTTGGTTTTTTCTTAGATTCACTAAAATTTGGTACTCCTCCTCATGGTGGCATCGCTTGGGGTGTTGACCGCGTTGTTATGATTCTGTGCGGGACTGACGCCATTAGGGAAGTCATTGCATTTCCAAAAACTCAAAAAGCAGCATGTATGATGTCGGGTACTCCGAGCACTGTAAATCGAGACCAGCTTGCAGAGCTCGGGGTAAGAATCGTCAATGTGCCAGGAGCAGCTACTTGAAATCAGCCATTATCGTAAATCCTTATTCAGGTGGTGGTCGTACAGAAAGCATGTGGAAGCAAATTCGCGATGAAGTTCACTCAAGACTAGGCAGCCTTGAAGAACTAACAACAGCTGCTGCAGCAGACGCCACTCGATTTGCAACTCAAGTCGCTAGTACTGATTGTGACCTACTGATTGTTGCTGGTGGGGATGGAACAATAAATGAAGTCATTAATGGGCTCTTTAATGAAAATAATCAGCCCATTAATCAAAACTTAAAATTAGGCATTTTAAGTGCTGGCCGTGGTTGTGATTTTATTAAAAGTGTGAATATCCCAAGTAATTATAGAGAGGCGGTTGATCTTCTCATTAATCCCATTTTCAAAAAAGTCGACGTGGGATGTGCTTTATTTCGAGATGAATTCGGGAGAGAGAAGAAAAGATTTTTTCTTAATATTGCAAGTGCTGGCCTTGGTGGTGAAGTCGCAAAAAAAGTAAATCACACGCCGCGGTTTCTTCCGCCTCAACTCGCTTATTTTTCTAGTACGGCTCTGGCATTTCTTTCAGCGAAAGGACAAAACCTTAGAATTTCATTAGATGAAAAAGAAATTTTTGATGGCCAAGCTCTTAATGTCTTTGTGGCCAATGGAAGTTACTCAGGTGCTGGTATGTGTTGGGCACCTATGGCAAAGCTTGATGACGGATTGTTTGATGTGATTATCAGCGAACCCATACCTAAGTATCAGCTTTTAACTTCGGGTTACCAACTTTATGATGGCACTTTTACCAAGTTGCCCGGTACCCAGCACCATCAAGCCAAAACTGTTCTCATCGAGTCTGACGATGATGTTTACTTAGAATTAGATGGTGAACAACCAGGTGTAGTGCCTGCTGCCTTTTCGATTTTGCCGCAGGCCATTGAAATTGCGGTTGGATCTTAGAACATCACTATTACCCAAAAAATAATAGAACCCACCGAGGCGCCCTGGAGTCACTGCGGCGGCGGCACGCCATCGTGGCTATCAGGGGACCCCGAGAGTTGCCGTCCGTAGCCCCTGATGCCGCCGCCTTCGTAACCCCAGGTCGCCCTCGGTAGGTTCCGACTCTATGGTAACTGTGAGTTCTAATGACGCGGCCCTTGTAACCCCAAAGCCTAGTGGGTTCCGACCTTAGTACTGGAAAATTGAATTGCTACTACATCCACACATAAGACTTCTAATGAAGAATAAAAAATGTCTATGATAATTAAATGCCGAATCTGGTTGCAGTTTTGGTTACGCTTTTCGTATTGTTTGTTCCCCTCAAGGTCATTGCTTGGGGCAGTTATGGCCATCAACAGATAAATCGGAGTGCCGTCAAACTTTTGAAAAATACTCCAGAGGGGGCCTGCTTCACTCAAAATATTGAGTTCATGACCCGGTTAGCTATCACACCCGACTATGACTGGAAGTCTATCAATATGGTAAATACCCCTGCAGAACTAAAACATGCTAAAGTCATGGCCAATGTTTATGAACATCCTCTTCATTATTTTGAATACGATGCTTTTTGCCAGCCAGATCAAACCGCCAAAGCCTGCAAGTTGCCTACCGGTGATAGTTTTAAAGGTAAAACGTTAACCCGGTTAGGAAATCTTCTCAAAGGTCGAATCGATTATGTTTTGAAAATGGATCCGTCTAAAAAAATTAAAGATGTAAATCATCCTTCACCAAAAGAAATTGCGGAGCATGGCGTAGCACCCTGGAGAATCAAACAGCTTTGGAATCTAGCAATTGAAAAATTAAAAACTAAAAAATCTGAAGATGTCGAATTAGCACTTATTTTTTTGGGTGCCATGGGTCACTATGTGGGCGATATGTCTCAACCCTTTCATTCATCGCTGAATTTTGATGGAGGAAGCAACAGGCCGCCAGCTACTGGAATCCATCACACTTATGAAGAATGTATTTTAGAAGCCGAGGCAAAAAAAGTGGTGGGAAGAAAAAAGGACAATTGGGATAAACAAAAATGGATATGGACCAAGTTTGATGGCACTGACAAAGAAGTTTTAGCTGATTCTGGATGCCTCGTCGAATCGAGTTGTCCCGTCGTTAAACCGATTAAATCAAAAGAAATAATTGAAGAAGTACTCAACCTAGATCAATCAGGCCAAAAATATGTTCAACCTCTTATTGATGTGTTCTTAAACGGTAACCCCTACGCTAAGCGAGACAAAAACGGAAATATCGTGACCCCCGATCACAAGCCAGCAAGCACAATGCCAACTGAATCAACTAACGAAGGGCTAAATTCAGATCAGGTCGCCGATTCAAAACCTACTCCTAAACCTCCTGATAAATACTGCGATATCTACAAAGATATGAATGTTAATATCGCCGGGCAAGGTCCTCAGACGGTCCTACAATCTGCAGAATTGAGAATGGGTCAATCATCTTCACTTCTGGCTCAGCTTTGGGTTTCGGCTATGAAAGAATCGGGTATGGATCTTCGCCGCTGTCCCAGCAATTTGAAATTTGACATGGCAAAAGTCATTAATAACTACCCCCTATTTTCTAAGGACATACGTTCTGCGGAGCATTCAAAGAAACAGTCTGAAAATAGTGACCAAGACGGGCAGAATAACGAAGCCAACGATCCAAATGCTGAGAACCGAGATTCTGCGCCTGTAACGAGTGGTATTAACTCTAATTCAACCCGATAGTCCAAGTGTCTAAATGTTAGACAAAAATATCGTGAACTAGACTCAAGTTTAGGTCGGCTCGTCCGATATTTAAATATATGCGTTTTCTCAAGAGTCACAGGAGGTGAGTCCTATGGAGAAAGTTAGCCGTATAGTACCAGCATCCACGCGGCAGATTTGGATAACGGGTGAAATAGAAAAGCCAAAACGACTGGCTGACCCGTTACCAGAACAATTGAGCGAAAGTGCTGAAACGCCAAATGAAGAGAGTTTGACCTTTAAGGGTTCTAGACTCAACATGATGGCTTAAAAAGAGAGGGGAACTAAGGTTATGTCGATGCTCGTTCGATTTCGGCGACCAGGCGGTGTTCAACAACTCGTATCACTTTTAGAATCGTGCCTTAGTAAGAAAAGAGAGACACTTTTAAAAACAATTTGTCAAGAAGATGAAGTCTTCGGCGAAATGATTAAATCAAAACTTCTTACTGTTGAAAAAATATTTACATGGGACCCTTTGGTTATCAGCGAAGTTACCACGCTTGTTGGAGAGAGAAATTTGGCCATCTCTCTCATCGGTCTTCCAAAAGAATTTTTTGATATCGCTACTCACACTCTCAATGTCATAAAAAAAAGAGATATGAAAAATCTCATTGAAACACTTAAACCCACAAGTGTTGAAATAGAAACGGCTCAAATTAAACTTGTTGAAAAAGCACGGCAAGTCCAAAAACAAGGTAACTTAAAAATCGATGATGACGACGACGCTTTCGAAGTAGCCTAACCGAGGTTGTTTAACAAAAATCCAAAACTTTCTAACGATGAAATTTCGGCAAGTTCAGTGATTTGTCTTTGACCTTTCAGTTTGTCTACAACGATAACGCAATCGACTGATTCAAATATCATCTGGCGAATGGCTGTTGGCATCCACTGGGGTGCTGCCCGTGAAATTAAAGTCTCAAGCCGTATCAAGGCTTGTTGAGAAGTATTGGCGTGAATGGTGCACATAGATCCACGGTGGCCCGTAGCCAGAGCATCTATCAAAACAAGAGCTTCCTCTCCTCGTACTTCGCCAACTACAATTCGATCGGGTCTCATTCGCAAAGCATTTCTTAATAGTTGGCTCAACGATATTGTGGGTACAAGTCCTTCAGGGTCTTCTCGAGTCAAAAGTCCTACTGAGGGACCACTCTCCAAACCTAATTCTGGAGTGTCTTCAATAGTAACAACACGATCTAGAGGTTCAACGAGATTCAGTAAACTGCGCATGAGGGTAGTTTTGCCGCTCCCTGTTGGACCACATACTAGAATATTTTTCTTCTCAAGAACCCAATGCACAATGATGTCTTTTTGTTTTATAGAAAACATTTTTCGTTCTAACAGATCACTCAGCGACCAGTTTTTATGATGATGTTTTCTAAAGCAAATCATGTGGTGTTTTACAACCGGTGGCAGCGTGACATGGACTCTCGTTCCATCATCTAAGACTCCCTCAGACAGGGGATGTCTTTGGTCTGCAATTCGCTCTAAGCGCATAAGCAATATACGAATAAATCTTTTGTAGGTGATTTCGTTTGTAAACGTCGATGAATGCAGCTGCAATTTCCCATTTTTTTCAACAAAAATTTGATTAAATGAATTAACGAGAATCTCTGAAATATCTATATCTTCTAAGAGCGGTGCAATGGGCCCTAATCCTTCAAGCTCTGAGTAAATATCTGCCATAACTTCACTGTAACCATGAGCAGTAGTCGGATAAAATCTTTGAATAGACTTTGCTAAATTTTCAATGAGTGGCTCTTCGCCAAGAGTTTCAAGAGTATTTTTGACGATCTCTTGTCTTACGGATTGTTCAATCACTCGTTGTCCCATTCATTAGAAAGAGCAGGAGAGGCAGGAATGGGCGGAGGAGCCTCAGGAGAAATGACCCTCGGTGTGACGAAGACAATTAATTCAGTGCGATTGTCTTTGTAATCTTGACTTCTAAATAGTGCCCCTAAAATGGGAATTTCACCAAGGAGGGGAGTCCCTGTTTGGCTTCTGCCTAACTCACTTTTAATGAGACCAGAAAGTGCAATGGTTTTTGAGCCTCGCAAATCAAAATATGTTTCTATTCGGTTAGTAAATAAACCCGGAATTCCATCAATCTTGTGAACCTCATCTAACAAACTAACTTCTGTAGTGAGTTTTGTCGAAATCCCGTCATCGAGATCTGCCTTAGGATTTATGTCAAGGATTACGCCATATCGTTTCCAAACAACGTCAGAGTTTTTCCAATTAATAATCTTAATAGGGATTTCTCCGCCCGCAACGAAGTGAGCCATTTCGCCACTTCTACAAAGTATTTTGGGATTTGCCAAGACACGACCGTTCCCTTTGTTAAAAAGAGCATGAAACTCAGGACTAAACGAATTAAAAGACGTGGCCAGTGAAGACAAATCCCCTGCGGGCGTAATGGTCGCCGAATAAGTGCCGGGGAGTTGAAGGCCTAAAGTTTGGAACGAACTTTTTTTCACTTCAGCAATCACCACTTCAATTTCAATCATGGGTTTTAATTCTAAAAGGTCAGATGATTGGGGATTTTCAAGACCCCACTCTCTTGCTACGGCTTGTGCAATGACTTTATCATCTTTGTTCTTCGAAGATGAAAGAAGAATGACCTGGTCGTTTTCAATTCTTGAGTGCATTGAAGAAATAGAACGTTGTGAAAGAGATCTTTCAAGAGCCTTTTTTAATGTGGGAACTAAAACCCGATCTAGTTTTGCTTCTATCAAAAGTTGTTTTGGAAATTTAGCTTTAAATTTTTGTAACTGTAACCAATCCGCAAGCCTCAAGGCCTTCCCAGAAATAATTAGATTTTGTGGGTTTGTACTTAAGAAGAGACCAAATTTATCGGTCAACCAATTTACTATTTGTTTTCTGGCGGCTTTTAGCTTTTGTGAGTAAATTATTATTTGCATGGGATTTAATTTTTTTCCGAGTACTAAACTACCTAATCCGGCTTGCTTAGCACTAATGAGTACGCCTCCATTTGTGAATGTAATTTTAGCTATTTTAGGGTTGGTCATGGTGGCGGCGGAGGCTTTATTGATTGCCAGCCGGCGCTGCTCACCAACCACCATGACCAGTTGTTTTGGGGTGGGGTAGGACCAGGATAGGATTGAGGAAAAAATACTAAAAATCAGAATCAGAAAGCCCACAAAGAACTGCTATTGCATGCCGTGCCAATGTCTCAATTGCGTTTTAAAGGGTTGTCGGGCATTGGTGTCCGGCCGACCGGCGGACAAATTCCAACTTACAGATCAAAACTTGCTATTATTTGAGAGTTTTTTGAATCTAAGACTAAGTCAGAACCGTGATGTTTAAGAAGGCTTTGACTCACAGAGAGGCCCATTCCCAAACCTTGGCTGTGGTTCATGATATTTTCATCAAGAGTGAACGGTTTTTTAAGAGATGCAATTTTTTCGGGGTCCATGGACGGTCCAGAGTTTCTTATTTGAACTCGAACCTTGCCATTAAAATGACCAGATTCAATCCAAATCCCTGAACCAGCCGGCGCAAATTTCACAGCATTATGTAAAAGTTTTTTTAAAACCTTTTCTACCAAGGGCCCGTCAAAAACCGCGTTTCCTACGGGCTCTCGATTTACTTTTATATTTTTCTTTTCAATTTGAGAAGATAAAGTCTGAATCACGCGACTAACTGAATCATCTAAATTTTGAGAAACTTTGTTAATTTTCAATTGACCCGTTTCTGCAGATAAAAGATCAAGGACGTCAAAAACAATTTCTTTGAGCCGAACCACACCTTGTTCAATTCTTGAAATATACTTAGTAGATTCCTGCGACAGTTTTTCTTCTTTCAACAAATCTAGAAAAGACGAAATTGTAGTGAGGGGAGTTTTAAGTTCATGGCCAATTAAAATCATAAACTGACTTTTTGCTTGATCTAGAGTTTGCAATTCCGACAATGCTTTTTCTAACCGGGTATTTTTAGCTTTAAGTTCCGCTCGGAGATCGTAGGTTTCAAGAGCCTTGCGAACGACAATTTCTAGATCGCCGGGATCCCAGGGTTTAGTAATGTATCTGTAAATATGGCCTGAATTTATGGCGGCAATAATCGATTCGACATCGGTATAACCAGTGAGTAATATTCTGATGGCGTCGGGTTGAATTTTTTGAGCTCGCTCAAAGACCTGAACACCGGTCATCTCAGGCATCCGTTGATCGCTCAAAATGAGATGGATGGGTTCGGTTTGCAATACCTTTAACGCATCATAGCCTGATGACGCTTTGAGTATTTTGTAGCTCTTGCGAAACTGCCTTTCAATAGAATCCAGAATGTCTTTTTCGTCGTCGACGACAAGTATTGTATGCATCGAGTAAATTCTAGCGATTTTCTATTCAAACGTCTAGGTGCCCATTTTTGTTTCATGGTCTGGTCTTTTTTCAAATCGTCTGCAAAATCATAAAGTCCCTATGGATTTTTGACGAGAAGAAGTCTGGAGCCGTAGGCCCCTAAGGAGCAGGTTCATGATAAAGGTTTCAATCTTCGTGGCGGTCATTGTCATCTTAGCGCCCATTCACAAAGCACACGGACAAGGCACGTGGGGCCCTCAATCGCCTCTTGATTATGGTGCGGGCGGTTACGGGATCAATTCACCCTGTGGATATGGGCCCCAGGCTTGGGGTGGATTTGGCCAGGGTGAGGACGAGCAAATCGAAGATGCAAGAGCTGAAGTAGTAAAAGCAAAAGAAGAACGAGACGAAACTCGAAAAAAAGAACTGGGACCAAAGCGGGAGTTTGAAAAACGAAAAGAAGAACTTAAAAGATACCTTGCCGGAGGGCAAGTAGACCAATTTATTAAAACCGCAGTGGCATGTAGTGGTCTCTACCAAGGTGCCGTCCCAGGTGTGGGCGAGGAACTCGTTGCCAATCAGAAAGTTCGAATCAAGGAATACGAAGCTTCAGCAAAAACTACGTTTTCAGGAGACAACAATGCTTATCTGCAATGCTTAAATGCTCTTGAAGAAAACACGCAAGAGAATCACACAGTATTCTCTGAAGGTTCCATGTGCTTTTACGCAAAGAAGAATGCCCTCTTCGGAATTGACAAATCTGGTCCTGATTATCAGAAGGCGACCAACATTAATCTTGCTTTAGGAATGCCCAGGGCCAATACCGATTGTATGAATAAAGCAAACGGTATTCTTGATTTGGCAAAGAGGGCGGAAGAAGCTAGTGAAGCTGTCAAAGCTACCGATCTAAAATTCAACGAATGCAAATCAAACTTATCTACGACGTCGACTCGGGTAAAAAAGGAACAACGTGAAAATAGAAGATTGGGCCTCGACGATTACGATGGCGACGCCGATACAGCTGGTTGTTGGGAATGTGCGCGGGTCAATCGCTTAAGAAAAATGAGCAAAACCCAAATCTGGACGTCCACAGGGCTTGCCGTTTTGGGAATTACTGCTCAATCCATCACTCAAAATGCTATTGCAGAAAGAAATGCTTCTCTTGGCTATCCAACAGGTTATGGCAATGGGGGATACGGTTTTGGAATTTATCCTACGGGCGGGTACCCATTCATGCCTTATGGCGGTGGTGGTGGCTATGGTGGTGGTTACGGTGGCGGCGGAGCCTACGGCGGTGCTGGTGTGAACATGAACTATGGTTACCCCTTTGGTAATGGCGGCGTCTATGGGTCGGTGGCCGGTGGCATAGGTAATGGCGGTTTTGGATGCTCCAACGGATTTAACGGTTATGGCCCCGGTGGTTACGGCGCAGGTGGTGGAAACGGCTATGGTCCTGGCGGTGGTTGGGGTCCTGGCGGTTGGAATGGTTACGGCCCAGGCTA
The DNA here is from genome assembly GCA_023250675.1 of Oligoflexia bacterium. Lineage (GTDB taxonomy): Bacteria > Bdellovibrionota > Bdellovibrionia > JABDDW01 > JABDDW01 > JAHFAE01. Next base: position 15,813 of record JAHFAE010000013.1, on the reverse strand, counting down.
CATGCCCGGCCAAGGGATGCCCGGTTACAATCCTTATATGAATGGCGGGATGTTTACGCCCTACGGTCAAATGATGAACCCTTGGATGAATCCCCAAATGAATCCAATGATGAACGCTCAATTTAATCCCCAAATGAATCCAATGATGAATCCCTACATGACCGGCTACGGTCCGAACAGTCCGTTTCCTGGGTATTTTCCAGGGGCCTATCCTGGTCAATTTCCTGGTCAGTATCCTGGAATGTTCCCTGGCGGTGTTCCGGGTGGCGTTTTCAATACAAACTATCAGCAACAAATGGCTCTTCAAGCTCAAATGATGCAAAATCAAATGCAAGACATGGCTCGTCGAGTGCAGCTTTACAACCAAGTACTTCCTCAGTTTCAACAAAACCTTCAATACTTACAGGAGCTGGGCGCCGGTCTTGGCGGTGGTGCCTATGGTGGCGGTGGTTACGGAGGTGGATTCGGGGGCGGTTTTGGTGGAGGAGGTTTTGGTGGAGGAGGTTTTGGCGGAGGTTTCGGTGCAGGTGGGGGCTGGGGCGGAGGAGGTGGCTCCTACGGTTATCCTTACGGGTACGGAAATTTCGGTCTCAATCTTTCTGCAGGTTTCGGCCTAAGTGGTTGGGGTGGGTTTGGATTAGGTGCCTACGGTGGACTCACAGCCGGGTCGATGCTCTCTCCCGCCATTGGTGGCGGTCCCGTTCCAGCTACGGGTCGATAAGCATCTTTAGACTTCATTAAAATTTTATCCTTACTTCATCGTCTGACTCGGAACAACAACTGTCGTCTGTTCTTGAGATTGTTTGTACATGACTATTCCGCCGACAACAACTGTACCAACTCCAATCCAAAACCAAGGTGACTTTACAATCTTAGAATACCAGGGAGTAGAAATTGGAGGAGCCAAAGCTTCTATCACCATGGGCTGACTAGAAGATTCGATACTATGGCCTTGAACGCTAAACCATCCTTTTCCGTTAAATATTCTTTCGCATTGGCCATCGTTAAAGCTAACTAAAATCTTATTTGAAGATTGAAATTCCGGCCCCCCATATTGGGGATTCACGCAATCCCCAAGGGCCGCCGGTTTAGGTGAAAATTCCAAGGCCATCACGGGTGATCCCGGTTTAATTTCAAAATTTTTGAACTCCCAGAATCCACCAGGGGTGATGCTTGCTGTCTGGTGAAAACCTGGTTCAAGTTTTGTTTTAAAAACCTGATTTAAACTCTTGAGCTTTCGGCCATCGATAAAAACATAACTTTGGAGGAGCGCTTTAATCTCGACATTAAGTAGTTTCGTCCCTAAACCTAGGACCTTGAACTTTTGAATAGTATGAGGCGAATAGAGATCAGCGCCTAATTTTAGATTTGGAGCCCAAGAATGAGCTTGACGCCATACTGAAGTGCTCGGTCTTTTTAAAGCCTCTAAGAGCTCAGCCTTTCGAATTAAAGTTGAAGCCAATATTTTTTGAATGCCCGCCACATTGGGAACTTTCTTCAATTTTTCTTGCAATTGATTGTAAAGCCCTAAGGATTCTTGAAACTTACCTTGGAGAGAGAGTTGTCTTGCTCTGAAATCTAGGTCTAAAATTTCATCTAAAACATTTTGACTAACGGGATGTCCCAGTAATCGATCAAATAATGAAACAAACGAATGTTCTTGGAGGTCTTCACGAGGAATTTCAGAAAGTTCCCGTAGTTTTTCAGGTGTGGTCAGGTATGGAGTTGTAACCCAAAGTTCCGTCGCCCCTACAGGTGGAGTAAGAAATAAACATATAATTAAAAGTAATGCAGTCCATTTCATTTCTTAGTTCTCCCGTATTTCGATTTGGGTTAAAGTGGTTTGAGATTCAAAAAGTCCGTTAAACTTTGTGGGTCCCGAATTGAGAGTTCGAACAGCTGCGCGCAAGTGGGGACGAGAAAAATATTCTTGGTAAAGGCCCGCGTTTTTTTCTGGGACCAGCGCTCCAAAGAGTGCTCCCTCCCCAGATTCAAGTTTAACAATGCGAAGATTTTCAACCATGGGCTTATTTTGCTTTGATAAGAAAACATCAACGATTCCATTATGCGAAATCATCCCGTCGATGGCACGAGCATTGGCCAATTCAAGAGGTACGATGAGAAATCCTTTTGGAATTGTGAGGCCTAATTCATTTGACTCGTTGCTTGCTTCAGGTTGACCGCCCTGAATGATCCAAAGGGACATGATCACAGTACCTACGAGGGCTAATGCCAACAGCCATTTTTCTTTTGGTTGCCCAATTAATTTTTCGCGCAATTTTTTAAGCATGGAGCCCCCCGATATTTTTCAAAGTAATCATGTTTAAATTCTCGTGTCGTCACTAGAGCCAGTTGAGAAATGGCCAAGACAATTCCTGTGATTATGATTAATACCAAAGTTGTCTCAACGATGGCCTGTCCGGCTCTCGAAGAGCAACGGTCCAAGAACTTTCTATAGAATCCATAACCACTTGAGCTTTGCAATTGAGTGTCATGTTGGGGGATTTTTTTATGTCTTTCCATTTTTCTAAAAACCTCTCTGTTTGAATTTTTACTGATCCATCAATATTTTGTCTTTTATCAAAGTGATCATCGAGTACGAGGGGAGCACCCACTTCTCCTTCGTAGCCATGCTCTTGTTTGACAAAGAGTTTAAGCCCTTCAAGATGATTAAATTTTTCTGAAATTTTTTGACCAAATTTTGTCGGAACTTTCTTTGCCAAAATCATCTGAGATTTAGAAATGGCCACGGTTATAATTGTTTTTTGAATCACTGAAATCTTATCTTGAGTCGCAACCAAAGCTCTTCGAACCTTTATAAGTTCAGGCACAGCTTCAGGATGACTGACCGAGGCAGCTGCTATGCTGACTTCGACGGCACGCCTGGCTATGATAGTGGTTCGGCACTTTGTATTGAGTCGACCTAGGGCCTCAAGCCCCTCTGCCAATGGTTTTGCGGCATCAAGAACTTTTTTATCGCAGTGATTTTGAATTTTTGAATGGATGAGCGCTGATTTTCCACTTCGAACGACAATTCCTCCTAAAAAAATAAGAAGGGGAAGAGTGACAATAGCTAAGACCAGCGCTTGACCCGACTGCCGCTTCATTGTGGAACACGCTTGTATTCTGAAGGGCCTAAATCAAATTGACCTTTGATTGCCACATGACTCATAAGTTCTGCGTCTATTTGAGTATGAATAATACCTTGCCAAATTCGATTATGGATTTGAATTTTCTTGAAAGCAAAGTGAGAACTCAAAGCCCGCGAAGTTTGTTCACGGCAGGTATTTTGATCAATACCCATGGCGATACAGCGAGAATTGGAAGCAGCCCATCGGGTGGCAAGAATTGTCCCTATACTATTGAGCACAAGAATTGTCCCGCCCACCACAGCAGCTACGACGATTAACATACAAATAATGCCTTCAATGCTGGCCTGAGCTGTCGTTTCCCGCACCTTGGAAAAAATCATTAAGCCCTCGCTTTTTGTACATTTCTGAATTGACTGTCTCGGGATTAATTTTTGATTCGTGACCTTGAAGAGATTCGGTAATGTTGGCAAAGCGCACATTGACGGTATGCCCAAGGACTTTCATTATGGATAAACTGCCGATGGCCACAAGGGCGACAATAATTAGGTATTCTACAAGACTTTGGCCATTTGAATTTTTGATCATAAGCACCTCCAGATCAATGGCAATGCAAACAACCATACCAATTCAAAACTAATTAAATAAGTATTCGGACAAATTTTATGATTCGGAATCCGGACGCCGGACTACCAGCCGGATGGGATACAACCCGTGATTTCCAATAAAAGTGAAGACTAATTTTGGGCTTTTTTGGCAGCAGCTTTTAAGGCAACTTTTGTGGCTTTGCGCTTAGCAAGAATTCGTTCAATAATTTCTAGAGATTCTTTGCGCAAATCATTTTCGTGAACAAAACGATAGAAACTTTCTACTTCAACTGAAGAACGAAACTTCTTGGGGTTAACCGGTGTTTCACTTTGAGTAAAATCAATGCTGGAACCGTCTTTAGATATTCGTACTTTATTCATTCTTTCAAGTTCTCCATTTGTCCCTTTTTAAGCCCTAAGGCCTAGAAAAGACAAGATTATTTAACATAAATATAATGGATTTGGCTCTAGGGGTCAACCCATAATGAATTCACCTTTGCCCAATGTTTATACGGTTTCCATGGGACTAACCTTATAAACTCCTAGAAATTTATGATAAGAATCCAGAATATAGATAGTGGAGGCCCTATGCTTTTGATCGACGGTCGAGAAGTCGCCAAACAAACCAAGGCTGAACTGGCGCGAGAGTGTGCTCGATTCAAAGATAAATACAGACGTGCACCCCAACTCGCCGTTGTGCAAGTAGGGGAAGATCCGGCGTCGCAAATTTATCTCAAGAATAAAGAAAAATCCGCGGCAGAAGTAGGAATGCAATCGCTTCGTTTTCACTTAGACAAAGAAAATAGCCAAGAAGAACTAGACTCTCTGATCACGAGACTTAATACCGACGCCGAAATAAACGGAATTCTCGTTCAGTTACCGATGCCAAAACAATTTAGTGTTGAAGCGGTTCTAAACGCGATGAATCCATTCAAGGATAGCGACGGGTTTCATCCAGAAAACCTGGGGCTCTTATTATCAGGTAGACCTCGGGTGAAACCTTGCACTCCCTTTGGAGTTATGAAAATGCTTGAGCACTACAAAATTTCTGTGAGTGGAAAAACCGCCGTAGTCGTTGGTCGTTCTAATATTGTTGGTAAACCCATGGCCCAGCTCTTGATGGCAGCCGATGCTACTGTCATCAATTGTCATTCTAAAACTAAAGACCTAAAAGAATTTACGAGGCAAGGTGACATCGTCGTTGTCGCAGCTGGAAGGCCTGAATTTTTTGACTCGAGCTACTTTAAATCAGATGCATTTGTATTTGATGTGGGTATGCACCACGTGAATGGCAAAGCCACAGGCGACGTGAATTTTAAGTCTTGCGAAGATAAAGTCGCAGGTCTAAGCCCCGTGCCCGGTGGCGTTGGCCAAATGACCGTGGCCATGCTACTGAAAAACACCCTTGATCTTGCTTTATACCAAGAAAATCATCGCCTTTTATGAGTTTCGAAGATCTTCTAGCTAGTGGTAAAAAAGTTATTACAGCCGAAGTGACTCCTCCCCACGGTACTGACGTGGGCCATTTCTTAGAAACAGCAAAACTTCTAAAAAATCATGTGCATGCTTTTAATATCACCGATAATCAAAGAGCCCTGATGCGCATGAGTGGCCTTGCTTGCGCAAGCCTCATGGTTCAAGAGGGTATGGACCCCATCTACCAACTCACATGTCGCGATCGAAATGTTTTAGCCTTACAGTCAGACCTTTTGGGAGCGTCGGCTCTGGGGATCAAAAATGTATTGGCTCTGACGGGAGATCCCGTTTCTGCAGGTGACACACCCGATGCTAAAGGCGTTTTTCAATTTGAAGCAGTGGGCCTTCTCAATTTAATTAAAAAATTAAATGAGGGTGTGAGCATTATAGATAAACCATTGAATAAACCTCTGGGACTATTTGCCGGTGCCGTTGTTAATCCCGGTGGGCGGGCGGTGGACCCGCAAATTAGAAGATTAGAAAAAAAACTTAATGCGGGTGCTAAGTTTTTTCAAACCCAAGCGGTTTTTAGCAGACAACAGATGGAAGATTTTATGAACAAGGTCAGACCCCTGGGGGCAAAAATCATTGCGGGAGTCTTGTTGGTGCGCACCTTGAAAACGGCTCATTTTTTACAAGAAAAAGTCCCGGGGATTTTTGTTCCCGACGAGCTATTCCAAAAACTTGAAAAAGCAAGCGATCCCAGTCAAGCGGGTATTGAATTTGCCGCAAACCTTGTAAAAGACTATCTGAGCTTATGTGATGGTGTGCATCTTATGGCCATCCGATCTGAAGAAAAAATTATTGATGTTCTGCAGTGGGCGGCAGTAAAAAAAGCTTAAATGAGAAAGACAGTACTTAATGCTGAGCATATCCGCTTGGGCGGACGAATGGTGGATTTTGCAGGCTGGCATATGCCGGTCCAATACACCGGCGTTATTGAAGAGCATCAAAATGTTAGAAAAAATGTAGGCCTTTTTGATGTGAGCCATATGGGTGAGATCATCGTATCGGGGGCCAAGTCTTTAGAGACCTTGCAGTGGCTCACAAGTAATGACGTGAGTGTACTTAATATTGGGCAAGCTCAATATTCCCTCCTGCTTAACGCGCAAGGGGGAATGGTCGATGACATCATTGTTTATTGCTTAGAAAAAAATCAGAAGTACCTGGTTTGCGTTAATGCGTCTAATGTTGAAAAAGATTTTAAATGGATGTCAGAAAATAATAAGGGTGCGGAGATTATTAATGAGTCAGACCTTTGGGCGCAGGTGGCCGTGCAGGGACCCAAAGCAGAAAATCTCATGGCTCAAGTTTTTGGCGAAGAAATAAGAAAAGTTAAGTATTTTGAATTTTTGAAAGTTACCCGTGGTGGCGGGACTTGGTATTTAGCTAGGACAGGCTATACGGGGGAAGATGGGTTTGAAATTTTCGTCCCCATTCAACAAGCCGTAGGGTTTTGGCAAGAGCTACTTGAAAAAGGCAGAGACTTGGGTGTCATGCCCATTGGCCTTGGGGCCAGAGATACCCTGAGAACCGAAATGAAGTACTCGCTCTATGGCAACGAGATCACCGCTGAAACCTCAGCTTTAGAGGCAGGCCTTGGCTGGGTCATTAAATTTGGTAAAGGGCCTTTTATTGGTAAGCAAGCTCTGGAGGCTCAAAAAGGGATGCTCAAGAGTAGACTCATCGGTTTTAAGATGATCGATAAAGGTATCCCGAGGCATGATTACCCCTTGATTTCATTTGACAATATTGAAATTGGCAGGGTAACAAGTGGGACCATGTCCCCTAGTCTTAGTGAGCCCATTGGCATTGGTTATGTCAAAAAGGATTGGGCTGCCGAAGGAAAAGAGTTTTTTGTTCAAATTCGTGGTCGCAACGCTAGGGCACATGTTGTAAAAACACCCTTTGTAAATCCGAGAGCAGATTCTTAAAGGAGACTAGAGTATGGCCGAGATCCAAGTTCCAGCAGAGTTGATGTACACCAAAGATCATGAGTGGGCGCAGATTGATGATAATTTGGTCTCCGTGGGAATCACCGAATACGCCCAAGATGCTCTGGGTGAAGTGGTGTATGTGGAACTTCCCGAGGAAGGTCAAAAAGTTTCACAAAATGAGCCATTTGGAGTGGTCGAAAGTGTGAAGGCCGTTAGTGATTTATTTGCACCCGTGTCGGGCACCGTAGTTGAAGTCAATGATATGCTTATGGATCAACCAGGCAATGTTAATGATGATCCTTACGGAGATGGTTGGCTTATACGAATTGAAATGGATAGCGAAAAAGAATTAGCAACATTGATGACCGCACAAGATTACGAGAAACTCACGAAGAAATAACGAAGGTCAATGTCGAAAGAATTTCAATCATCTGATTCTTTTGTTTCAAGACATATTGGTCCCAGCGATTCTGACGTTCAAAAAATGCTCAAAACTCTTGGGTTCTCTTCCCTTGAAAAATTTATTGAATCCATAATTCCTTCCAATATCCGCACTCCCACTCCGCTTCAAATTGGCCCAGAAAAAAGCGAATTTGAAATTTTAGGCGAAATGCGGGTCATGGCCTCAAAAAACCAAGTTTTTCGAAACTATATCGGCATGGGTTACTCTGATTGCATCACGCCTTCTGTTATCTTGCGAAATATTATGGAGAATCCAGGCTGGTACACCCATTACACTCCTTATCAGGCTGAGATTGCTCAAGGGCGTTTGCAAGCATTACTGAATTTTCAGACCATGGTGAGTGATCTCACGGGCCTGCCCATGGCCAATGCTTCACTCTTAGATGAGGGCACGGCAGCGGCAGAAGCTATGTCTTTATGCATGAATGTGAGCAAGAACTCAGATGCTAAGTATTTTTTTGTATCAGAACTTTGCCACCCTCAAACTATCGAGGTGGTTAAGACACGGGCAAAGCCTTTAGGTATCGATGTCGTTGTTGGTGATCACGAGAAATTCAGTTTTGATCAAAAGGTATTTGGAGTTTTGTTGCAATTTCCGACCAGCGACGGAAGGGTTTTTGATTATTCTTTGTTTGTTCAAAAAGCTCACGATCACGGTGCTCTGGTCGTTGTCGCTGCTGATATTTTAAGTTTAACGTTGTTGAAACCGCCAGGAGAATGGGGTGCGGATATTGCTGTTGGGAGCACTCAAAGATTTGGCGTACCCCTTGGGTACGGCGGCCCCCACGCGGCTTACATTTCGACTAAAGACGAATTCAAAAGGCAAATTCCTGGGAGAATTGTGGGAGTTTCTGTCGATGCCCAAGGCAATCAAGCACTTCGCTTAGCGCTTCAAACCCGTGAACAACATATTAGGCGAGCAAAGGCTACTTCAAATATTTGCACAGCTCAAGTTTTGCTAGCCGTCATGGCCAGTATGTATGGTGTTTATCACGGCCCCCGGGGCTTAAAGAAAATCGCTCAAAGAATAAATAATTTGACCACGGCCCTTGCATCGGTATTAGAAAAATCTGGTTTTAAAATTCAGGGAGCTAACTATTTTGACACTCTTAAAGTTTCTTGTGGTACGCGAAGTTCGAAAGAAATCTTAGCGCGAGCTATCGCTAAAAAAATTAATTTTCGGTTAATTAATGAAAGCATATTGGGTATTTCTTTAGACGAAACTACAACAGAGGCAGACGTCGGTGATGTCGTCGAAGTTTTCACAGGCCGACGCGAAGAAATTAAATTGAGTGCTTCGACGTCGATTCCTGATTCATTTGCTCGCAAATCAGAGTACATGGCTCATCCGGTGTTTAATAGCTATCATTCGGAGACAGAACTTTTACGCTATAGGAATAAACTTCAGTCTCGGGATCTATCTTTGACTATGTCTATGATTCCCCTTGGATCATGCACCATGAAACTTAATGCGACGGCTGAGATGATCCCTGTGACATGGTCAGAGTTTGGGAGAATGCATCCGTTTGCGCCATTAGAACAGGCCGGCGGGTATATGGACCTTGTGTCTAGATTAGAAAAAATGCTTTCTGATATTACTGGGTTTGAAGGGATTTCACTTCAACCCAATGCGGGTTCACAGGGTGAATACGCTGGCCTTTTAGTGATTAAGAAATATTTTGAGTCCAAGGGCGAAGGTCATCGAAACGTTTGTCTTATACCAAACTCGGCTCATGGCACAAATCCCGCCAGTGCTGTGATGGCAGGACTTAAAATTATCGGTGTGGAATGTGACGAAAAAGGAAACATCATTGTCGAGGATCTTCGAACTAAGGCGCAAGAGTACAGGAGTCACCTTGCAGCTCTTATGGTGACCTACCCTTCAACTCACGGTGTGTTTGAAGAAAGCATTGTTGAAATTTGTGAAATCATTCATGAGAACGGCGGTCAAGTTTATATGGATGGCGCAAATATGAATGCCCAAGTAGGTCTTTGCCGGCCAGCCGAATTTGGTGCCGACGTTTGTCATCTTAATTTGCATAAAACTTTTTGTATTCCTCACGGTGGCGGCGGGCCTGGCATGGGGCCCATCGGTGTAAAAAAGCATTTGACTGCATTTTTACCCAGTCACCCCGTTATTAAAATGGGAGGCGAAAATGCTGTGAGCGCCGTATCAGCGGCCCCTTGGGGAAGCGCGAGTATATTGCCCATTTCGTATATTTATATTGTATTAATGGGATCAGTAGGTCTAAAGCGCGCCACAGAAATCGCCATTTTAAATGCTAATTATGTGGCCCGTCGATTAGAAAAATACTATCCGGTATTATTTAAAGGGCGACAAGGATTAGTAGCACATGAATGTATTATTGATTTACGAGGGATGAAAAAAGTTGGCGTTGAGGTTTTTGACGTCGCAAAGCGTTTGATGGACTATGGACTTCACGCTCCCACGGTTTCGTGGCCCGTGGCTGGAACCATGATGGTAGAACCTACTGAAAGTGAATCTCTGCGAGAGCTAGATCGCTTTTGTGATGCGATGATTTCTATTTATAAAGAAGTCGAAGACATTAGCGCCGGTCGCACTCACGCCGAAAATAATTTATTAAAAAATGCTCCGCATACAGCGGCCGTGATTGCATCTGATAAGTGGGATAGACCCTATTCTCGAGAGGCAGCGGTCTTTCCAACTCCATGGACCCGAGAATCTAAATTTTGGCCGACCGTTTCTCGAATTAATGACCCTTATGGGGATAAAAATATGGTCTGCGCTTGCCCACCCGTGACTGATTACTAGATTGGGTTCGGTTTAAGAAGATTTTTTTTGGTGTTCGCTGCCTTGGATTTTTAGAAAAACAGTGGCTAATTTCTGAGCCAAGATTTGGGCGTTGACGGGTTTAATGATGTAGTCGTCAACTCCAGCTTCGATGGCCGTGCAGACTGAGTTCACTTCTCCTGAGGCAGTAAGAAAAATAAATGGTCGGTTGGCCCACTCAGGATTTTTCCGCATGATGTGCAGGACTTCCATGCCATTTACACGGGGCATGCTCCAATCACAAATGATTAGATCAATAGGATGTCTGATTGTTTCGTATTTAAATAACTGATTGATGGCGGCCTCACCGTCTTCGGCTTTAATGATATTCTGGTAACCCATTCCAGCCAATAGATAGTGAAGATGGGAGAGCACGGTCGGTGAATCATCAACGATTAAGATTTGAATATTTTTCGGAAACATCTTTTTCTCCCTTCAGGCTGCTTTTTTATTTAGTGCCACCTGTGATAAAATTGCCGCAGGCATATCGTCGAGTGAAACTATTTTTTCAACGGCTCCTAGATCAATGGCTGCTTTTGGCATCCCAAAAACGGCTGAACTATCCTTGTCTTGGGCCAAAGTCTTGGCCCCTGAGTTGCGCATTTGCAACAACCCCTGAGCGCCATCACGGCCCATCCCGGTAAGTAAAACCCCAACGCCGTTCTTGCCCACGACCTTAGCCATGGATTCAAACAAAACATCAACAGAGGGTTTGTGTAATTGGGAAGTTCCTGAATCATAGGTTTTAATTTTTAACTCCCCATTTTCTTGGCAAATTTCCATTTGAAGATCACCGGGGGCGATGTAGACATAACCTGGTAAAACGATGTCTCCGTTCTGAGCTTCTTTAACGGTAAATCGACAAACTTCATTGAGTCTCTCAGCAAATGCTTTAGAAAATACTGGTGGAATATGTTGGGTGATTAAAACGGCAGGTATGTTTTCAGGAAATGTCGAAATCAAATTCTTGATGGCAGCCGTGCCGCCTGTGGATGCGCCGATGGCAATAATACTTTTTTGGTCAAATAAAGTGGGGCGCATAACTAACGACAAAGATTTTGGTCTTTGAGGTTCTGACGAAACCATAGTTCTTCTTTTTTTGGGAGGAATGAAAGAAGCCATTTTTATTTTTTCGCGAATGAGCGGCGCAAGAAGAGAAATTTCTGCAAATCGAGGTTTTTGAATGTATTCTAATGCTCCGTACTCCATGGCCTCGATGGCCCGTTTACCTTCATCTTTGTTAGAAAGTCCAAATACGATTGTTGAAATACCGTGTCGACTGACAATTCGCTTTAATACTTCAATACCATTATCTTCAGTCAAATCTAAATCTAATACAATGACGTCGGGTTTTGATTCGTTTATAATGGGATTTAGTTCATGGGGTTTACCTGTTTCAGAGCAGACGACCATGGTTCCGTCTTCTTCAATGACTCCTCTTAAGAGCTGGCCAAATACTTTTGATCCCTCTACGATCATAATTTGTTTTTTTGAATTTTGATTTTCAGTAACTTCTTCTGAGTTTTTAGTCTGAGTCAGTTCTTTGGGCAATCGCAGTTTTCCTGAGTCTGTAAAAAAGTAGGCCTCAAGTTCATCTATAATTAACTCTCGTGCAAAAACCACAGTTACTTTTTTCTCCATTAAAAATTCTGTAATTTTTTTAACAATAGGGCTGGAGCCGGCAATTTTGCCTTTTAAACTATCCCCTTGCGCACGCATGAGCTCGACGAGCTTGTTTAGCTTTTGCTCAAGGAGCAAACTATCTTGAATTAAGATTTCTTCTGGAGCGACCAGAATGGCACCTCGCCCTTTACGAGGGTGAAACAGAGTTATGATAGCTGATCGATTACAAGAAATTTTGACAACTTCACCACCTTCGAAAACTTCTGGAATAAGCGACTTTGCCAATACAACTTGTTTTGAGTGTTCTGGAGTGTGGGGCATAGAAAAAAACACGTCCGAGGTATACCTAAAACTTGTATAGGGTACGATTTCGTTCGCCGCCTGACGAAGTTGACGGTAGTTTTCAATCTCTACATCCTCGAGGTCTTGAACCGTAAGATGGGCTGACATCCACCCCTTTATTTTTTTCAATGATTCTTCTGAAGGAACTCCCAAAACTAATATCGATGTTTGTGAATTTCCGTGACGGGTTTTCACTTCATCAAACTGAGAGCGGAACTCGGCGACATAAATGATACCAGGAGTAAGAGTTTTATGTTGTATTGGATTATAGAGTTCGGTTTTATGCTTTTCGTCGTTAACGAAATTAGTCATGGATTCCATCAAATTTGTCGGGCAATCCCAAAACACAACTGTTGGAGGTTGGTCGGCCGTGAGTTCACTTATCACATACTTTAATTGTTTGAGATTGCTAAAACTTGCTATAATAATCCGAAGCTTCCTATCGAGCTGGGTGATGGTAATATTTCTTCTAAATGCAAAATCAATTTTATCAGGAGTAAATAAGGGTTGGCGATTGTGATAAGCGCATAGTAGTTTAAATCGTAACTCGTCACCTTTTTGAACAAGCCCACCCATAGAAGGCTTCTCAACGTAGTCTCGGGCGCCCATATTTAGGGCTTGAAGGGCCAGATCACCTTCTTCTCGAGCTACAGTGCTCACCATCACGACAGCGGGATGGTGAGAGTTGAAATTGTTTCTTAGATAATCAATGCCATTTTGTTCGGGCATATGGATATCTAAAGTCATGACATCTACTTGATTATTTTTTATGAACTCTTTTGCTTCGAGGCCATTGAGGGCAGTTCCTACGACTTCAAACCCTTTAGCTGGCGTAAGAAGATTCTTAAGTAGTTTTAATACAGTCGTTGAGTCATCCACGCAAAGAACTTTTAAGATCTTCTTGGGCTGTGTATTGGTGTTTGTTTCAAGTTTTATACTAGGGGCTGAAGCGTGCCGATAAATGGAATTTCCTAGAAAAGATACGGGGAGTTCCATTCCGACAAGATTTTCTGAAAGCCCCAGGCACAGAAAACCCGAAGAATTAAGGTATCTCAACAAGTCGCTTGCGATAACCTTTATTCTTTGTGAAATAAAATAAATAAAAACGTTTCTACAAAAAATTAGGTCGAATTTTTTGCCACCGAGGGACTCACCTATATTTTTTAAATTTATTATTTCAAAATTACATGAAGATTTAATGGATGGTCGCGCTTTAGCATAGTCTTCAACCGATGCTCGGCCACGCATCCAGTTGCCGTCCATATATATTGATGGAATTTCTTTGAGTTCGTCCCAGTTGTAGACGCCGTTTTTGGCAATAGCGATAGACTCGGTGCAAATATCAGTGCCTAGAATTTCAAAAGTAAAATCTGGGGCCATTTTTTTAAGATGATGTTGAAGAAACATTGAGATGGTGTAAACCTCTTGACCTCGGCTGCACCCGGCTGACCAAACATTGATGTGTCGTCTGCCTTCGGATTTCATTTGACGAATAAGGGCGGGCAAAACCTGACCGAGCAAAAACTCAAATTGGGGTGATTCACGAAAGAAAAAGGTATGGTGTGTGGTTAGTAACGAAACGAGTTTAGGAGTTTCTTTAGCGCGGTTGGCACAAAAGTAATCCCAATATTGATGGGGAGTTTCAATTTCTAGTGATCGCATTCGCCTTGAAATTCGAGATCGTACGAAGGTGATTTGCGGTTCACCCAATTGAATTCCGGTAACACCGGCGAACTCGCCAATGACGAGCTGAACTAGCTCATTTTCTGTTACAAGACCGTCTGGATTCATCATACGTCTTCAAAGTCCGGATTTTCTTCTGATGGTATTTCACCACCTACGGCTTGTTTTATACTGGGCGGTCGAATTGGATTCTCTTTTTCAACTTCCTTAATGCTTCTCAGTTTTCGTTTCTGAATATTTCTAATTGGCGATTTAACCTCGTCTCCAGATTCTCCACTTTCAAAGCCTGATTTGAAAAGTAAAACAGATCCTTCAAGTTTTGTAAGGGTGTTTCTAAGGGATCCCGTTTGTCTTGATATTTGTGTGGAGTATTCTGCCGTATCTTGAATAATATCTGCGTTTCTTTGGGTAACAGTGTCAAGTTCGGCGATGGCACTTGCAATCTCATTCATACCTTGAGATTGCTCTTTTGATGCGAGAGATATTTCTGAGATCATAGAATTAACTTCGGTGGCATTATGAACGACTTGCTGTAGTACTTCTCCGCAGCGTCGGGCGACAACGGTGCCAGCATCTACTTTTGATTTTCCGATCTTTACAAAGTCTTGAACTTTGTTAGATGTTTCTTGAACGATACTATTGACTCTTAAGATACTGGTGTTGAGCATTTCGGCTATTTCTTTTGATGCGGTTCCAGACATTCTGGCTAAGTTTCCAATTTCTTCAGCAACCACCGCAAAGCCTTTTCCGTGCTCTTCGGCTTTAGCTGCTTCAACCGAAGCATTAAATGAGAGAAGTTTTGTTTGAAAAACGATGTCATTAATAACTTTTGTTTTTTGTGAAATTTCAGTTATGACCTTTACGATTTCTTTGATTCGCTCATTACCTCTGTCAATCTCAGCCATAATGGCGTTATTACTCGAATTGATTTCATCGATGGCTTGAATCATCTCTTTAACGGCGTTTTCGCCTTCAGTAGCCACTTTTTGAGAACTTGTGGCCACTTCAAAAGATCTACGAGCATTATCCACACTCTTTTTTATAGTCGTATTGAGTTCTGTGACTGTGGAGACGATTTCTTGAATAGCTGAGCCCTGCTCGTTTGACGCGGATGAAACTTTATGAGAAGCGTCCACAAGACTTTTTCCAGAAAGAGAAACGGTGTCTGTGCTCTCACGTAATTTTGCTAATGAATCTTTGAAGATAAGGTGGCCGCTTAAACGGGTAATAACTGAAATTAAGATGCTTGATAACAAAATGATTGCGGCCGTACCAACGTTTTCGTGGCCCAGTTCGGTTTGAGATAAGAACCAGATGCCCGAGGTAAATGGCACGAATATGAGTAAGTTTATCCAAAACACATGAGACAAAAAGGATCGTTTCATATCTATGCCACCTTTTGTTGTTTGATAACAACGATGTCGTTTACGTCTAGGGTTTTAAGAATATCTAAAATTAAAATAAGTTTGGCATCGGACTTGGCCACACCGATGATGCAAGCACCTGTCTCCCGTTCAAAAAACCTTGGCGCCTCACCAATTTCTTGGTCGGTTAAATTTAAAACCTTATTTGTAGTATCAACGATAAGACCTAAAAACACATTTTCTAATTCTACGATGATGACCGTCGATTCGTTTGTAACTTGAGATTTGGGCATTTGAAATTTAAGTCTTAAATCAATGATAGAAATGACTTGCCCTCTTAGATTCATGATGCCCATAAAATAGGGAGGTGCAAACGGGATAGGCGTAATTTCAGGTACACCAATGACTTCTTTGATCTTTCTTAATGGCAGTGCGTAT
>JAHFAE010000088.1 GCA_023250675.1 Oligoflexia bacterium | reverse complement strand
ACCCGGAGTCTTTTTTTAAACGGCTCGATTCAAAATATGTCATCCTTGATGAAATCCATCAGCTCTCGAATCCTTCGCAGGTATTAAAAATTGCCGCCGACGTGTTCCCTAACATCAAGATACTTGGCACGGGTTCTTCGACTCTCTCGGCTAGCCATAAATTTAAAGATACACTCACTGATCGAAAGCGTCTCGTCCATTTAGTACCGGTTTTATCCGAAGAATGTAGAAACTTTGGAATTGTTGATTTGCGTGACCGACTTTTGAGAGGAGGGCTCCCGCCGGCCCTTCTTTCAAAAAAGAGGAATACAGAGTTTTATAGCGAGTGGATCGATTCATTTTATGCAAGAGATGTCCAAGAGCTATTTAAAATTGAGAAACGACAGCCCTTTATTGAGCTTGTTGAGATTCTCATGAGAGAAAATGGATCTTTGATAGATGTAACAAAGCTTGCTCAGGCCACCGGAGTGAGCCGACCCACAGTCGTCAAATGGCTTGATGCCCTTGAAATAACAAAGGTCATCACTATCGTGCGACCCTTTCATGGGGGTGGGTGTCAGGAACTTATACAGCAACCAAAGGTGTACGCGTTTGATACAGGTTTTGTTGCCTATGCCAGAGGTTGGGAAGATTTGAGGTCAGAGGACTGCGGTCTGCTTCTTGAAAACCTTGCGCTAGAGTCAATTCAAGCGGTCCCATCGGTTCAAGTTTATTATTGGCGTACAAAGCAAAGAAAGGAAATTGATTTCGTGGTCAAGGCATTGGGGCGCGGAAGAAATGCCGCCCACATAGTGGAGTGTAAATGGCGAGGCGGTGAATTTGAACCAAAAAATTTCTTAAGCTTCCGAGATGACTATCCACGAGGGAGAAATGTCGTAGTCTGTTCTGATTTGTATGAACCAAAAATCCGCAAATTTTCAGGACATGAGGTCGAATATGTCAATATCGAAAATTTTCGCGCGTTTATTCAGGAGCTTGGAAAGTCTTGATGCTCGAGGATCCTGATCTTGATGCGCTATCCTAATCCACGGGATTAGTTCATATTCATTTTTCTTTCTAGCTTCTCCAGCCGGGCTTTGAGATCTCGGATCTCTTTATCTTTAGCCTCATCATTGGCTTTTAGTTGTGCATTTTCAGTCTTGATTGAAGCAATATCTCGGTCTTTGACTTAGCTGCCGTTCTTTAAAGCCAAGATGTCAGAGGTTAAGCGCACCAGCATTGCGTAGAGTTCTTTGATCGCTTTGATAATAGGAGATGCAAGGCCTGAATAATTGAGGCTCATGAAATTGCCGTTTTCTTTAACCAATTCAGGGTAAACTTTTTGAACGTTTTGAGCAATCAAACCAACTTCTGTTTGAGTGCCTCGAGCCTTGTCTTTCCATTGGTACGTAACGGGGTTAAGGGAATTAATTTTCTCTAATGCATCAGCAAGGGGCTCAATATTTATTTTAGGTCTTTCGTCAGACACTTGAGTGTAGGCGCCACTGGCAGCGAATGTGCTGGCAGTTACTCCACTTACGTAGAATTTGTAACCACCATTTGTGTTAAACCACATATTACCTGACTCAATGCCCATACCGTAAGAGGCATTGGGGTTACCCGAGTCATAGAGTAGGGCTTGATAACTTGAGTACGCACCCGCTGGTCACTTAGGTCTTGGTAGTAAACGTCAGAGTAATTCACGCCATTTACCGAATGAAAAGTTGGTATATCTCCAATCAAGATTGAACCCAATAATCCATTTTTCAGGTAGTAATTCTTAATGATATTTCTAATTAATACTGGATTTGTAAAATAATCGTGTTTGACGACGACGGCGACACCTAGATCATTTTGAATATCTTGGGTGAGCCTTGAGATTTCTGTTCTTAGTTGTGTGACCTAAAACATAGGGGCCTGCTGAAAGACCAGATGGATTAGCCCTAATAATGACGCCATTTTCTAAAATGTAAACTAACCCGGCAGGTGTCTGACCTATGCCAAAATTAATTCCCACATAAGTACCATTTGAACTTTGGCCTAAACCTGCCACCAAGTGAGAGGTTGTATTACTGGCCGCGAATTCCACATAACCGTCGGCATCTGCCGCGATGTTTTGAATTGACGAAGCTCCGCTGAGTCCCCACCCTATTTCAGCCGTATCAGTTAAGCCGTTTGGTGAAATGCTGACGCCTATTATGTTTTGCCAAGAAACAGTTTGTGGGGGAGGAGTGGCCTGGTGCGTTTGTGCTAGTGCTGAGAATGAAAATAAAATGGCTAATATTGTTAGGAGTTCACGACTTAAATTTTGTATGCGCAATGTGCTCATAAGGGAACCCCTACATAAAGATAAGGCGTCCCCCGTTACTTCTTAGATAACTATTGATATTGCACGAAAGCGGCCACTAAAGAAAAATTTATAAAATTGGGAAATTCGGTGGGTTAGATGTGTTTTACCTAAAAAAGAATTTGAAGGAAACCGACTAAATTTTAGTCCTTCCTAGTTGAAAGAATATCCAACTATCTGATTTTGGCTACCTTCTAGAATGGTGTAAAACAAGTTTGCAGGCTAAAAAATCTAACACCTTAGCGCCTGTGGTTTTAGTGGAATTGAGGCTTCGCCGAAAAAGTTTTGACACGTCAAGTCTCATTCTATATACCCTTTGACCAATGGACAAAACCAAACTCACCCCCCTCTTGCAGCAATATTGGGACATCAAAACCCAACATCTAGATAAGATCTTGCTTTTTCGAATGGGAGATTTTTATGAAATGTTCTTTGATGACGCCATTAAGGCAGCTCCCATCCTCAATATTGCCCTCACATCACGAAATAAATCCCAAGGTATTGATGTGCCCATGTGCGGAGTTCCTTATCATTCAATCGGGCCGCAAATAAATAAGCTTTTAGAAAATGGAATAAAAGTTGCTATCTGTGACCAGATTGAAAATCCCAAAGATGCAAAGACCATTGTTAAGCGTGCTGTTACTAGAATCGTTACGCCCGGTTTGGTTTATGATCCTGATACTCTTGAGCAAACAAGTTCAAATTACGTAGCTGCAGTGACAACCCACAATTTAAAATTTTCTCTAGCAGCCGTAGACGCCAGTACGGGTGAAATCGTTACAGCCGAAAGCCTTTTGCAAACCGATCTTCAAAGTTGGCTTGAGAAACTAGCACCAAAAGAGATTATCGTTCCGCCGAATTTTAAGTTTCCATTTCCCATTTCAGCCCTTGTCACTCCTCGAGAAAACTTAAGTAACATAAGTATTGATAGTTTTCTCCTAGATTATATCAAAGAAACTCAAGGGCAAGACGTGGTCTTTACGATGAGGGCTGCTGAAACGCTTCAAGTGGATTATCTTAAAATTTCCGCCACGGTTCTTAAATCTTTAGAACTTTTTAAAACTAATACGGGCGAACGCCAGGGCAGTGTGGTTTGGAATGTAGACTATTGCAAAACCCCAATGGGCTCTCGTCTTCTTAAAAAAAGATTGGCCACCCCTTGGTCCACTTTACCTGAAATCAAAGAAGAACAAGATCATGTTGAACTTTTCTTTAAAGAAGATGGGTTGAGAAAAAACTTAAGAGAAAGTATTTCAACTATAGGTGACTTAGAGCGAAAAGCGGCCAAATTAAGTAATCCCCTTTGTAATGCTCGGGATCTTAAAGCTCTCGCTCTATCATTAGAAAAAACATGTCATGCCTTAAAACTATCGGGTGCTCGTCAAGATCTTAGTTTATTGGTTGGTCTTACAGAAAAAATTAACCAGACACTTTTAGACGAACTTCCCCATTCGGTTAAAGAGGGTGGTCTCATACGATCGGGTTTGAATTCTACCCTTGATGAATATATTGAACTCTCAACTCACGCCCAAAGTAAACTCTCTGAACTTGAAAAAAAAGAGAGAACTCAAACGGGAATTCAAAGTCTTAAGATCAAGTACAGCTCTGCGTTTGGATATGCTTTTGAAGTCACCAATGCAAATTTGAACAAAGTTCCTAGTCATTTTGTGAGAAGACAAACCCTCACGGGGGCTGAAAGATATATTTCTACTAAACTAAGTGACCTTGAAGGAAAAATTCTAAGCAGTCAGCAAAAGCGTTTTGATTTAGAGCTCGCCATGTTCTTAGATCTCAAATCAAACATTCTTCAATACGCCATTGAGATTCTAAAAATTTCATCCCTATTGGCCCATTTAGATTTGCGACTATCGTGGGCACAACTTGCCTCTGAACAAAATTACTGCCGCCCCAAATTTACTGAAGGTAACATAAGTTTAGTTAAATCTCGGCACTTGGTTCTAGAAAAATGCGGCCCCGAAACATTTGTTCCCAACGATATTCATTTAGAAAATGGCCATTGTCTCTTACTCACGGGCCCCAATATGGCTGGCAAAAGCACATTGATGCGCCAGGTAGCTCTCGTTGCTATATTAGCTCAATGTGGAGCATTTGTTCCTGCCGAACAAGCTGAGCTCCCTCTCTTTGATCAGATTTTCACTCGAATTGGGGCCAATGATAATTTGAGTCGAGGGCAATCTACTTTTATGGTCGAGATGACCGAGACCGCGGACATCATAAATTCCGCAACAAATAAATCCCTTGTGATTTTAGACGAGATAGGGCGGGGCACAAGTACCTATGATGGTTTAAGCCTTGCTCAGGCTGTTTTAGAATATTTTATTACTAAAATTAGACCCTATACTTTTTTTGCTACCCATTATCATGAGTTAACGAGCCTTGCCGCTGACTTCCCCCAAGTGGATAATGGCCACATGTCCATTCATGAAAATAAAGGGGAACTTGTTTTCTTAAGAAAACTTGTCAAGGGCCCAGCCAGTCGAAGCTATGGTATTGAAGTAGCAAAGCAGGCGGGGTTACCGACTGATTTAACTTCAAGGGCTCAGACACTCTTAAAAGGACTCGTTAGTAAGTCGTTTGAGCTTCATAATAAGCAATTAAGTCTTCTTGAATCAAATTCGGGGCCAACATCGGGCATTCACAATAATCTTACTCCACGTGGCAGTACTGATAATTCTGTTGAGCAAGATCAAGAGCTTCAGGAGATCGCGACTGAAATTAAAAACATTCAAATTGAAAATCTCACCCCACTAGATGCTTTAAATAAATTATTCTTACTAAAATCAAGAGCAGAGAGAAATCATTAATAAAATGACTTGGCCTATTGTTCAAATTTCTGAACGCGCCAAGGGCCAAATTGAAAAGGGGAGTCTTTGGATTTTTTCTAATGAATTTGTGTCAAAAATCAAAGGAATAAAGTCGGGGACGTGGATTGATTTTCATTGTCGGGGGCAATTCGTTGCCTACGGGTATGTGAACCCCCATTCCCTTATTACGGGGCGAGTTTGTTCTCGAACTCCCGTGCTTGACAGAAAAGGGCTATTTCTTAGCCTTATCGAAAGAAGTCTCAATCGGCGAAAAGATTTTTTTGAATTTGGTTCGTATCGAGCTGTATTTGCAGAAAGTGATTGGCTCTCTGGCCTTATAGTAGATGTCTACGAAAATTCAAAAGGTACAGTTTTAGTAGCTC
Organism: Oligoflexia bacterium; assembly: GCA_023250675.1. Lineage (GTDB taxonomy): Bacteria > Bdellovibrionota > Bdellovibrionia > JABDDW01 > JABDDW01 > JAHFAE01. Next base: position 7,044 of record JAHFAE010000088.1, on the reverse strand, counting down.
AATCCAATACGGCGGGCATGGATGAAGCCCGGTCAGATTGGCAAGATGCTTTGGTAAAAATTTTTAAACCCTCAGGGTTAGTTGTAAAAGCAGATAGTGCCATTCGTCGCCTAGAAGAAATTAAAAACTTCACAGAAGTTATCTTAGGAAACGAACAAGAACTATCACAGGGGCAAGTGCTGGAGGATGGTGTAAGTTTCGCGGCAGATTTTGTGAATGGCCAAAAAACAGGGTTTTTTCTTGATCAAAGAGACAATCGGCTGTTTTTGAAAAAAAAATCTAAAAGTCTTAAGATTTTAGATCTTTGTTCCTACTCAGGTGGGTGGGGGATTAGTGCTCTGAGTGGAGGGGCTCAACACGTTACTTTTGTGGATCAAAGCGAAGAGGCCTTGGCTTTGGTTACAAAAGGTTTAGCTCTCAATGACTTTTCTTTGGAGCGAGCAAGTTTAATTAAATCAGATGTTTTTGATTTTTTAGAAAAAAACGCTGAGAAGTTTGATGTGGTCGTGGCTGATCCGCCGGCCTTTATAAAGTCAAAGAAAAATATGAACCAGGGGTTAAAAGCTTACGCAAAACTCAATTCATTGGCACTTTCAAAACTGGCACCTGGTGGAGTTTTGTATACTTGCAGTTGCAGTTTTCATTTAAGTGAAAGTGAATTTGAAAAAATCTTAATTGATGAAGTTCAAAAAGCGCGAAGGGAATGTCGAGTTTTATTCAGGGGCACACAAGCCGGGGATCATCCGTGGATTCTCAATCGCCCCGAGAGTAAATATCTTAAGTGTTTGGGCTTTAAGGTTGAATGAGGTAAGAAATGTCGCTTCACAGTCTTTGTGTTTTATTTCAAACATTTAATCAGAGCATGCTACGACCAAGAAAATGGATTTAGCAAATGACAACTTGAGTTAAGTTCAATGGCCGGCTTACTGATAACACTCTGGAGAACGAAACCTACGAATTGATTTGGGCACTTTTATTTCTTGAAATTTTCATGACTTTGGCCCTAGCTTGTCCCTCGGAAAAATCAAGACCAAATGACTTATAACTATTCGAAATTCTTTACTCATGACCCGGTAAAAATTCATTTTTTCTGAGTCAAATTCGAAGTTTTTTTCGAAATAATCACTGGACGATTAACCTATTTTTGAGAGTGACAATCTTCGTCTTGCTAAAAATAATTGAGATCAAAGTATTGTGGCTATGGGTCGAGTCTGTTAAGCTTTTACGGTAGGTCAGGGATTGGCCAAACGTTTTAAAGTAAAAAGCAGTTATTGAACTGATTTTTTGTAAAACCATCTAACAGGGGGAGCAAGGATGCTCAAGGATATCCTAACTCAAAGAGGTCTCAGCCATCGTGAGGCCGAAGTCGCAGAATTAGTTTCTAAGGGTCTTTCTAACAAAGAAGTGGCTAGCCAACTTTTCGTAACAGAGAAGACGGTTAAGTTCCACCTCACTAACATCTATAAAAAGATGTCAGTGAAAAGCCGCGCACAGTTGATCGTGTGGTGCGTTCCCCATGTTGATTTTATCAACACGACGAACGCAGCTCCTGGTATCAATAATACCGCGACCGGTACGACGGGCACAATTTTGAGTGGCCCCACTATCGGAACAGCCGCAGCACCGCCATCAAATACAGGCAGTGGTAACGCTGGTAACAATAACTCGGGATTTTGATAGCAGTCGAGTTTGGCCCTTTGGTTTAGGTGGTGGCAGGGGAGAGAGGCGTGACCTCGGTGGCAGAGACTGTCGATGAAGTGATCATGACAGAAATTGTGCTGCCGGGTCACACCAACGCCCTTGGCACTGTCTTCGGTGGTGTGATCATGAGCTGGATCGACATCGCAGCGGCTATTGCAGCGCAGCGTTATTGTCGTAAACCCTGTGTTACCGCCAGTATCGATGATCTTTCTTTTGTTTCAGCAGTCAAAAAAGGTTGGTTTGTTAGAATAAAAGCTAGAGTTAATTACACCTCCAAGACGAGTATGGAAATTGGAGTTCGTGTGGATGCCGAAAATCCAAGAACTGGTGAGTTTTTTCATACCAGCACTGCTTATCTCACTTTTGTGGCGCTTGATGATAATGGAAAGCCCACTTCGGTACCGCCACTCATCGCAAAAACCGACGACGAAAAGCGTCGCCATGCAGAGGCTGTGAAGCGCCGAGAATATCGTCTCAAACGCCGAGTAAAATAAAGGTGCCAGGCGGTTTTTCCGCAAATATAAGCCACTTGGCGCCTCTAATGCTGTATATTTGCGGAAAAACCGCCTGGCACCTTTATAAAGGATTTGAAGTCTTGGGGACGGATGGTGGGTAGGGGCCCACCGGTAGATACGAATATGCCAAGGGTCTCATCTCGGTGAAGACTTCCGTGGGCACTGGCAAAACCTCGAATGTTAGTGAGTAGGCGCAATGCTTTATTACCGAAAACATATCCCAGTTCCGCATTGGCTAAAATATGGGGTTTAACTTGGGAGTTCTTGTTAAATCCTTCCCAAATTCGCGCAACGGCATAAGGGTATTTGTCGTCAGAACTTAATTGAAAGTAGTCGGAAAACTTTAAAGGACCTTTTCTAAAATATTTAATTTGTTCTAAGGGGTCAGCACCTTTCACCACATGATAGTCAATGGTCCCCTTAGTTTCATCGACGGTGACTTTGCCCTCAAACAATCCCTTTTGACCGAATATAATAATTTCGCTATCGCTCAAGGCAAACATCGTCGTGTGAATATGAGAAACCTTCGCCAGCGACATAGCTAAATCTCGCACCGACGCTGGCCTACAATAGAAGGCCCCAAAGCTTAAGATTTCAGGCACGTAAAATCCCACATCTTTTGGTCCAGAAATAGTAGAGTTCAATCGCCAACCCATCTCGCTCAACTGTTTTTCAAAAGGAATATCTTGGGGACTAAAAAATGCATTACCATGGTCACTCACCATGACCACTTCAAGCTCTCGGCCATACATCTCTTGGTATTTTTTTTGAATTCGATCCACTCGGTCTTCAATTTTTGCCAAATATTTCATCACCGCTTCTTCGCCTTCGGTGTGACTGACGATATCGCTATTAATGATCAGCGCAAAATAAGTTGGTCTCCCACGAAATTCAAAAAATTTCTTCTCTAAACTCTCAAGCCAATAGAGTGCAGTTGTGTCTGTCCAAATCATTGTTGAAAGATGTTCTAAAATTCCGTCCATTTTGAAATCCATGACTTTTTCGTAGCTGGGTTGAACCGTCACATGGTCCTTTAATCCCCCTACTTCAACGCCAAAACCACTGGCCGTCTTTGGTCTGGGATCAAAATAACTTTTTGTAAAACCTGGTTCTGGGGCCAGGCCCATAATCGCATCCCAATTGGGGTCGCTGGTACTAGGAAAGCTTGAGACCATAGGCGCCACAGGGCTAAATTGTCTAAAATGCCCGCCTTCTTGAAGCCTTTTGAAAGTAGAATACGAGATTCCATCGATACCTAAAACAAGGAGACGTGGGGGCTGATCGTTAGAATGGGATTCCAAGGTATGGGAAGCGCACGCGGCAAAAAACAATATGAAAAACCCAAATCCTAACTTTGTAACATAAGAGATCTTATCGGACATGACGATTGGGCCTCGATTCTAAGGCTAGTTGTGGTCTTTCCAGATCTTGAACCCAAGATTTTCAGCATTCTTCTGCATGCTCAAAGGAATGGTAAACAGATGAATTTTGCCAGCAGGCGAACCGCAAAGAGCCATATGCATGAGTCCATCGGGCTGAGTTTTAGAATCATAAACGGTGATTTTGTTTTTCTTCAAAGTAGCTTCCATATCAGAAAGGGGAATTCCCTTCCCCGCCTCACATTGAAGGTCACCCGTATTTTTATAAACTTGAATCGAAGGTTCTCGTTTTACTTCGGGGGTCGGAGTTGGTGTGGTATCAGACCAACCAGCTCGCTCATAAGCGTTGGGCATAGGTGTCGGACATGGGCTGGGCGATGGCCGTTGAGGGATGTTATTGCAATTTTTTGAATGCACACAGGCAAGGCTTGAAATCAAGAAAAGTCCGATGAGAGTCCAAAGTCGCACTTTTTCAACGGATCCTAACGTCATTTAGCCTGCCATTCCAATTCATCTTGAGGCCGGTGCCATGCGACTTTTAACAAATGTAAATTAGCTTGGTTACTATAAACATAGAGACGCCCCGTCGCAGGGTCTAAAGCGGGCATTGCAAATATTCCTGCACCTGGGCGATAGTGAGCCAAAAGTTTACCTGAAGATTCGCTGATGGCCATAAGATCGCCATCGCTTGCCCCAACAATAACAAGTCCCTTATAGAGAACAGGTTGAGTCGGAACTCCATATTTTTCTTCAAATGAATACTTCCATTTCAGTGCACCAGTTTTCTTGTTCAATAAATAAACGGCTTGGCCTAGCGATGAGTAAAATAAATTGTCGCCCTGAATGGTAACAGGAACCGAACCCCCGTCATCTAATCGCCACTGAATTTGACCATCCGAGCGGCTCAAACAAAAAAGTGCTCCGTCAAAACTAGATATCCAAATATTTTCATCTTCAACAACAGGTGTGGCGTCCACATCAACAAATTTAATGTTACTACTGAGTTTTCTCTCCCAAAGCAAAGTCCCATCACGGGGATTGATGGCCGTTAAATAGCCATCACTAAATCCGATATATAATGTATTCTTATAAATAGTAGGCCTTGTCCCACCGCGAATGCTCAGCGAACTAACGTCTCCCCTATTGTAGAGCCAAATTTGCTTTCCCGTTTTCGCATCTAATGCGTAAACAACATTGTTGCCTGCTAAAAAATAAACAATACCTGCTGAAACAAGTGGGGAAGAAAGATTTTCTACCCGAGTCGGAAACGTCCAAACCGCTTTTCCAGAGTTCTTGTTAATAGCGTAAAATTGCCCATCGCTTGCGCCAAAATAAATCAGATCATGATCAAGGAATGCACCTGACTCAACGCCGTTTCGGACCACGAATCTCCAAATCACATCTCCCGTGTCTCGATCCATTGCGACGAAACTATCCAGACCATTGCCTTGATAGACACGCTGACCTTCGATGATGGGTGAAGTTCGTTCTGAATGGTGAAATCCGTAATTTTCTTTTGCTAATGTGGAGCGAATCCATTCTAAATCAAAGCGCACTTGACGTGCCCGCGGAGCCGTAGAACAAGAAATTAGAATCAGGCAACTTAGTGCAAATATTTTATTCAAGCAGACCCTTTCTTAAGAAGACGCAAGTATTTTTTTGCCGTTTTGGAGGTATCAGCATCGTTTGTAAGTCCAGAGGCCCGAAGGTAGGTTTGTTCGGCCTTATCAAATTGTTTTAACTTTTCATAACATAGCCCGGTTTTTATAAGAGAACTCCCCTGCAAAAAACTAAGAGTTTTTTCTTGCCCTAGCTTTTGCCAGTAGCCAATGGCTTTGTCGCAATTTCCCTTGGCCATATTAAAATTTGCAAGTTGATCAATTGTCAGTCCTCGAGTGACAGGATGTTTTGCCATGTCCATGGTTTTCTCAAGTACCGCAATACCTTCATCATATTTTTTGTAGTCATAATAAAGTTTAGCTAGATCTAGAGCGGCGATAACACTTGCTTGAGTTCCGTTGTGTTTTGAAATGACATCTTTTAGTAGTGGAACTGTTTCTTTGTAATCAGCCTCAAGATTTCCCGTGGCTTTTACGGGTTCTTTTTTTAGCTTTTCAGCAGGGTTTGTAGGCGGATTAGTAGATTTGCCAAATTCTTCCTCTTGAGATTTTAATTTTTTCTCTGCCATAAAAAGATCTGTCTGAGCTCGGTTTTCTCTTCTGTCGTTGTAGAAACCCATTCCTGCCCATAGTAGCCCGCTCCCAAAAACCACGGCGACTACTGCGGTCACAGTACGTCTATGATCAAACGCCATGGTACTAATGCGGCTCATGTTTGAAATAAATGCGTCGGGATCTTTTAAGTCATGTTTGGTAAGCTTTTTATCCATAGTGGCTTTAGGTTTCCTTTCAAATTTCCATAGTATAGGCTAGATAACCTCACCTTTATCGTAAAATCAATTAGGGATTTTAACGCTATGAATTATGATTTGCGAATTATGTTTTTTGCTGCAAGCCAAAGGGATTTGGCACTGTGGTGAAAGTTGGTGGGATGTTTTTCGGAGTAAGTATTCACTATCCAAACCGTTTTGCATCCGGCGGCCAGTCCCGCGTCGATATCGCGCCATCTATCGCCGATCATATATGATGATTTGAGATCAATTCCCAATTCTTCTGCCGCTTGTAAAAGCATGCCCGGCTTAGGTTTTCGGCATTGGCATAGGTCTTTATCTTGATGAATACAGACTTTCACAAGATCAAGAGGAAGTGCTTCAAGGAGCAATCGATGCATTTCATCGACGACCTTTAGAGATTGATTTCCCCGGGCCACATCGGGCTGATTAGTTACAACCACGAGCATATAGTTGGCCGATTTGAGGTCTGTGAGTGCCTCCTTAACCATGGGGAGGATTTCGAATTCCTCGATGGTTTGGGGAGGATGAGGAATCCCGTCTTTTAGCACGACTTTATTTAAGACCCCGTCTCGGTCTAAAAATATGGCTTTATTATTATGAGAACCAGGTTTATGTTGCACATCTAGATTTTAGTAAGTTTTGTTAGAAAATTCAATCATTGCTCGTGTGGCGGAATTGGTAGACGCACAGGACTTAAAATCCTGGGCTCCTCACGGGGCGTGCCAGTTCGATTCTGGCCATGAGCACCAAACTTAACTGTGGTCGAACTTATTCGCCGACCCAGTCGCAAAATGCGGGATCCTTGTCTAAGAGTTCTACAGATCAATTTGATTCAAAGCCAAATACTTGTCCCCTAGTAAGGCCATAATTTTGCAAAGTTCAGACTGATGGCCCCGCGCTTTCATACGTTTTTAAGCCTGGTTTTCTTAATTCTCACGGCTCCCTCTTTTGCCACCTGGGGTGCCGCGAAGGCTCCATGCAAGTATTTGCTTGAAATGGCGGGAGTTGATTCAATGCCCACAGACATTACAAAGGG
>JAHFAE010000087.1 GCA_023250675.1 Oligoflexia bacterium | reverse complement strand
AAGGTATTCCGATAAGAATAAAAATCGTGCCAACCAAAATATCACCATTGGGAATTCGTTTTTGATAATAGCCCGAAATAAAACCGCCAACGAGACTTCCCAGCACTCCTGAGATGACCGTGAGGGCCCCAAAAGTGACGTCGGCTTTCATTAGGGGGATGCCCCTCACATGAACAAAATAATAGGGGGCCCAACTTGCAAATCCTCCAACGGTAAATGTAAAGGCCGTGTATCCAAATACAGTTATCATATATGGTTTATTCTTGATGAGAGTATTTATGTCTTTCAAAAATGAGTTGGGAGTTTGGGATTTCAAATCTGCATCGAGGCCCCCGCGTTCTGGGTCTTTGATGAGCCAAAGTAATGATGCAATCATGAGGCCCGGCAGTGCCGCCAGATAAAAACTAACCCGCCACCCAAAGTGATGTTCGAACACTCCTCCGATGATAAATCCAAGGGCAGAACCCACGGGGATGGCGGCGGTGAATATTCCGATAGCGAGATTTCGGTCTTCGGGTTTAAAAAAATCGGCAATGAGGGCTTGGCTAGTTGAAACAGTGCTGGCTTCGCCGATTCCGACAGTGGTGCGAGCAAGAATAATTTCAAATGAATTTCTGGCCATACCCGTTAATGCCGTGGCGAGACTCCAAGCCGTGGTCCCAATAGATATAAGCCTTGGTCGATTGAGACGATCGGCCAAATACCCAAAAGCAGGGCTGGTAATAAAATAGCCAAACATAAATGCGCTCATTATGAAACCCGCTACTGTATTGGTGAACCCCAAATCTTTTTGCATCGCGGGTATAACGGCGGCCACAATCCATCGGTCTATGTAATTAAGGAGATTTACGAAAGTTAAGGTAAAAAGAATGAATTTGGGCCTCATATTTTGACTCTAGTCTTCGGTTATAATAAGGTGCAAGGTTAAAAGAGGTAGGCAAATGACTTTGAATTTAATCGTCGGCGTAATCGTAGGCATCTCCTTTTTGGCGGGCTGTTTTGTCATTTACAAAACTTTGATTTCAGAATTACAGAAAATGCGAGAAACACTTACATCCGAGACCAGTCAAAACCGTACCAGTCTAGAAGAAAATATGTTTCGAGGTCGCGTTGAAACTCGGCAGACGCTGCAACACGCCGTAGAGGATATTCAGGCTCGAATGGGGACTCTACAACAATCTACCGAAGGCAAATTAGAATTTATTAGAAGTGAAGTTGACAAAAAATTGGTTGAAACCGTCACTAAGAATTTTGAAAGTTTTGGCGCCGTAAGCAAACGTCTTGAAGAGCTTCAAGCAGTTACCGGTCAGGTGGTTCAACTCAGTCAAGGGGTGAGGGATCTATCCAAAATATTAGAGAGTCCGAAACTAAGGGGAGCCATGGGTGAATTTCAGCTAGGAGAAATGTTGCGACAAGTTCTTCCTAATGATGCCTTTGAAGAACAATGTTTTATCGACAAAAAGTCTAAAGAAGCCGTGGATGCAGTTATTAAATTAAAAGAGGGAATGCTCTGTATTGACAGTAAATTCCCTCTGGATAACGCCAGAATTTTGTTAGAGGGCCGAGGGACTGAAGAGCAACTAAAAGAAGCGAGTAAAGCTTTTGTTCAAGATGTGAGAATCATGGCCGAGAGTATTTCTAATAAGTACATTATCCCTGAGAAAACTCTTGATTTCGCATTTATGTTTATTCCTGCGGAGAGCGTTTACTACGAATTGATGAAAGATACTGAATTACACCAATATTGTCTCAAACGTCATGTGATTCCTGTGTCACCTAATTCTTTTTACGCCTACCTGCAGGCAGTGGCTGTTGGATTTAGAGGAGTGAAGATTCAATCAGAAGCTAAAAAACTTGAAGCGACGATTTTGAGACTTCGAGGCGATTTTCAACGCTTCCAAGTAGACTTCTCAAAAGTTGGCAAACATATTAAAGATGCCCAAACCCAGTATAATAATGTTGAAGATAGAGTCGAACGATTTGGCAATGTCATAAACAGGCTGGGATTAGAAGGAAAGTCCGACGACAATTTAGCGCCCAATTTATCCCTGGAACCGCCGCCGCAATCTTGAGCTCAATGTCAATTTCTTAAACATAGGCCGGTATTTTCTTAACGGCCCTTTTCAATTGCTATGATTGATAACGGTCTTTGAACTGGAATAGTTATTGCTCCCGCTATTTCGATGAAACCCCTACCTTAATGAGCCAGATGGGAAATGGGATATGAAAAAAGATAAGTTGTTTCGAAATGGTTTTACTATGAGTTTACTTATTTTAGGAATTCTTTCAATGGCTTCAGCTGCCTATGGCTGGGGCCTATTAGGCCATATGATTATTGCTGAGGTTGCTCAGCGCCATCTCTCTGAAAAAGCATCAAAAAAACTTAATAATCACTTGTGTGAGTTGAAGTTAGCACATATCGCCAACATTCCTGACGAAATTTTTCGCGCAGATGGTAAGCATAAGGCAATGGAGCCTCTTCACTATGTCAACATGCCAAAGGGTTCAAAAAATTACTCAGAAACCGCAAAAAATCCAGATGGTGACCTTGTAACGGTCGTCCCAGTTTTGATCGAATATCTTAGGAGTGGCAAAAAAGAAAGTTTAGATAAAATGAAGGCTCTAGTCGGCATTGATAGAACAATAGGCTATTCACTTCTGGTTCATTTTGTTGGAGATCTACACCAACCTCTTCATGTAGGGGACCCTGGAGACAAAGGCGGCAATGACGTCGATGTGGAATGGATGGGAAGAGACAAAACTTCGCTTCATGGCGTTTGGGATTCAAAGTTCATTGAGTACACAAAATATAGCTATACTGAATTTGCGGACTTTTTAGACAGGCTCTATTCTCAACACGATGATTCTGTCTGGAAAAATCTTAATTTTTCTGATTGGGCCGACCAATCTTGGGCCTTAAATCCTCAAATTTATGATTTTCCGGATAGTCAAAAGGTAAACACCAAAGTTCCAAGTCTGTCTTATCAATACATCCTCAAAAATCACGACTTATTACGATTTCAACTTTGGGTTGGCGGTATGCGGCTTGCCCATGTTTTGAATATGATATTGGAATCAGCGCCTGACTGATTTAAGGTTCAAAAACGTCCCATACTTGATGCAGCCCACGCCAAACTTGCAGAGATACTTTTGGTAAAACTCCTTGGCCCGGTTCAACACCAGGGGGGTATTCGATTATGGCATATGTAGGCATAGACCTTCGTCCTAATGAACCAGGATCAAAACTTGTTATGTCGGTCCATGTGCCAGTGTTCACGTATTGAGTTCCGTCATTATAATGACGGTGAGTCGCTTCGTGGTTGTGGCCCATCAGTAAAATTTGGGCATTGTTTGCCTTCAAAATACCAGGCGCAATTTTGGCAAATTTGGGTCGACTAAAGATTTCAAATAATATTTTAATTGTTTTCGTAACTCGTGTGAATCGATAAGGATGATAGATAAATCTCATCATAATAAAAAACCAAACGAGCTTTAAAGATTGGCGCACGGTAAACCAAAAATCAAAAATGAGTGACCATCTTAAAAATTTATTAAAGGGGACAACTTGAGAAATATAGTGGCGCCGGAGTTTGACTTTCGTGAGAAAACCACCAACAAAAAAACTTCCAAAAGGATAGTTTAAAATCATTCTATCTTTGACTTTGAGAAACATATTATCTACGTCAAAGTGGTGGCTGATTTCATACTGGTGGCCATGTTCAACGTGCACACCATCAAATCTGTACGGAGAAAATAAGAATTCAATCTTAGTTCCTACAGCCAATCGAATTTCTTCTTGAACACTAGGCCACCAAAGTCCCGCGTCGTGGTTCCCCCATATCATTTTAATTTTGAGGCCCCGTTCTAAAAAGGCCTTCATCGCATCAATAACTCTGGGATGTCCTCGTAAAATACGGCGAATTTTATAAACGGCGATGTTTTCAATTATTTCATAAGGAGTATCAGAACTTGAAGTCTTTGCTTGAAGCATATCAAAAAAATCACCGTTAATGATGAGTTCAACACCGGCTTTTGCAAATTCACCGGTCGAGTAATAATCCAAGAACTCAACAAACTTGTCGTCTTTGCGAAAGTCCTCTAAGGGGTTGATTCCGCCGTCGGCAAGCTTTGCTCCCGTTCCAAGATGACAATCACTGACGACTAGCTTGATATGTTTTTTTGAAGACATTCCTTTTTATAATGCACAATGCCTATACCAAGGGCAAGGCTTAAAATAACTTGCTAATACGGCGCAATTTTGAAATCGTAGAAGGTGATAGGAGAGAAACATGAAAAAACTTTCAAACTTAATGGCCTTTGTTTTCGCTCTTATGTTTAGTATCAGCGCCTATTCTAGCCACCATTATTATTATAGCGACAAATGGGACGGGTCAGCACTCTTAGGATTTTCAGGGCCGGGAATTGGGATTCAAGGTCTCGTGGCCTATCGCGTAATCGATGATGTTCTTAGAGAAGCAGACGACAGCATGAGTTTTGAGACGGGTGTAGGGATTATTTCAGCTAGCGATTCTTTTAAAAAAAATCATTCTGCTACTGTATTTGAAATTCCTTTAAAGATGCGCTGGGACATCCACGTTAGAAATTCAAAATTTACAGTAAGTCCAGATGCGGGTTTTGTTTACATCAGCGAGGATGGCTTAAATATTCAGATTGGTGTGAGTGGCATTTATTCGTATAGTAGTAATATGAAACTTCGATTTGGAATTGATGTAGGCGGTTTTTCTACTTTATTTGTTGGGTTAAACTTTTTGTTATAAAGTATTTTGAAATTCACTGGGGCCAGAAAATCCTTCCCAGAGACCTTTGCATGCTAATGAAAAAATCTTCAAATTTCTATTATAAAGCGCTTTAGCCAATGCATATGAAGTTTTATTTATGATCACCAAAGGTAAAGCAAGTTTTGGTGAATACCGCCGAGCCAGTCTGATTCCATTTTTTGTAAAATGATAGGTATGAATGGCTTTGTCGTGGATTCTGGCGCCTCCTGATTTCTCAACTAAGTGAATGAGATCAGCCTGGGGACAAAACACAGTCCTAAATCCAAGTCTTTCTAATCTTAACCCCGCTTCGGTTTCAAAGAAATAGCCGTTCCCATCGAATTTTGAATCAAACCCACCGGCTTCAAGAAGATACTTTCTACGAAAAGACATATTCGCGCCCTGGGCAAACTGAATAATCCCAAAGTTTGGGCTATTAAATTCAAAAGCCACCTGGCCCGTCCAACGGTTAAATTTTGCAGCAGGAGAGGATTTTCCAGAATTTTTCTCGTCTTTTAAACTTCGAACTCTGCCCGCTACGGCTCCCACCGTAAGGTCAGAATAAATACCCAAATGGCTTAAAACTAGTTCTGGTTCAACGAGAACATCATCATCAACAAAGATAATAATTTCGCCCTTAGCTTCTTTGAGGCAGCGATTATAATTTTCAACCAGTCCCTGTTTTTGATTGTGGACATGCCGAGCTGTGGGAATACTTTTTAGAAAATTTAAAATATTAAGACTTGGTTGAGGATTTTGGTCCACTACAATGATTTCATCGGGTTTATAGATTTGATTTTGCAGGGAACTTAATGTATCCATTAAAACTTGTTCGCGGCCTTTAGTTGGAATGACAACAGAAACTGATAAATCACCTCTGCTCAAAAACGGCCTCCACGGATCTCAAAGAGATGGTGGCAACATCCTTCCAGGTTTTTAAAATTTTCTTGTTTGAATTTGACCAATTTATTCTCGATGATATGTCCACGGCGTTTTGAATTTCAGTCATTTTTGAAACTAAAAGATTTGGGTTTCTGCAATCCACAAAGTTTAAACCAGTCAATTCAGGTGAGAGAGTTTTAAGGCCTCCGACGTAATTGCAAATCACGGGCAATCCCATAGCCAATGCTTCTAAGACGACCAACGGGAGCCCTTCATAAACTGACGGAAGTACGATCCCAGCTGCATGGGACATCAATTCTCTGACTTCATTGGGATTTTTGCTCCCTGTTTTAACGATTCTGGGATTGTCGGTACCAAATCCTTCTCCTGGAGTGGCTAAGAGCCTAATTTCAGGATTTAAGCGCAAGGCTTTTTCTAAGAACTTGGTCCCTTTAACTTTGTCCTCGCCACGGCCTACATAGAGCCAAAATTTTCCTTCACCGGCGACCATTGAAGTTTCTAAACGACTTTCATTCTCATCTTCATTCCAAGAATCCCAGCCATTGAAACAAACTTGAGTCGTTCTTTTAGTTTTTTGAAAAATTTTGTATAGCGATAAATCTGGATGGACCGACAAAATGACATCTGCTCTTGTTAGTCCTAATATTTCACGAGCAATAGCTCTGTATCCCCCAGGCCAAGCCCACTCTTTACAAGCCAACATTCTTTCGTGGGTAAGGCCATGAAGAGTGTGTACCCATATTCTTGACGGCGGACCATTTCGCCCTAGAAAATGACTCTTAAAGAAAATTGAACTGCCATGGGTATGGATGACGTCCCATTTTTTATTGTCAATTTCTCTAGGGTTTTGTGAGAACTCAACATCGATTTTTAATTTTCTCAGCTCCCTTGCTAAGCATCGGCAATGGGTTTCAACCCCACCTGGGCCGTTGATCAAATCCAGAGGTGACCAAATAAGCCAATTCATGAAGAGCGACTCAATACAGAAATAAACCAAGGTTTGCGCCATATTTTTGCATAGGTAAGTCCTGACAAATATCCGGCAGTAGCCATTAGAAATTTAAACCAAGCAGGAAGTGCTGAAGGTGCCAAGAGGGGAATCGCTAAGAGACATAACGGAAGAGCCAAAAAATAAAATTCGTCGGCCATAAAACCAATACCAAAACCATAGGGACGCCACGCAGAAATAAGGTAAAAACCTTGTACGATAAGCATTCCCCAAGGGACCCACTGAGGTTTTCCAAGAATTAAAATAATAAATACCGTAATTAAGCTCACGGAAAAATTGGCAGATGCAATTTTAATCATTGTTCTAGATCTAAAACTTACAAAAAGTCCATGCATAGGAGCCAGGCCAAGACAAAATAAACTTAAAGCCAAACTTAAAGGTCTTAAGAGCTGTCCACTTTGAATAAACTGGGAGCCAAATAACCAAAACACCAGTTGTTCGCCGAAGAGCCAACTTATTATAATAGTAGGAGCTAAAATCACAGCTATTAAACAAGTCGAATTGACCACCACAGTTTGCATTTCGGGGGAATTAAGATTATGGGACTCCCTTGCCAATTTTGGTTGAATGGCCATGACCAAAGCATTGATCACTCCTAGCGGAATACTCAAAATTTTGATGGCAGCCGAATAGTCGCCAAGCCAGGATTGGTAGTGAAATTGCCCAAGTAATAAAAGATCCATGGAATATTGAAAACCGCCCAATATTTGAGCAATGAAAAAGGGGAGAGCGGCTGTTACCAAAACTGCCATTGAAGTTTGAGACGATGTGCCATTATTTTTATCAAGAGGTTTAGCCGAAACAAATAAAAGACCTACCCAAACAATATGACTTACAAAGAATATTTCTGAAGTGAGCAAAAAATCTTGCGGCGAGTGAACCAAAAAATAGGAGCCAAGAAACAAAGTAAGTGCGTGGGCCATATTAGACCAAGCTTGAAGTGCCAGGCGCTCTTGGGCGATGACTAAGAAGTCTACCAAAAATACGTCTACGACAAGGCTGAGCGCAAAATAGGTAGCTCCTTGGAGAAATTCACCTGCGGGAAACGCTTGTTTTGCAAAAAGGATAACGGCAATTCCCGCCATACCAGAAAAAATGAGGCGTAACTTAAAAATTTGGCCCAAAAACTGACCCGAACCCCGTTTTTGAGCGAACTCTCTGATGGCAAGATTCTTTAGGCCAAATTCGACAATTGTAAAGCCGTAGCTTGCAAGTAAGATGAGGTAGTTGTAAACGCCGAAGAGTTCGTTCCCTAATCGCCTGGCTAGAAGAGCGACGGTCAAAAACCTTAACCCCTGAACGATGAAATTTGAACCCAAAAGGGATATGAAGTTTCTTGCCACCAGTGAAGTTCCCATTAGCATAGTTTTAATGTACCGCGTTGATTTAGACAAGGTTGTTCTTCTTGCATCCTGGGTTGGCTTGCCATAGGATTTTCGTTGGAAGTCAAACATCATGGAGCGATCATCATGCTAGATCTAGAATCGGTTTATTGGGCTTCTGAGGATAAAGAAAAGTTAATTAAGACGTTTTCGGGGCTGGGTTTTCAAGTAACCTCCTCCATGAGAGCAAACTACTGCCAATCGATTTTTTTTGGCCCTGAATCAATAGAGATATTTTCAAATAAAGAAAAGCCTGAATTAGCCGGCGAAAAGAAGCAAGTGGACAGCGGGGTTGTAGCCATCGGTTTCGAGTCCGACCATATTGCTTCAGATTATCGGCGCATCAAAAACTTAGCTAACGATATTCAAAAGCCTTACCGTGGAAAAGGCGGGAGCGATAACATTCCTCTTTGGACTGGTTTTAACCTTCCATCCAATGTCGCCCCTGCTATAAGTGGGTCGGTTGTAATGAATTCTCCGCAATGTTTTGAGAAATTGGCAAAAGAACAACTTCCTGTGGCCCATGGGAATACATGTTTTGGAATTGAAGGTGTGCATCTTTTTTGCGCAGACCCCCAAGATGCGGCCAATCAATGGGCAAGAGTGCTTTCAAGAAATCCAGCGGGTCTAAAATGGAATGAGCTGGCGAAGACTTCGGGCAAGCGATTTCAAGTGGGGCATCACTTTTTTGATGTGCTCGCGACAAAATCAGGAAGCCAAGATGGAGTTTTCATGCTGACGCTCAAAGTTGCCGATCTAGAGAAGGCAAAATCAATGAGTTTGGCGGCGGGTGCTGAGGTTTTGCCTTGCGAAAACCGAGATGGATTTATCATTTCACCAAATTTCACCGGTGGGATCGCTCTCAGAATGGTTCGCACATATTGGAAGCGTTATCTACCGCCGATCACTAAGAATTTTCCTTATGGCAGACGAACGGATCATTTCAGACCACTTGGTGGAGCTAATTCCACCACATTGAATGAAGGTTTTGACGATAACTGGAAGTATTGATTCGGATTTTTGAATATTCCGGTAAAATGATAACCTTTAAAAACATTTTGGGGAGACTTAAATGAAAGACTTTTTAAAAATAAGCGCTTTGGCTTTGTTGATAATTTCAATGGCTAGTGTTTCATTGGCATTGCCAAAAGTGGGTGCCCTTGCCGGGTATAGAAGTAACAAGGCGACTGCGGACAATGGCGTAAACTATAATGCAACTCCAGGCTATCAAGTTGGGGGATTGTTGTTTTTTACTTTTACTGATCTTTTTGCGTTTCGTACTGGTTTGATTTACACGGCAAGAGACGTTAATGCATCGTTTGGAACTTTGGAGCTTAAAAGCAAAATTGCCTATTTAGACGTCCCTGTTAACGCACAAATAAGCCTGCCTTTAACCGGCTTATATGCCTTTGGGGGATTAAAGCTTGGTTTCAAATCTAGCTCGAGCTGCGAAGTCTTGAACGCTACATTGACGTGTGTATCAAACTCCGTAGCCCCTCTTAACATTTTATTTAATATTGGCCCTGGATACGAACTGGTAAATTTAGGAGTGATGAAATTGGCAGTTGAAGGCGAATACGAAATGGGCCTGACTAACGCTTCAACATCTTCAGACAAAGTAACTACCAATGGATTTGCCGTGAACGCAGTTTTGGTGTTTGGAATATAGTCTCATCAAAATGTCCGTATTTCGGACATTCTTACTGAGTTAATTTTCCGAAATATTAAGTCTTGAAATTGACTCCAATAAATTTTCTGATAGAATCTCCTTCTTTTGAAGGAGAAGTTTTTATGCCTATCAAACAAAATAAATCAACTCAAATTCTGTCTACACTGAAAAGACTTGATTCGGGTCAAAATGAGTTACGATCAGATTTCAAAAAGCTTGAATCAGGTCAAAATGAGTTACAATCAGATTTCAAAAAGCTTGAATCAGGTCAAAATGAGTTACGATCAGATTTTAAAAAGCTTGAGTCGGGTCAAAATGAGTTACGATCAGATTTTAAAAAGCTTGAGTCGGGTCAAAATGAGTTACGATCAGATTTTAAAAAGCTTGAGTCGGGTCAAAATGAGTTACGATCAGATTTCAAAAAGCTTGAATCGGGTCAAAATGAGTTGCAAATTGGCTTCAATAACCTTGGAAGGCAATTTCAAGGTCAAAGAGCCGATATAATTAAAATGAAAGAGGAAATACTTGGAGCATTTGATGGCTTATCGCTGGTTTCCAATGTAAGTGCTAAAGTCGAGCTACATGAAGTAAGAATTAAATCTCTTGAACAGAAATCAGCTGTATTCGAGACTGCACTAAAGGTCAAAGAGAAACCTCTCAGCTAGCTTAGGGCCCTCTTTGTCGACGGGCCTAGACAAATCCCTAAAATATTCTAGCTCAACAACTTCTGATTTTGGCGGCAGTTCAATTTTACTATGGTCAAAAGTGCTCTTTTCTAAGGCTTGTAAAAGCTCAACACCAACTTCTCTTCTAAAGCCAAAAGCTCCCCAAACCCAAGAAGAGACAAACGAAATAGGTTTTTCGGTGACAGTCAATGCTTCGTTACCGTTTCGCGTCACCACACCGTAGGACTTTAGCTGAACATGATGCATTTTTTTAACGGCCCAAACCGAACTCGAAATACCGAGTATAAAATCGATTTCAGATATTCCTTTCATTCCTAATTCAAGACGAGTATCAGGTAACAAAACAAGATTTTTTTCTCCCCAATACCCGCGAGCTGAAAGAAGACTGAATGGCCATTCATGGCCTTCGGGCTCTAATAAGTGAAAATAAACTGGTACGTCAAATGCCTTTTGGCGACTGTACTGAGCAAGCCAAATTTCAAAAGGGAGCCGCTTTTCAACTCGAGTGATAATTACAATTTTCGCTAAGAAATCTTTTACTGCAGAACTGTTTAAGAGATCAAAACTGTTTTCAATGAGAGGTTTTCCTCCCTGTAACATAAGTTCTTTCACCTCATGTCCAGGGTTTCTTTTGCCAAAGCCGGCAGCGGGGAGTAAGACCGTGAGCATGTCAATGGCCGCCGTCATACTGAGTTATAATCATGAAAACCTCACTCGTAGGTGTATTGATTCTGTATTAAAATATTTTAGTCAGAGTTCAATCTATCTTGTGCACAATGGTACGCAAGAAAAAATCGTCCATGACTTTCGCAAATCCTATAAAGATGTCCATCACCTTTATATAAAAGTAAATCGCGGATTCACCGGCGGTATTAATAAGGGCTTAGAAGAAATTTTTAACAAAAACATTCAAAATGTTCTTTTTCTGACCAATGACACTCAAATCGAGCAACTCGATGTTCAGGCCCTTCAATCATTAAATGAAAGTCCGTTTCTTTTAGCACCAAAAATTTTCCGACGACAAACTTCAAACATCGATTCAATGGGTGGCATTTGTAACTTGCAAACCGGCACTCTCCAGCATTTGCAAGGACCCGCCGAAAACCTTAAGAAATTTGAAAGGTTCTACGTTCCGGGAACTGCTTTTTTCATTAATAAAACGGCCTGGTCCACCACGGGACCATTTGATGAATCCCTTGGAACTTATTGGGAAGACGTCGATTACAGTCTTCGAGCCGCCAAGAAAAGTGTACAACTTGGGGTGATCCCGGCTGTCGTTCTTCTGCACGGTATTGGTAAAACTTGCCATAAAGACCCCCGGTACACGATTTTTCATTATCATCGAAACCGTCGGGTCGTTGTTTGGCGCCATGGGGGCCCAAGAGATCGCATTAAATTCGCCCCCAGGTACTTAGTCCATATGACTAGAAAGCTCTTTAAGTTTGCCTACCATGGCGATGAAAAAAGGCTGAAATTGACTCTTAAGGCCTTAGTTTCATGGTAGTATACCAAAGCTTTTATGGGAAATTTGGAATTTAACTTCTTACCTACAAATTCAGACGAAATGGCTCTTCGTGGTTGGCAAGAACTTGATGTGCTGCTTGTTTCGGGCGATGCCTATATTGATCATCCTTCTTTTGGTGCTCCACTTTTAGGTCGAATCTTAGAAAAGCACGGCTACCGAGTAGGAATCATCTCACAACCCAATTGGAAAACCCTAAAAGATATTCAGCGAATGGGTCGCCCCAAACTATTTTGCGGAATCACCGCCGGTGCCATGGATAGCATGATTAATAAATACACGGCCAACAAGAGACCCCGGGATTACGACGCTTACACTCCGGGCGGGTCATCTGATCAAAGGCCCGAACGGGCGACCATTGTCTATTCAAATTTGGTAAGACAAGCATTTGCAGGTTTGCCCATTGTTATTGGTGGAATTGAAGCCAGCCTTCGCCGATTTACCCACTACGATTATTGGGACAATAATATTCGCCGATCGATTCTTTTTGATTCTAGGGCCGATATCCTATGTCATGGAATGTCTGAAAAAACTATTCTTGAAATCGCTCAACATCTTAAGACGGGGACTATAGATAATCTCCCCGCATTTCGAGGGACTGTCCGCATCCTAAAAAATATCGAAACTCT
>JAHFAE010000012.1 GCA_023250675.1 Oligoflexia bacterium | reverse complement strand
AATTGAGCGATTTCTTAAAGATAATGGAATTGAAGCCACTGAGATGAGTTCTCTATTGAGTCAAGCTCAGCGCAATAAAGTCCTAGAGTCATTTAAGGCAGGTAAAAAACAGATTCTTGTTGCTACTGATGTGGCCGCTCGGGGCTTAGATATTAAGGGCGTTGATCTTGTTATAAACTACGACCTTCCTGATGATGCCGAAGGCTATGTTCATCGCATCGGACGAACAGGTAGAGCTGGGGGCAGTGGGCGTGCTGTAGGTTTAGTCAGCGATCGGGACGTTGAAGCTTTGATGCGAATTGAAACCTATTTAAAAGAAAAAGTAAAAATAGGGTGGATAGAAGAAACAGAACTTGTAAAAGAATTTAAGCCATTTTTAGAATTCTTTGAGCGTCGTCCTGAGAGTCGCAAGGTCAATTTTCAAAATAAACGGCCAATCCCATCGCGGCACTCTCGAGGGCCAAGGCCACCAAGAGGTGCTTCGCAAGAAGGATCTGGCCATAATCAAAAACCAAAGCATGGTCAAAATTCAACTCAAGGGCCGGCACAAAGGGATGGCCAAAGTTCTGTTGGTAGAGGCCAAGGGCATGGCATCGGCCATGGGTCAACTCTAGGTTCAACGCCTGGTACACCACCCGGCTCGATCCAGCGGTCGACTCATAATAAGAAAGAAAATCTACGGCACCCACCCATTCGCCATCAAAATTCCCAGCAGTCATCCCAGGGGCGAAGTGGCAGCAGCCATGATAAAGGAAAGACTCACGGTCAAATTGCTGATTCTCGAAGCTCCCTGGGAAGCCAGCATCGTGATCGAAAATTAGGTCGACATAAAACTCTAAGTCAAAATGCAGGCGAAATTGAAAGTAATAAAAAGTCATCTCATTCCCAAGGTCAAATGCCCCAGCGCCGACCTTTGAAAAAATCTGGAACTCATCGTATATTTAAAGAATCTTCTTCAAACAAGAATCCATCGCCAAGTTTTAGTACTAAAGTAAAAAATCTAATTTCAAAGTTATTTAAGTGATGCGGTATTGAGAATTTTTTCGCAGGACGACCAAGTCAAATCAAATTGATCGCTACTTGAAGAACAAGTAAAAATCCAAACTTCATCTTTCGCATTAACAACAAATTGTCGAATTCGGCGATTCGTTGACGAGGACGTCAACTCCATTTCAAAACCATGCAGGTGCCCATGTTGGGTTTCTTTAGACATTTGAAGTTCAAAACCAAATTTGGGGTATTCTTTAAGCCATTTTTCTCCGTAGTTGCGGGCCGAGGGCCATTGGCCTGAATCGATTCTCATTGTCAGAGTCGACTGTCCGTCTTTTGATGAAGCTCCCTGCCCTCGAGCCACAAATTGAAGATTCAAATCACTGGGTCTTCCGCTTTCACGACCTTCAAAAAAATCCCATTGGGTACCAGCTACATCCAAAGTGAGTTTGCGCTTGGGATCTTGGTAATTGCGGAGACTGACGTTTGTCAGCCCGGAGGCCCCGACGATCATAGTCACAAAAAAAATCTGCACGCACGTATTTTTCATTTTCTTCCCGATTTTCAAATACCTTTAGTCTAGGCGCGATACGAATATTAAACAAGCAACCACATAAGGCTCTTCTTATTTTCTAATCGGTTTCATTTGGACAAGAATTTAATAAAAACTGTAAAACTTATTGCCGATATAAAGACTGATGAAACTTCATCGTGGTCTAGTCATTGGTCTAGTCATCCTTATCATCATTGTTCCTGTGTCGCAAAAATCCGTTGCCGATGACCTCCAAGAGGTAAATCGAGCCGTGCTCAGCGAGGCGGAGAAAACTATCCAATCAGAAAACGTCTATTTGAGCCAATCCGATTGGATCATAAATAAAGATTCGCTTGGGCCTAATCTAGATCTATTGGTTGTTAAAGTTAGTCCTGATTCTAAGGGCCCCAGTATTGGCTGGATTCCTACTTCGAGTACAGTGATCACATCGGCTGCGCCTAAAGATTTTTCTCAATCAAAGCAGGGTTGGAAATATATCAAATATCTTTATTTCCCTAATACGCCACAATGTCAGGTCGAATTTGAACCTACCCAATCTTCTTTTAGAGAAATATTAAAAGACAAATATGAAATGTATTTTCTGAATTCCCATAAAGATGCAACCCGACCTGAAGCTGCCGAGAGCATTCGTCAGTTTTTGAAAACTCAAAGTGTCAGGGAGCATTCGGCGGGCATCTTAAATTCACCAGAGTGGAGGGGATTAAAAGAACTCAAGTGTTTTGTGACGGGTGAAGGTTGGGTGCCCGAAAAAAATATCACAAAAATAGAAAAAATGAAATCTGTTCCCAAAGTAACAAAGTGGGGGGAATCTAAGAATCAAATATGTTCTGATGATTGTGGCGGGTTGGCACCAAAGAAAAATATTCAAAGGGCTAAAAATAGCGTTTCAGAAGTTGTAAAGAAATTTCAAGAATCAAAAGATCCGTCGGCACTTGAGCGGTTTATGGGGGATTTCAGCCAGTTTAAAGATTATTTTGTGAAAACAGAAAAACTCGTGGGTGAGTGTGAGCTGCCCATTCGAAGTCCTGCCCGTTACCAAAATAATGCCGTTGTTTATCTTGCCAACAGAGTTAAAGAAATGCGAAAGACAGAGGCAGGAAAGTTTCCACCTTACTGGGATGATAAAGGCCTAAGACATGATATCACGGAAGAGGACCAGATTGCCCTTGATTTATTGACCCGTGTGATTTGGGCAGAAATGGGTGTTTGCGGTTTTGTCACAGCTCGCTCAGATGTGCGTGAAACATTTCGGGATGAAAATGGAAAATGGATGAGTCGAGGGTCGAATGTGGGTTTTAATCCTCAATATTTTAGGGCAGCTGGCCGTATTATTCTAAATAGAACCGAGGGTCTAAGCGCTGAAAATCCCCGTCAAGAAAATATTTCTAACTACGCGGGTAGTTTCAGAAACAAGACCGACCCCACCCTTGCCAGCGACGAGACTCTGGCTAAATTGTTAACCGTTCCGCCTCGGCAAATAAGTAAGGCCCAGGCCACTCTTTTAGCACTGCTTAATAAAAATGCTTTTTCGCCCTTGGACCATCAGGAAATAGGCGAGATGGGATCTAAACGAGAAGAGATGAATCGAATATTGTGTCCATTAGATAAAACCCATGTTGCCATTCTTGAAAATGATTTTAATTTGCAAAATGCCAAAGAGACAGCTTATGAGATTTATTTTCAAAGTGAAAAATTCAAGTCCTCCACCGAAATGTTGGCGAATTATGATGGTTTTACAAGTAAAGGATTTAGGCTGCCGGGTGCAAAAGAATTCGAAAATTCAACTCGACTAGCGGTGAACGGTGATCCAATTGACAATACTAGATGTTTCAAGGCTTGGAAACTAAATCCACCACCCCTAAAATCGCCCCAAAGGGGACATCGAGTTCGACGGCCATCAAAATGAAAATGTGTCCTAGGGAGTTTCGTGAAGGCAGTCCGGCGGTTCCAGCAGGTCCATCATGTACAATTGATTTTTTCCGTTGCGGTCGCTAATAAATACGACTTCTTTAGCATTTGGAGAGAAGATCGGGAAATCGTCGTTGCCGCTAGCCTCTGTGATGCGTTTCAAACAAGTTCCGTCGGCATTAATAATAAAGAGATCAAAATGGGCTTTGTCATGGCGATTACTACTAAAAATGATTCTCTTTCCATCGGGGCTCCACGAAGGATGCCGATGAATTGCTTTAGCCGCGGTTAAAACTTTGGGCGAGCGGCCGTATTGGTCTGCTAAAAATAATTGTTGAGATGTAGCATCATCTCTGTTTGACGTCCACACAAGCCATTTTCCGTCTGACGAGAAGCTGCCCCCGGCGTCGTAGCCTTTAGAATTTGTGATTCGTCTTAAGTTTCTCCCATTAGTATTCATTACGTATAGTTCGGCATCGCCGTCTCGAATTGTTGTGAATAATATTTTTTTGCCATTTGATGAGTAGCTGCCCTCCCCATCAAAACCGGGACTTGTGGTGAGTCGTTCAATGTGGCTCCCATCTGAGTCAGATTGGTAGATCTCTTGACCGGGAAATTCATCGGTTGATTGTTCTTTTAGTTCTTTTTTCTCGTCCGTTGTCGAAGAGTAAATTATTTTCTTACCATCGGCCGAAAATGACCCGCCAGAATCATCCCCATCGTTATAGGTTATGCGTCTATTTTTTCTAGTAATGAGATCAAGAATATATATTTGCGAGGATTTATGTTCTCTCAGTTTACTCTCATAAATCAGTTTAGTTCCATCAAACGAAAACGACGGTCCACTGTTTTCGCCAGTCTCGGTCAATCTTTCAATACTCGTAGGTGCCCTCGGTTCTACGACAGTTTTAGGAATCGCGGGCGCCGTGGGGTCGGGAATCTGAGAATGGCAAGATGCAAGGAGTAGACAAAAAATAATGTATCGTGCGGATTTGAATATACTTGTCCTTATATTTTTCATTCTGAAACAGCCTTTAAAGCCTTAGTTACAATACTGCTAACACCAACTTTAAGGCCCTTTTTGGGATCTATCCAAACTACCTTTTGGCCTTTGAGATCATCGGGCCTTCCATTTAAAACTCTCACCGAAATTTTGTGATGTGTGATGGAGTGGCAAAAATCGATCTTTAATCGGTGAGATTTTTTTAAAGCTATTGCTTTGCCGGGTAGCACCCAAGTATTTTTGAGCCAGGGTACTCCGTCATTATTTTTTACCAAAGCAATTTTACCGTCTTTTTTAATAAGGCGCAGAGTCCATAGCCAAGGGTCTTGTTTTCTCATTTTCTTTTTCACGGGTCGTAAATTAATTGTTCCCTCTTTAAGACTTCTACAAGATTTCATCCACGGGCAAAGCATACAGGACGGATTTTTTGGAACACAAATCGTAGCTCCCAATTCCATCAAAGCCTGATTGTGAAGCCCAGAATTCTTGGGATTTAACAACGACTGGGCATATTTTTTGATTTTTGTTTGGCCCTTTTTCGTAGAAATATCATCGGCTATGTTAAAAAGTCGTGAAATGACCCGAATAACATTACCATCGATGGCGGCAGCGGGCTCGCCAAAGGCCATACTTGCAACAGCCGCTGCGGTGTAGGGGCCAACGCCAGGCAGTTCAAGTAATGCGTCAAAATTATTTGGAAAATGCTTACGCCGAACTACTTCAATCATCGCTTTTTGCAGATTTCGCGCTCTAGAATAATAACCGAGTCCCGACCATAGACTCAGCACTTTCTCTATGTCGGCGTTTGCTAGAGTTTTAGCTTTCGGGAATTCACTAATAAATCTTTCGTAGTAAGGAATGACAACGCGCACCGTCGTCTGTTGAAGCATTACTTCTGAAACTAAAATTTTATATGGGTCTTGAGTTTTTCGCCACGGCAAGTCGCGCTTATTTTTGACGTACCAAGTTTCAAGGCTCTTAATTAGATCTTGCATAGATCTAATTTGCATCAATTGTTAGGTTTTAGCAATGAATACCGCCAAGAACAAGTTGACCAACTCCTAATAAAGAACAGAAAATAGGCGATGGATTTTAAACCCATTGAAGGCCGACAATTCCCTAGATTTTCTGGGATAAAAACATTTTTTCGTCTCCCTATTGCCGATCTCAATGAAAAATTTGACGTCGCATTATTTGGTGTGCCCTTTGACGGAGGTGCTACTTATCGTGTGGGCCAGAGATTTTCACCAAGCCACGTTCGCGAAGTTTCATCTTTAGGACGAGGTTACCATTGGGGTCGAGATACTCTTTTTTCTAAAAATCTTAAGGTGGCAGATATTGGCGATTGCCCCACCGTTCCCATTGATCTCAAGCAAACTTATGAAAGAATTGAAAAGTTTGTAGGTGAAGTTCTAAATGGCAATAAGAAGTTTGTGGCTTGTGGCGGTGACCATTCCATTACACTTCCCATTTTGAGAGCACTAAAGAAAAAATATCAGAAATCTTTAGGGCTTATTCATTTTGATGCTCATTTTGATACTTATCCTCCCGCTTGGGATTGCGATTTTCATCACGGAACTTTTGTTCGCCACGCAGTTGAAGAAAAACTTATTGATCCTAAAAAGACAATTCAAATTGGTATTCGTGGGCCTTTTGCAGTTAAAGAAGATGCTGAGTTTTCAAAAAAAAATGAAATAACCGTTTGGTCTGTTGATGAAATCAGAAAAAAAGGAGTTGAAGCGCTCTCACAAATTTGGCCTGATTTCGGCGATATGCCGGTTTATTTGAGTTTTGATGTGGATGTTTTGGATCCCGCTTATGCTCCCGGCACAGGAACCCCTGTCATCGGTGGTCTAACATCTTACGAAGCCCAGTGTTTCTTGCGCCATCTTCCAAAAATAAATCTAGTGGGGGCCGACGTGGTCGAGATCATCCCGGACTACGATCCAACTCAAATCACACAGTTGTTTGCCGTTGATGTCATGTTTGAAATCTTATCACATTTGAGTGCGTTTGCCTAAGGCTCGTCACTGAGAAGCCATGAGTTTCAAAAAACCAACGCGAAGGCAAGTATTATTAGGATCTCTAGCTACAACTGTTCTAGCACCCTTAAGTTATATTTTGAGTGTAACTTTTGGTGGGTACGCCACAAGAACTGGTTTAAAATTTTTGACAAGCAAAGAGGCCGCAATTGCTG
Organism: Oligoflexia bacterium; assembly: GCA_023250675.1. GTDB lineage: Bacteria > Bdellovibrionota > Bdellovibrionia > JABDDW01 > JABDDW01 > JAHFAE01. Next base: position 43,933 of record JAHFAE010000012.1, on the reverse strand, counting down.
AAGCCCTGGGTGAGGTGATGATTCCTGAGGAAAATGCCATTGGAGTTTCGATTTATCAAATTGATTTTGCAAATGAGGTAGATCGTTTTTTGTCTGTTATGCCTTCACACAATCGCAATGGCGCAAGTCTTTTATTTTGGATCGTTGAACATCTTTTTCCCCTCCGATGCTTTTATTTTAGAAAGTTTACACGGTTGACTATTGCCGAGCGTTACAAGATTTTGTCTCGATTTGACGAATCGCCCTCGGTGGGCAATCGAGCGTTGGTCAGGGGACTTAAGGCTTTTGTTCATCTGATTTATTACAATCATCCCAAAGTTATTGGCCAAATTGAAATTGGTAAGGACTGCACGAAATGATCAGGCGACCTGAGGAGTTTGATTCAGATTTTAATCTCGACACTGACGTGGTGGTCGTGGGGGCAGGACCCGGCGGAGGGGCTGCAGCCTACGTTTTGGCGTCGGCGGGGCGAAAGGTTGTGGTTTTAGAATTGGGTGGGCATTTTAGCCCAAAAGATTTTACTAAAGACGGGATCGATGCTCTTACGAATCTTTATCAAGATGGAGGGCAGAGATTTACTTTGGGAAATGCTTTTTTTGTCACAATGTTTGGAAAGGGAGTTGGTGGAGGAAGCCTCGTCAATAGCGCTATTTCATTTAAACCTCCCGACAAGGTCGTTAAATTTTGGGCAGATCAAGGAAATCTCAAGGATTTTTCCCCTGAATCTCTAAAGCCTTTCGTCGAAAAGGTTCAAAAAAAAATCAACATAGAAATTCTTGACGTTTCAAAGCTTGGTCGAAACAACACAGTTTTCAAAGAGGGACTAGAAAAACTAGGTTTTAAAGGGGGAGTAGTGCCGCGAAACACTTTGGGTTGTGTGGCTTGTGGCCGTTGTTTTTATGGATGTCCTTCAGGGGCCAAACAAAGTGTAGATAAGAATTTTATTTCTAAGGCCATGGGCGCTGGTACCGATGTTTATACTTACGCGAGAGTTTCAAGAATTGATATCAATGAAAAAACTAACCAGTTTGAATCATTGATGGCAGTCATTTATGATCCAAAAACTCTGAAAACAAAATGTCGATTGACAGTCAACGCAAAGCATTTGGTATTGGCAGGTGGTGCCGTGGGAACTCCGTCGCTTTTGATGAAAAATAAGATTTGCAATTCTTCAGGTCAAGTGGGCCAGAACTTTCGGTGTCATCCTTCCACAAGTGTTACGGGTATTTTTGATGAACCAATTATGGGGTATAGAAGTGTTGTGCAAGGGTATTACAGCGACGAATTTTTTGACAAAGATATTTTGCTTGAAACTTACTGGGCCCCGGCGGGAATGTTTGGGCTAACTATTCCTGGGATGGGCAAGGGCCCTGTAGAAGTTATGAAAAATTACAAAAATTTTGCCGGATGCGGGGCCATGATTCGCGATGAAAGTTCAGGATCTTTGAGTTTTGAAGGTGAAAAAGTGCAAATAAAATATGTTTTAAATGAAAGAGACCTGAAATTGCTGACCGAAGGAATGTTTCGGTCAGCAGAAGTCTTACTTGCAGCAGGGGCAAAAACTATTTATGCCGATAATCCGTTAAAATCAAAATTTGAATCGTTAACCGAATTGAGGAATTTTTTTGATCAAAATAAAAATTTGGGACCAGACATAGTAAGAGAGGGAAATCACGGGTTGGGGACTTGTCGAATGGGCGAAGACCCTCGAAAAAGTGTTGTCAATAGCTTTGGTCGATCCCATGATATTAAGAATCTATGGATTTTTGATGTGAGCACATTTCCTGGTGCATTGGGGGTCAATCCACAAGTGACCATAATGACTTTGGCACTTCGGGGGGCAGAATATTTAGATGGAAATTTTCACTGAGACCCTTGAGCATTTTAGAAAACTGTTGCAGTTTAATACGGCGAATCCGCCAGGTAATGAAAAACCATGTATTCAATATATTTCTGAAGTTTTGTCTCGTGAAGGGTTAAGGCCCCAGATCATCGAGTCAGCACCAAACAGAGCAAATTTAGTTGTGCGAATTTCGGGGAACGGTTCCGCAAAACCTCTCCTCATCACCAGTCACGTGGACGTTGTTCACGCAGAAGAAGAGAAATGGAAGCATCCCCCCTTTTCAGCGGCGATTACTGAAGATTGTATCTGGGGTCGTGGGGCCGTGGATATGAAAAATATGACGGCTTATTGTCTAGCAACCATGCTGGCTCTTTCGCGCCAGAAAACCCGACTAGGACGAGATGTTATCATGACGGCAGTTGCCGATGAAGAAGTTGGTGGAGATTTTGGTATGGGATTTTTAACGACAAAATTCCCAGAACTTGTCAATGCAGAGTACGCCTTGGGTGAATTGGGTGGCTACACCGTCCATATGCAAGGTAAACGAATTTATCCCATTCAAGTCGGTGAAAAAGGGATTTTTTGGATCAAAATAAAGTTCTTCGGAAGTCCTGGCCATGGCAGCATTCCCAAAGATGACAACGCTCACTACAAGGCGGCTCGGTTTTTGACAAAGTTGCAAAATTCTACGATGCCAACTCATCGCACTCAATCCAGCGATACGTTTTTTAAAGGATTGATAAAAGCGTTCGGGCCCATCAGAGGGGCACAATTTAGATTTATTAATTCGCCAATGGGCCCTACGCTATTGAAGAAACTTGAACGCACGGGGAATGATCCTGATCGCTTTGCAACAATTAGCGCAATGGTAACTAACACCGTGAATCCAACGGGATTAGAATCTGGCCGTCAACATAATGTGGTGCCAAGCACCGTGACTTTAAATCTTGATTGCCGTAGTCTCCCCGGATTTTCTGGAGCCGACATTGTTAAAGAATTAGAAGCATTAACGGGCGAAAAACTTCAAGTTGAAGTAGTGCGTGAAGTCGCCGGGCATGAGAGTTCTCCTGATACGTCATTATTTAGAGAAATTGAAAAGCAAATCAAGAAAGCTGACCCGGGAGCCCATGTGATTCCCAATCTCACTGTGGGCTTTACAGATGCCCAATATCTTAAAAAACGGGGTGTGATTTGTTATGGATTTACGCCAATTAAATTAGCTGAGGACATGAGCTTTCCGCAACTCTATCACGGTCACAATGAGCGCATTCCTGTGGAGGGTTTTAAATGGGGACTTGACGTTTTCATGAATACAGTAAAAGAATTTTGCTCGGGAGGGTAGGCCAACAATACTCTTAGACACGCCGACCAGTTTTGTGATCGGCCAAATATTGATGCTTTTTGCGAGCTGTGAAATCAGGGCGCACGGTGGTGAGTTGATCACTTACCCGATGAAATGCGCATTGGCTTATTCCGCCTTCATTTTTGTACCTGTGACGGCCTGGTATTTTTATGCGCACACAGGGTGGAGTTCCGTTTATCTTATTCCAGAAAATGAAATTCAATTTTGGATGGGACCAAGTTATTTTCTCCAGTATTTTTCGGGAATGGTATTTGGCACCTGGCTGGCGCAACTTCTGATTCAAAGAGGTCAAAGAAAAGCTGTTTTCTTTACTTTGTTTTTAGGTGTTGTTTGGTTACTGGGAACATTCGGAATGACTTTGAATCAATATCTTCACGTGGGAACTTTTGATCAATATTATCAAGGAAGGGCCTCTGGACTTTTTTCGCCAGAAAACCAAGATTTTTTGGATAAACTTAACATCATGGGAGCTGCGATAATTCTTCCGGCAGCAGCTTTGGCCTACCACCTTTTAAAGCGCTCAAAATCAATATAAAGGTGCCTGGCGGTTTTTCCGCAAATATAAGCTAGGAAAGACCGGCAGGCACCTCCAGCTGCCCTTATATTTGCGGAAAAACCGCCAGGCACCTAAACAGCTGACAAATAGGCATTCAAAATTATATTAGGTGTGTATTTTCAACTATTTAGACTCGGTAATTGAGGGAAAATGGGAGCTCGGTGCTCAATTACTGGCCATAGATTTTTAATATATTGCGGTAAGTGTTTGAAAACTCGAAAAAAAACTGTGGCATCCGCATTGCTCATCTATGGGGTGGGTAGTTCTGAAATCGAGGGGCCATTGATTCGATTCATTTTAGTCTTCACAGCTATATCTTCGATGCTGTTGGTGGGTTGTATTAAACAGACCAAGCATTCTGGTTCTCAAAATGGCGAGGAATCATTTACTAGTGAGGAGGAAAGTGGTGCAAATCTTTCGGCGTCCCCATCACCGTCACCTGGTACAGAGGCTTCAATTCCACCTCAAGCAAGTCCAAGTTCAGCCGCAAGTCCCGTGCCTCCACCTAGCATTCCCTCTGCAGCGACGACCCCGACAACTGCGCCAATGCCAGCCCCATCGACAACACCCATGTTATCGACGAATCTTTGTAATATCTCAAGCCTTGCCAATTCTATGCAAGATGCTTCAGGCGCAATTCAAAATTGTATTGATTCGGCCTCAAATAATTCAATCGTCGAACTACCGGTTGGGAGATACCAAGTTGCTCACAAGATCTTAATCGATAGACCCATGACCATCCGAACTCAAAATCATACAGAATCCATGGTGCCTTGCCAACCCGACGACACTAACGATTGCGCGGTTCTTGTTACGTCTATGTCATTACCAATGATAGAATGGACTTTTCAAATCACTGGCTTGAATATTCACGTGGATCATCTAGAATTTGACGGCAATCGTGAGGCCCGCATTGCAGCTCAAAATATTCAACAGTGTCCAGAATCCTACGTGGGGGGCGTTTTGCTATTTAATAATCCTGACTCTTCGTTTACAAACAACGTGCTGACTAAAACCACTTGTCGAACGGCCATGTATGTTACGGGAGCATTGAGAACTCGGGTAGCAAAAAATATCGTACTAGGAAATGGTGATCATTCTAAACTCGCAATGTGGTCTGACGGAATTACTTTTGGGAATGGGATAAACTCTGCTATCACAGAAAATCAATTCTTTGATAATACCGATATTGATCTTGTCATTGGCGGTTGTCACGGCTGCCAAATTCAAAACAATAGGATTCGACATTCTACTTCTTTTGCGGGTTCTTCTTTTGTAGCCATGCATATCGCCGCTTTTGATAATAGCTTCCCAAATTATTACGAATCTGACATTTCTCGAAACGATATTGATTGCGGGCCTAGCAAACGTTGCGGGTTTGGAATGTACGTAGGTGTCAACGCTTGGCATGCTCCAGGTGAACTGGATAATTTCGTGGGTCATTCTCCCATGGAGGGTGGTTCAATTCACGACAATACCATCAAAAATTCCCAACAGGGATTTTCAGTGGATCAAACAACAGGGCCCATTGAAATATATAATAATATCTCTACAGATAATGGTGGTTATTTTCTCACCACATGCGGGTATAGAACCACGGGAGATTATACGTTAAGTCGACGTGCTATCGTTGATCGCAGTAGAGATCAGGTGCCCATGCCGTGGTACTACTCTACGGTTTGGGACGGATGTATTCCAAATGCTCTAGATATTTCTAATACACCACTTCCTGCTGCCACATCTGGGCCCGTGAGTGTATGCATTTATCTAAGTAACAATCCAGTTACCGGTGTTCTCGTCAATGACACTTTTACAACCGGCACAGATGGATGCGTTAGTTCTGACGCTATTTTTGGAATTTATGATCTTAAGTTTTTTTATCCGGGCTACCCACTGACCTTTGAGGTGATAAACCATGCTTCAAGGGCTGATCGATTTGAATTTAGGTACTAGAGAAGCTCATATGCTTTGTCGGCCGCACTCTGGGCTTTACTGCTGGTGGGCCCGGCCCCTTGGGCAAAATCTGGCCGGCCGCCACCTTTGCCGTCCATCACGGCAGCCACATTCTTTAGAATATTCCCAGCATGAAATTGACCGATCAAATCTTTAGTAACGCTCACGACAATAGGGCTTGGTCCACCATTTTCAGATGTCCCAATGAGAACGATGACTCCTGATCTGATTTTATCTTTTATTCGATCGCTCAACGTGCTGAGCATATCGCGATCTGCTATAGGTAGGCACGAGCTCACCATTTTTATCCCTTTTACAGTACGGCCCGTGTTGATGATGTCGTCAATATTAGTTGTTTGGCCTTGAACGAGAGCATTTTTCAAATCTCGTTCAAGCTTTCTACTTGCCTCTACTACTTTTTTAACACGCCCTAAACTCTTGCCTTTTTCAGAGTTCAAGTTTTCTTCAATTTGGTTTAGCTCCATGTCTCGTTTAAACAAAAAAGTCACAGCGGCATCTCCTGTAATTGCCTCAATGCGACGTACACCGCTTGAGACCCCACTCTCACTCATAATTTTAAAAACACGAATATCTGAAGTATTAGAAACATGGGTACCACCACAAAGCTCTTTAGAAAAATCACCCATGGTAATGACGCGAACGCTGTCGCCATATTTCTCTCCAAATAGTGCCACGGCTCCAGCACTCATGGCTTCTTTTTGCGACATGACTTGGGTCTGCACTGTAATCGACTGGGCTATCTCAGAGTTCACAAGTTTTTCGACTTCAGTAGTCTCTTCAAAAGTCATGGGTTTTGGGTGAGTAAAATCAAAACGCAACCGGGTGGCGTCGACCAGACTACCCGCTTGGGTCACGTGTGAGCCCACCACTTTTCTTAGAGCTGAGTGAAGAAGGTGAGTGGCGCTATGATTTCTCATTGTGGCCCTTCGCTCCGGTGCCACTTGAAGGCTCATTTCATCGCCAACTTTCAATTTTCCGTTTATAAAATGAAAATAAACGTTATTGAATTTTTTCGTGTTTTGAATCACAACTTCTAAATTACTTCGAGTGCGAGCAATTCCTTTATCTCCGACCTGCCCACCGCCTTCAGCGTAAAAAGTCGTCTTATCAAAAACGGCAAGCCCTTCTCCATTTACTTCTTTCACGGCTTGACCTTGCGTAGAAAATAAACCCATTACTTTCGCCGCTCCCGACATGGAGTCATACCCTTGAAACACGGTAGGCTTAAAAGACTGAGCTCCTTGCAAGAGGAGACCTTGGGTTTGGTCTCCTGAGCCGCCCTTCCAACTTGCTTTGGCTTGGGTTCGTTGGCTTTCCATTCGGTGTTCGAAATCAGCAATGTCTACTTGAATTCCCCGTTCTTTTGCCATGAGGGTCGTAAGATCTAAAGGAAATCCATAGGTGTCATAAAGTTTAAATACAGTTTCGCCATTTAAAACACCATCTTTAGAATTTTTCATTTCTTCCAAGGCCAGATTGAGAAGCGTGGTGCCTTGGTCAAGAGTCGCTATGAATCTTTCTTCTTCGGTTTTAACTGTGGACAAAATAAATTTTTCTCGAGTTTTAAGTTCGGTATAAAAATCACCCATCATATTAATAATTTCGCTGACGGTAGGGACAATGATGCTTTCGTCGGTCAATTTTCTACCAAAGCGAATTCCTCTTCTCATAATACGCCTCAGGACATAGCCCTGGCCCTCGTTACTGGGAATTACCCCGTCGGCAATAAGAAATGCCGTGGCCCTTGAATGATCAGCCATTACCCGCATAGCAGTGGAGACCTCGTCTTTGCTATTGGTTTTGTATTTTTTGCCAGAGATTTTCTCCATCACTTCGAAAAGCCGAGTGAAAATATCGGTGTCGTAATTACTTAAAACACCTTGCATGACGGCAGACAATCGCTCAAGCCCCGCTCCCGTATCAATCGATGGCTTTGGAAGAGGCGTGGTCTTACCCTTTTCATCTTTATTAAACTGCATAAAAACTAAATTCCAAATTTCAACAAACCGATCGCAACTGCAACCCACTTTGCAGTCATGGGTTTCGCGAGTGGGGTCTTTGCCGTGGTCATAGAAAATTTCGCTGCAGGGGCCACATGGTCCCGTATCGGCCATTTGCCAAAAGTTATCGGCATCGAATCTTGAAATTCGATTGGCAGGAACTTTTTCTTGGTTGGTCCAGATATTGAATGCCTCGTCGTCTGAAACGTGAACGGTGACGTAGAGTTTGTCTTTTGAAATTTTTAAATCGTTAGTTAAGAAATCCCACGCATAGTGTATGGCTTCTTTCTTAAAATAATCCCCGAATGAAAAATTTCCTAGCATTTCAAAAAAGGTATGGTGTCGAGCCGTGTGACCAACATTTTCAAGATCATTGTGTTTTCCGCCGGCTCGCACACTTTTTTGGGCCGTCGTGGCTTTTTTATAGGGGCGTTTATCAAAACCCAAGAATACATTTTTGAATTGTACCATGCCAGAATTAGTAAATAGAAGAGTGGGATCGTTATCAGGAATAAGACGAGAACTGGCCACATTTTCGTGGCCATTTTTTACAAAGTAGTCGATAAATCTTTTTCTGACTTCTGTGGCCGTCAACTTCATTCCTGATTTTTTTCTTTAATGAGAGCCAAGATTAGGTTTGTGGTAAATCCTCGTCGAACCAACGCATTGGCCACTTTAGTTCGCTTGACTTGGCTGAATCCGCGAAAAGTGGAGGCTCCTGTTTTTTTCTCTAAGTAACGACGAGCGCTGGCGATCTCGTCTAAGTCATCTTGCAAACCAATTTGAGGTAGCCCTTTAAGTCGAAGTTTACTTGATATCCATTGGCGGCCGCGGCCTTCTTTACGCCATTTTTGAATGTAACAGTTAACCAATTCGCTGTCTTCCGCTAAATACCCATTATCCTTTAATTGATTCACTAAATTCTTAAAGGTTTCAGAATCAAAACTCACTTTTTGTTTTAATTTTAGTCTTAGTTCCAAAACTGAATGATCACGCCTGGCTAAAATTCTTAAAGCTTTTTCCCTCATTTCTAGAAATTCTTTGCTATTTAAGTCCAATCGTCTTCCTCATCATCTTCATCATCATCGATAGTCAAATTTTCTCCCTTAATCTTGGGCATAGTTTGAAGTTCTATCGAATCTATCTCTGGTAGGTCAATGGCGCCTTGAGAGTTTTCAAAGCCCTGCCATTTCTTGCCGTCCATGCTCGTAACTCCTTTATATCTCAAGGCAAAGTCATCGGCATTTGTCGACGATGCCAGGGCCTCGTCAAAGTTAATTAGTTTTCTTTGAACCAAGTTCATAAGAGCTTGGTCAAAAGATTGGGTTCCAAGAGTTTCTGCTGCCTCTTCAATGGCCATAATGATTTCACGGGTTTTATTGGGTTCCACAATCATGTCTCTAATGCGGGCATTGACGATCATAACCTCGCAAGCAGGCACCACACCTTTACCATCGGCGCGCGGAATAAGTCTTTGGCTAATCACGGCTCGAAGAGTGGCGGCCAATTGAAGTCTAAATTGCAATTGTTCATGGGGTTCCACCGAGGCAAGAATGCGATTGATCGTTTCAGTAGCATCTATCGTGTGAAGAGTCGAAAAAACAAGATGTCCTGTTTCTGCTGCTAACATGGCAGTCTTAATCGTCTCTGTGTCGCGCATCTCGCCTATGAGAATTACGTCGGGGTCTTGTCTTAAAGCTTGGCGTAAAGCAAATGAGTAGTTGGGTGTATCTAATCCGATTTCCCTTTGATTAATAATGCTACGACGGTCTCGAATTAAAAACTCGATAGGGTCCTCAATGGTTAAAATATGGCCTGTGCGATGGTTATTAATGTAGTCAATGATTGAGGCGAGAGTCGTGGATTTGCCACTTCCCGTAATTCCAGTAACTAAAACTAATCCTCTCTCATAGACTGTAATTTTTTTAATGACCGACGGCAAATTTAAATCTTCGAAGGATTGAATCTGAAACGGAATAGCTCTGATAACCATCGCCACGGTGCCACGTTGTTGAAAAATATTTACACGAAATCGTCCTAGGCCCGGGACCCCGTATCCCATATCGACTTCATGGGCGTCAGCAAATTTTTTGCGGTGATTCGAATTCATGATTTGTGCGGCCATCTCGGCGATTTCGTCGCCAGTGAGACGTTTGGCTTTCTTGTCGATAGGAGTGAGTTTACCGTGAATTCGTAACACTGGCATAACACCGTGTTTGAGGTGAATATCGCTGGCGCCGGCAGCCATAGCTTGGGTCAGAATCTCGTTAAGTTCCATGGTGTCGATAGGATACAATAGTCCCAACGGCGACACTACAGCTTTTGCTTCACAGTTTGTGAAGCTCTATGTCAATGCGAACTAATTCCGTTATGATTAAGGCACCATTTAGGGGTCACGACGATAGTCTGTATGAAAGGCAATTGAATTTAGCTAATGTAAGGGGACCGTGCAACTGAAGTTGGGCAATCGGGCCGTCGAATCTTAAGTTTTTACCTTCGCAAGAACGTAATATTGCTGAGTTAAAAAATCACTCAAAGCACCCAAAAACAAAGTGTTTAGGATCTTGTGTTTGGAGGAGGCAGCCAACGCACGTTTAACAGACATAATTTCTAGGCCGGCTCCAGAAACTAGGTCCATAATTTGTTTTCGAGTAAAAAATCGCAAATGATCCTTATCTAGAATTCCGGAATCTTTATATTTAAACTCACCTTTCAATAGTAAGGCCCTCAATACGCGATAGTGTCGAATATTTGGAATTGAAACAAGAACGACCCCCTCAGTCCGCAAATATTTCTTCATTTTCTCAAGCGTTCCCCACGGATCGTAGAGATGCTCCAACACATCGGCAAAAACGATGCAATCAAAGCTAGCTGCTTTAAGTCTCAGATCAAGATTTTCGAGATCTCCAACGACGACATTTTTTAAGACGCCAGAAGCAACCCGGGCAGCCTCTTCATTGACTTCAATCCCCGTTACTTCACCTGAAAAGTTTTTCCATCTCTCGCCAGTTCCACAGCCCACATCAAGAATTTGGTTACAAGATTTTGGAATCATATCTAAAAGATCAGATCGGGGACTAGAATAATAATTTGATTCAGATTTCTTAAATCGATCGCTGACTACGGGTAACAATCAATTAACCCGGTAGGCAGGAATGCCCGTCACATATTCACCTAAAACAAGGCGATGAATGTCTTCAGTGCCTTCATAGGTATTTACACTCTCGAGGTTTCGCATATGGCGGCCGACTTGGTACTCGTCAGTAATTCCATTGGCACCTAAAATATCTCGGCACATTCGAGTGATTTTCAGCGCTTCAGAGACATTATTCATTTTTGCCATGCTCACGTGATGGGCTTTACACTGACCCGAGTCTTTCATTCTTCCTAACTGGAGAGCCAATAATTGCCCTTTGGTGATCTCTGTTAGCATGTATGCAAGTTTAGCCTGAACGAGTTGATAACTTGCGATGGGCTTATCAAATTGAATTCGCGATTTTGCATATTCGGTGGCTTCGTGAAAACAAGCCATGGCCGAACCAAGAGCGCCCCAGGCAATTCCAAATCGAGCATTATTGAGACAACCAAATGGGCCTTTCAGACCTTGAACATTTGGCAACAACTGTGAAGCCGGTATTTTACAATCAGCAAAATTAAGTTCACTGGTCACACTTGCTCTTAAAGAAAATTTGCCATGGACATCTTTAGTCGTAAACCCTTGGGTGCCTTTGTCGACGAGAAATCCACGAATGACGTCATCTTCTGTTTTTGCCCAGACGATGGCTACGTCAGCCACACCACCGTTGGTGATCCACATCTTGCTACCATTTAAGATATAAGAATTTCCGTCTTTACGAGCCCGTGTGATCATCCCACCGGGGTTTGACCCAAAATCGGGTTCAGTCAGGCCAAAGCATCCGATGATTTTCCCTTTTGCCATGCCCGGCAAGTATTTGTTTTTTTGCTCTTCAGAACCATAGGCGTGAATCGGAAACATGCAAAGTGCTCCTTGCACGCTGACAAAACTTCTAACCCCAGAATCGCCCCGTTCTAATTCTTGCATGATGAGCCCATAAGATGTGTAGCTCAATCCTGCGCATTCATAACCTTTTAATGTCGCACCGAGAGTTCCCATTTCAGCTAATTGAGGAATAAGGTTTTTCGGAAACGTCCCTTCACGATCATGTTTTTCAATAATTGGAATAATTTCTTTTGAAACATATTGCCTGATGGTATCCCGAATCATTCGTTCATCAGGCGAAAGCATAGAGTCTATGTTGTAAAAGTCACTGGCCTCAAATGGTTTCATAGGGATTATTTATGGCATTAACACTACGAATTGTAAACCTGCAATATAAGTGCAATTCCTTGACCGCCGCCGATACACGCAGCGCCTAAACCGAATTTCTGTTTGCGACGTCGAAGTTCATAAATCAAATGCATGGTGATTCGTGTTCCCGATGCGGCCAAGGGATGGCCTATTGCAATGGCACCTCCGTTAACATTTGTTTTATCTCGAGGAAGCTCCAATTCTTTTTCTACGGCTAAATATTGAGCAGCAAAGGCTTCGTTGACTTCGATCAGATCCATTTGAGAAAGTCTTAATCCAGCTTTATCAAGAGCTTTTCGAGTGGCGGGTGCAGGGCCGATCCCCATGGTTTTTGGATCACATCCCACGCTGGCCCATCCCACAATTCGAGCGAGTGGTTTCACTCCCATTTTTTGAGCTCGTTCTAACGAGGTAACAAGTACTGCAGCGGCTCCGTCGACGATTCCAGAAGAACCACCGGCTGTCACAATTCCATCTTTTTTAAAAATGGGTTTGAGTTTTGCTAATCCTTCCATCGTCGTTTCGGGACGGGGGTGTTCATCTTTATTAAAATTTATGGTTCCCTTTTTATCAGCAACTTCAACTGCAGAAATTTCTTCGTCAAAAAAGTGTTTTTCTTGTGCGTTTTTGTATCTGGTCTGACTTAAAATAGAATACTCATCAACTTGTTGTCGCGTTATGCCATATTTTGTGGCCAAATTTTCGGCGGTAATGGCCATGGGTGCACCGGCGTAAGCGTCTGTTAGGGCAGCCGTCATATAATCTTCAAGTTCGCCAGGTCCCATTCGATAGCCCCAGCGAGCTCCCCGAACGATATAAGGAATGGTGGACATGCTCTCAGCTCCACCCGCCAAAATCATTTGACACTCCCCGGTCATGACCATTTGCGCAGCCGTTGCAATGGCTTGAAACCCGCTCCCGCAAAGTCTATTTAATCCTAAGGCGCCTACTCCTTCGGCCACTCCTGATTTTAATCCTATGTGACGAGGGCAGTAGATGGAATCCGCCGTGCTTTGCACAACGTTGCCAAACACTACGTGGTCGATTTCTTTTGGATCGATTCCAGATTGTTTAATTGCTGCACGACTTGCGGCGACTCCCAAATCAGTGGGAGAAAAACTTTTGAGTGTCCCACCAAAGGCGCCAAAGGGAGTGCGTTTCGCAGCGATTATTACTAGTTCCTGCATAATTCAATAGCCTAATGTTAATGCGATGCTTTGGTCAATTGACACCTTACGAATTTACTAAGATAGTATGTCATATGCATATCTTGGTACTTGGCGGCGGTGGCCGCGAACACGCCATTGTAAAAGCCTTGAAATTGTCGCCGAAGCTTAAGCATATTAGCTGTGCGCCCGGTAATCCTGGTATAGCGCAGGAGGCCACTTGTTATCTTACCGATCCGACAGATGTGCGAAAGGTCCTTGATTTGGCCCAGAGAATTAAACCCGATCTCACAGTCATTGGTCCAGAGGGCCCCCTCGCAGCCGGAACCGCAGATGTTTTGCGACGCTATGATTTTTTAGTTTTTGGCCCCTCGCGAGAAGCTGCCCAAATTGAGAAAAGCAAAGTTTTTTCAAAAAAGTTTATGGAAAAGCATGGCATTCCCACGGCACCCGCAAAGGTTTGCGGGTCCGCAGAAGAAGTCATGCAAGCAACTGCTGAATTTTCGAAACCATGGGTATTAAAAGCTGACGGTCTTGCCTCTGGAAAAGGTGTAAGCATTTGCAAAGACGAAGTTGAATTAAAGTCAGCTATTATCGAATTTTTTGAAAAAAAAACCTTCGGCGCTGCAGCCCAAAAAGTATTGGTAGAAAAATATATTGAAGGTAATGAACTCAGTGTGATGGCCTTGGTTTCTGGGGGTAAATACGAACTTTTACCTGTGAGCCAGGATTACAAGAGGTTGTTAGACGGGGGAAAAGGCCCCAACACGGGCGGCATGGGGGCCTATGCACCCGTAAAAAATGGTTCGAAAGTTCTTAAAAAAATAGAAGAGAAAATCATTATACCGACTGTTGAAGGACTAAAAAAAGATGGGCTTGAGTATAGGGGGGTTTTGTATTTTGGTATCATGATGGAAGGGAGCGAACCCTACCTTTTAGAATACAATGTTCGATTCGGCGACCCCGAAGCGCAAGTACTTATGCCTCTATTAGACGGGCAATGGGCTGATGTTTTAAGCGCCGTGGCCGCAGGTAAATTGCCTAAATTAAAATGGAAAAGACAAGCAGCAGTTTGCGTTGTTATCGCAGCCCCTGGTTACCCTGAACATCCAAAAAAGGGAATTCGAATTCAAATAGATCGCAAGCTCTGTTCGTCGAGTTCAAGCAATTATATTCTTCACGCCTCCACAGCCAGCCATCGCGGATATTTCACAAATGGGGGGCGTGTTCTTAACGCCGTCGGGATTGATAAGAGTTTGAAGACTGCGCGAAAGAAAGCTTATGACATTATTAAAGGTGTGGAGATGCTTGAATCCCACTATCGAAAAGATATTGCGCTCGTAAAAGGAGAGTAGCAAGAGGTGGCATTAGTAAAGCCTTTTCGAGGCTGGCGTTATAACCCTGCAAAAATTTCGGCACTTGAAGATGTGATTGTTCCACCCTATGACGTCATTTCAGATCAAGAGCTTATTAAACTTAAACATTTAAGCCCGTATAATTTTTCAAAAATTATATTATCTGATGGTTCACAGAAATATGATAAGGCCGCCTCACTTTTTAAATCTTGGCGAAATGAAAAGGTATTTATTCAAGATCCAAAACCCTGCCTTTATTTTTATGAGCAGACTTTCAAGCTTGATCACTACGAACTTTTTTGTCAGGCCACTGGTTTGTCAGTGAACCTCAAACGCACCGGGATTTTTGCCACCGTGGGAGTAGAGGACTACGAGAAAAAAATAATTTTTCCTCATGAACATACGTTTTCTGGCCCTAAGACTGATCGCTACGATTTGATGGACGCCGTCGGCGGAAATTCTGAGCCTGTGTTTTTGGGCTATGATTCGCCTCGGTTTAGCGGCGATGAGTTTAATAAAATCGTGGCGAATATCAAACCCGAATGTCATTATAAAGACGGGGCCGGAGTAGAGCATCAGCTCTGGGCCATTGATGACATTAGTATTCACGCCGAGGTAGAAAGTATTTTGATGCAAAAGCCATTTTTTATATTAGATGGTCATCATAGATATGAGACGGCCCTTAAATACAGTAAAGATAAGCAATCACTGGCAAGTCATGAATTCTTGTTGGCTCAAATATGTTCTTTTCGTCAGCCCGGAACGGTCATACTGCCAACTCATCGGTTGGTTCGCGGAATGAAAAATTTCAATATTGCTGAGATCATGGATGTTTGGAAAGACCAATTCGACTGGACTTGGGTAGAATCCCTAAGCGAATTAGAGGTTCTGATGAAGGGAAGTCCTAATGCCTGTTTTGGTGTACTCGCTTCGGGTTCGACGAGATTTGGTTTGTTGAAATTGCATTCAGCCTCAACAATGAAAGATAAGTTAGACTTAGAGGTTTTGCATGAACTTGCTTTAAATGAACTGCAAAATTCCATCATCGATGAAAACCCAAAGGGATTAGAAATTTCTTATGAAAAAAGTGTGCCGGTAGTTCAGGCGCAAATTCGAAAAGACGATTATCAATTGGGTTTTTTGATTCGACCGTCGACGATAAAAGATGTGATGTCTACTGCTCAAAGTGGCCGAAAGATGCCGCATAAATCCACTTTCTTTTTTCCAAAAATTCCATCGGGTCTTATAGTGCATTTATTTGAATGATCTCAAAAGAATGGCAATTCATTGACAATCAAAAAAGACATACCCAAGATGGTTGTCAGTTAGTAGGGCTAATGACCAGCGTAGGGCGGGGCCGAAGACCATGTCACGCCATCGATGTGGGATGTGGAGATGGAATTATTGCTTTTGATATTCTCAAAGATAAGAAAGCTACTTCTGTGGTCGCCATCGATATTTTAGATTCCGCCGTCCAGACATCTATTGAAAATCTTAAAAGTTATTTATTGAGCGGAAAAACTCAGGTCTACAGAGTAAGTGCTTCAAAATTTTTTGGTCAAAAAGAAAATTGGGGAAAGTTTCACCGATTTGTAATTAATCCGCCATTTTACGCCCATGGATCGGGTCGAGCTAATAAATCAAAATTAGATCAGATCGCTCGTCACGATAAGAGCCTTCATCTTAAACTTTGGGCTCGAGGTGCATCGAGGCTTTTAAAGCAGGGGGGACAGTTATTTTGTGTTTTTCCTTCTGAGCGTCTAGCTGAAGCCATTGCAGAACTTTCTAGGCTAAGTCTTGAACCCAAGGAGCTCTGGTGGCTCAGGCACGATCGTCGTAAAAGGCGATTCTTCTTGCGTGCCGTTTTAGGTGCAAAGCCGGGACTTATTGTTCATTTGGACCACGTTTAATAATAAATGATTGTGTGGGGACTTTCGAAATTGGCCAGGTCAATCAGCTAAAAAGTGTAAGTTAAAGTCAGATTTCCATTTGGGCTAAATTGGCCCGCCGGACTGGTATTTGAAAAAGAAAGAGTAGTTTCTGTGTCGAGCTTCTTTGAAATTCCAATGGCAACGCTATTTTGAGCCAGATTGTAAACCACCGAAGAGTTACAATATCCGCTGTAATTTATGATAGCCGTCTGCTCAATGGGCTGATACCTAAAATCAAATTTTTGAGGAGGGCCATGGAGAGGTTTAAATGTAAATTCGGGCCGTGAGGCTTCTTGAATCTGATTAGCTATTTTTCCTACTGAAGTTTTCTTGAAAAATTCACCATTAAAAAACTGTTCTGTAAACCGAGACTCAAATCCCGTTTGAAGTTGCATAATAAGTGCTGTTTGATCAGTGGTCGGTGTAAGACCTGTCGGAAAGTACGAATTCACTAATTGTCTATCGAAAATACTATTTTCAAAGGGCTTTACGGCAACGACAGAGTTCAAGTCGATGGATCGGTCTTGATTCGGAATGGACCCCAATGATTTGCAAATGGGAAGAAATATAATGGTACAAACCAGGGTGAGAAATAAGATCGTTTTGGCAGTCTCTCTCATAAGTCCTCAAAAACAGATTAAAGAGCAAGAGAAGTACCATTTGACGTGCCGTTTCAATGCCCAGGGCCGGTTATAACCAGCTGAATTTACTGGTTATTTATTGAGAAATGGGGGACAGGGCCTAAAGTCCATTTTAAGCCCCTTGGGATTCACGTAACTTTCTGGTTAATACCCATACAAGTTACTAAAGCAACTCTGGGGCCAACGATTTTGGAGTTGAATCTCTTTGGTTTTTTTCTCTAACTAAAGTGTAAAGCAATTAGCTGCCATTCAGACAATTGACGGCAGTCTCCCTCAATGAATGCAAATTCGGGTTAACTCTCCGATAGGCATAGCGAATTTGTTAACTGTATTAGATTTTGACAGCCGACCGAATTGTATGCGCAGAAAAAATACACAAAAAATTGAAATTTCAGGAAATGGGACATCCGAGGTCGGACCCAGGGGTCGTATAAAATTTAGATTGAGATTTCGCGGGTTTTAAAGTCGATCTGAAGGTTTTGGCCTGTTCGAAATCCCATCACCATTTCTCTAGGCAAATTGGCGACGACTTTCAAGCCCCTTTCTACAGCAGCTAGAAATCCGTGGCTCAAAATATGATTATCGATGGTCAGGATTGTCGCCCCCTGTGGTAATTCGTAAATTGATTTGGGTGCCAACGTATCCATAATAATGGCGTTTTTCCCTACTACAACTCGATGACGTCCTTCTCCGAGAAAATGTGGCTCTTGATCATTCGTGAATCGTGCTAGGTGAGGATTGCCGTTTGAGTGGGCAAGTGCATTTGCAACTCTGATGTGCTCCTTAACCGCCAGGGACAACCAGTAATTACCCCCTTGAATCCAATTTAGAAAACTGGTCCAGGACTGGCCATCGTATTTCTTTTTGTGTATCATCAGATAGATATTAAAGTAATGAAATATGGATATCCAATTATCAAAACTTGATTTTAAATTCATTGGAAGGGACTTAGAAAAAAATTTTCGCCGTAAATTCCAAGCTTGAAACTCCATATTTAAATGACCTAGAAAGCCTCGATTACCGCATTTTCGTCTCAACGCGAAGATTTTATCGACCAGGTGATTTGAAAGCGCCTCAAGCATGGGCGAATTCATTTCTACGACTTGAAAAATAAAAACTTGATCTTCTGTGGCGCCAATTTCGACAAGGTAAGACTTATTGACCCTTTCTATTTTTTTGAGAACTTCTAATACTTGTGAATGTTGAATAGTACCTACAATAGTGTGTTTCGTATGAAATAGATTTTCGTGAGACTCTGTTTGACTTGTCGGTTCTACATAAATGAGCCCATCGGTCAGAATAGCCGTATAATGTTTTTCGTAATTTGCCTGCTCTTGCAAAACGATATGTTCTAAATCGTCTTGCATAGAAATTATTGAAAGGGCTCTATCAAAGTCTTCCCGTGTCTTAATCAGGGGCACACTGATACTCTTACCTGAATTCATTTTAGGACCGCTCTCACCCTTGAGCGAACTTCTTAAAATATAGGGCTTGATCCCGTTAAAGGGCGGGCGGCAATCTTTGAGAGAACGATTTAGATAAATCTTAGTCAGCGGGGGAATATGGACGGTGAAATCTGCAGATTGAGAATGTTCAAAAAGCCATTTAAATTTGGCCGAACTCTCCATAGATTACATTGTCCTATCAGGCGGAGTAAGACCTTTCTTTTTGATCTTCTCGACCAACGTTGTGCGATTGAGATTGAGCAATGTGGCGGCCTTATTTCTATTCCAACCGGTCCGTTCTAAGGCCTGCATGATCAGCGCGTTTTCAAAATTATCAACGGCTGAATTAAAATCTAAACCTTTTTGTGGAACGGTAACTTTATCTGCATCAAGCGGAATATTTCTTTGCTGATAACGCTCAGGCAAATCGGCTGCTTCAATGATTCCCCGTCCTTTTAAGATAACCAATCGCTCCACAAGGTTTTCGAGTTCTCGCACATTGCCTGGCCAATTGTAACTCAAGAGGAGATCCATGGTTTCTGGAGTGAAACCCTGTATATCTTTCTTTTTACTTTCATTAAAATGAGTTAAAAAATGCTGAATCAAAATTGGAATATCTGATTTTCTCTGTCTCAGAGCAGGTATCTTGATGGGAATAACATTAAGTCTGTAAAATAGATCCTCCCTAAAACTTTTATCACTTACAGCGGCATCCAAATCTTTGTTTGTAGCAGCGATGATCCGCACATCGACCTCAATGGTCTTCGTGCTCCCTACAGCTTCAAACCGTCGCTCTTGGAGAACGCGCAAGATTTTGACTTGAAGGTTAGGGCTCATATCACCCACCTCATCTAAAAACACAGTTCCTCCACTTGCCACTTCAAAACGACCTTGGCGACTTGCCACAGCTCCCGTGAAGGCACCTTTGACGTGACCAAATAATTCACTCTCTAGTAAATCAGCCGGAATGGCCCCGCAGTTCACGGGTACCATCAGTTTTTCGGCTCGTGAAGAATTATAATGAAGGGCTCGAGCTACGAGTTCTTTACCAGTACCTGACTCACCCGAGATTAAGATTGTAGATTCACTATCAGCGACCCGTTCAATTAGCTCAAATACTTGGGTGATTTCTGGAGATTGACCAACTATGTTTTCAAATCGATATTTTTCGTGCAGTTGGCTCTTAAGGCGCTTATTTTCTGAAGCTAGAACTTTATGTTCAACGGCTTTATCTACTAATGTGACAACTTCTTCGATATTGAAGGGTTTCGTCACAAAATGAAAAGCCCCGCGCTTAGTTGCTTCAACGGCTGTTTGAATGGTTCCAAATCCTGTCATCATTATAGCCTGACAATTGGAATGGGCTTTTTGTAATCGATTCATAAGCTCCATCCCATCGCCATCGGGCAAGCGCATATCGACTAGAATAACATCTAGTCCCTGTTCGCTTGATGCCAAATTTTCAGCTTCTGCCATCGTGTTAGCCGTCAATATTTGATGTCCTCTCTTTTCAAGGGCGCGGAAAAGCGCTATGCGAATACTGGATTCATCGTCAACGACTAGGATTCTTGCGCGTTCTACGGTGGGCATCTCTGACATCCTTCCATGGTTTAGAGATTGAGCTCATTCCAATTGAGCCTTTAGTAATTCTTTCTTATTATTTTATGAGATATTCCCTCAGGTGTCAAAACTTGAGTCAAAAAACCGTTAAACAGTTGGACTTTTGGCGACCGGCAAAGTCACAATTACCGTCGCTGATTGCTCGGAACTGGAATAAATTTCCATTTGCCCGCCATGTTCTTTGACGATCTGGTAACTCACGCTCAACCCAAGGCCAGGATTTTTAGTTTTTTCCTTAGTTGTAAAAAATGGAGTAAAGACCTGGGCCAAATCTGAAGGTCGAATTCCGGTGCCATTATCTGTTATTTCAATTTTGAGTTCTGCTCGGTTGTCGTCGGCCCAGTATGACTTGAGCCAAATTTTCCCTGGGGGGGAACGTTTGCCCATACTCAACCTTTCGGCTATGGACTCACAGCTATTTTGAATGACATTGACGAGGACCTGGACCAGTTGGTTGGTATCAGACTTGACCTTGGCGTCGGGTTCTTCCATTTGAGTTTCAATTACTATTCCTAAGCTTCGGGTTTGAAGATTCATAATGTTATTGACCAATTTGAACAGTTCACTGGTTCTTACGATTTGCATTTCTGAACTTACAGATTGTCTTGTGAAAGCCAATAGATTTTCTACAATAGTTTTGCATCGGGTGGCTGCTTTTTCCATTTCTACGACATCGTCATAGATCTTATCGCCTGGTTTAATTTCGCTTTTGAGAATCTGTAAGAATGCAAGCATGCCACCCAGAGGATTATTGATTTCGTGGGCAATGCTACTGCCAATGGTTCCAATTTCTGCCATTTTCGATGATTCCAAGATTTGTCTTTGTATGCGCTGCTCTTGACTGACGTCGCGATAAAGCATGGCGTAGGCGTCTTTTTTGTCCAAGTTTACGAGGTGAGAGCTTACGGCATATTTTTTTTCATCTAACTCAAAGGTTGCACCCAATCGGCACCCAACGCATGGGGAGTTTTTCTGAAACAATACTTGATGGCATTTTTTTCCTATGAGCTGATTTAGCGCTAGCCCGGCTTTTTTAGAATAGGCCAGATTGGCACGAACGATATTGTATTGAGCATCCACTAGAGACACGGGTTCGGTAATAGAGTCAAACGTTGAATCCCATTCTTGCTTAAGCTCCTCGAGGGCGTCCAGCGCCATAAGGCGGTCCATGGCTAATCCTACGGCATCGCTGATTTGAAGAAGAAAGTCGTCTTCATCATTGGTAAATGGTTTTGCATGGTCTCTTCCAAAATAGATGTGACCGAGGAGCTCCAAATCTCTAAAAAGTGGTGCACTAAAAACCGCGGTGGAATTTTGAGAGTAGTTGTCAGTCAGTTGATCAAGGTAACTCTGTTCGCGAAATAAAATACGAGTCCACGTTAATCCGAGAGCCGTGTGGAGAGCCTCATTGAGGTGATGTTCAATTTCTTGCTTGGTGACACTTTTTTGTATGGCGACCAGCGCCCTATTCAGGGCCTCTGTTTTTCTTGTGGCGGTTTGAAGTTTTTCTCGCGCTTCTACTAAAAATTTTTGCCGTGCATTGACTCGGTCTTCTAAAAGTACTGACAGATGTTGAAGTCTTTGGTTTTGTTCTTGAGTTAAAATCAGAAAAGCTTGATTTTGCTTAATCAGCTCATATTCTTCTAATGCCTCTCTCACCGTTAATTGAAGTGCGTTATTTTCAAAGTTGGGCATGATCTTAAATAAACCAAAGGCATTTATTGCCATCTGAAGTTCTTGCGGACTGGCGTCAGTACTTATGAGAATAAACTGCATATCTTCGTTAATGGCCCTAGATTTTTTGAAAAACCCCAGGCTTTCGGTCAACTGAGGTTTTGGCGGATGGGGTAAACGGTCAGCGACTACGACTACGGCATATTTATTCTTTTCTAATATTTCGATGGCACTATCGTAAGTTGTGCAGTGATCAGCGCCAAATTCAACTTGTTCGGGGCGGGGATGTCCCACAATGAGAATGCTGGCTCGTGCTGTCATTTGAGAAGATGTAACAACTCTGAGAGGTTTTTAATTTCTGCATCGGGTTTTTCAAAATCATTTTGAGGCATCAGATGAATATATTCACCATGTGACATGAGTACTGTTTGCATGCCTAGAATTTTTGCGTCTTTTATTTCACTATCGATGCGATTGCCAACGCTTAATATCTGATTTGGTTTAACTTGGTGGGCGGTCATGATTTCTTCAAAAGCCAAAATTTTGGACTTAGAAACGGCGAAATCCACATAGAATATTTTTTTGAAAAAATGATCAAGCTCCAGCTGGTCTATTTTTTTGCTTTGAGTTCTTGGTGCGCCAAATGTAACAAGGTAGAGGGCATGTTTTTTTTGTAATTCTGTGAGTGTAGGTTTTGTTTCATTAAAAACGGTAATTTTTTCTCTAATAGGCCTCTCGTAAAAGGCTCGTTGCCCAGCTTCAATGACCTCTTCGGGTTTTTCGTGGGGTTCTACACCAATTTTATGAACTAGTTGTTGAAATATATCCAATCGGGGATGTTCATTCAGCAATACTTCTCTTGTTTCTAAACAGCCCTTCAACTTTGTTTTGAGGCCAGCATCAATCATGGCCTGGCATGATTCTTTTGCTGCTGGTTTGATGAGGAGCCCATGGGTATCAAATAGCGTATCGTCTAAATCAAAAATAATTATTTTAATTTCTATTGGTTTAAGGGCCACTGCGGGCTATCTCCAAAATTGACGGACCAACCATTCTCCACGCCACATCGGGAGCCACTTCTTCTGGTA
Organism: Oligoflexia bacterium; assembly: GCA_023250675.1. Taxonomy (GTDB): domain Bacteria; phylum Bdellovibrionota; class Bdellovibrionia; order JABDDW01; family JABDDW01; genus JAHFAE01. The sequence continues at coordinate 20,947 of JAHFAE010000012.1, read as the reverse complement.
ATTCAATACATACGCAGGCGGCTTTTAGATTATGAAGACAGTATTGCCCTAAGCTCCCTGGAGTAGGATAACCTATGTCTTCTGTGACGGGATGTCCAAAATCTTTGGCGAGTATTTGAGCCCAAACTTTTGATTCAATTCCTGTGTAATTTATTTGTGGAATATAAGTATGACAATGAATAACTAAAAAAGGTTTAAGTTTGTTGAGGAGACTGACGAGTCCCCGCGTTTCGGATTCGCTTGAGGGATTGGGGCCGGGATAGTATCGCGGTGCTCGATGTTCTATGTTCCAATCTGATGAAGGAAAATTTCTATTGAGATCCACTCCATTGCCATTGGTTCTCTCGTTCTTGGCCAGTCCATCGGGGTTGTATGAGGGAACCGCGATCACGCACGCACGAAAGTCTTCAGTTTTCCCTTTTGCAAATTCAATAAAATCAAAAACAATTTTTGATCCTTCGGGTTCATCACCGTGTATACCGCCCAGAAGAACGAACTTAGGAAGGTTGGTGTCCCCGAGCAAAGTATAATGGATATCGGTCCCTAAAGCCGATTGGCCTAAGATTTCCATGGCCCAAATTGTAAGGTTGTCTTGACCGATTTGTCGAGCCTGAGCTACTTTCTATCTTATGTCAAACATCGCCACGGCAATTGTCTTAGCGGCAGGAATGGGAGTGCGAATGCAATCCCAAAAACCCAAAGTCCTACATGCCGCAGCTGGTCGATCCCTTTTGGAGCACGTTTTGTCCCAATTGAGTGGAGCCGGCATTAGTCAAATCAAAGTTGTAATTGGGCATGGAGGCGAACAAGTCAAACAACACCTCTGGGGCAAATCGGGAGCTGAATTTTTTGTTCAAGACGAACAATTGGGTACGGCAAATGCCGTTGAGGCGGCTCAAATTTCTAGTCTTCGTGGAACAGTACTCATATGTAACGGAGATCATCCCCTCATTACAAAAGACGATTATCGACAAGCCGTCCAAAATTTCAATGATTCCCAGTGCGATCTTCTCTTTGTCAGTGCTAGAGTCAAAAACCCAAAAGGGTTTGGGCGGGTGGTTAGAAGTAAAGAGGGTAGACTCGTCGCCATTAGAGAAGAGCGAGACGCAACTTCTGCAGAAAAGAAAATTGATGAAATAAATTCTGGACTGTACGTTGTGAAGGGCGAAGTTCTCCAAGAACTATTGCCTTTAGTGGGCAACGACAACGCCAAAAAAGAATTTTATCTTACAGATCTGATTCCATTGGCATTGAAGAGTAAGAAAAACGTAGTAGTGGGACAAGCTAAGTCGGTTCGAGTTTGTCGTGGAGTAAACAATCAAGAGGAATTGGCGATGGCAGCAAGAGCGCTCTACAACAGGAAAAATCGTGAACTTCTTAATTCGGGAGTTGTCATAATTGATCCGCAAAATACATATATCGATTCAGATGTCACAATCGGTGCCGAAACGGTTATTGGCCCGGGGTGCGTAATTTCTGCAGGCACGACCATCGGTATTGGTTGTAATATTGAAGGGCATTCTCATATTCGAGCGGCAAAAATCGGCAATAGGGTTGATTTGAGGTGGGGCACTGTGGTGGACCAAGCTGAAATCTTAGACGGCGCGGTCGTTGGCCCCTATGCCCGTCTGCGGCCCGAATCCCATGTGGGGCGAGAGGCTCATATCGGAAATTTTGTAGAACTCAAAAAAACTCAAGTTGGTGCCCGATCTAAGGTCAATCACTTGACCTATTTGGGTGATGCAGAGGTAGGCGAAGATACCAACATTGGATGTGGTACCATTACCTGCAATTATGCCGTTGATCGAAAAAAATATAAGACCGTCATTGGCAAAAACGTATTTGTCGGTAGCGACACTCAATTTGTTGCCCCTATCAATGTAGGCGATGGTGCGATTATTGCTAGTGGTAGCACTATCACTGAAGATGTTCCCGGTGGCTCGTTGGCCATTGCTCGATCAAAGCAGGTCAATAAAACCTATGAACCAAAGGAGTAAAAAATCATGTGTGGAATCGTAGGTTATTGGGGCCCTGAAAAGCCCAAGAAAGTAATACTAGACGGTCTTCGCTCTCTTGAATATAGAGGTTATGACAGTGCAGGGGTGGCCATTTTTGACAGCTCTAAACTTAAAGTAGTCCGAAGCCCGGGCAAACTGAGCCAACTCGAAGAAAAAATTAAATCCAGCGAATTCACTGGGCCGTCAGGAATCGGCCACACTCGCTGGGCCACCCACGGCGCCCCCAATGAGAAAAATGCCCATCCTCACAAAGTTGGTTCAATCGCCGTTGTTCATAATGGAATCATTGAAAATTATATTGAGATTAAAGAAAAACTCGCGAAGAAAAAAATCATGCCCAGTTCAGATACAGATTCTGAGCTTATTGCTCATCTGCTTTCTTTAGAATGCAAAAAAGGAAAAAACCTATTAGAAGCCACATTAAATGTCATTCCTCAACTAAGAGGTGCTTATTCGATATTAGTCGTTAATGAAGATGAGCCCGACACACTTTTAGCTTTTAAAAATGCAACCCCCATGCTCGTTGGCATTGGCGAAAAAGAAATTATTATCGCTAGTGATGTGCAGGCCTTTATCAGCCGTACCAATCGCGTGGCTTATTTAGAAGATGGCGAAATTGTTCTCAGCAAAAAGGGTCAAGTCAAATTTTTCAATGTGCGCGGCCAAGAAATTACCAACAAGAAAATTCATGAGGTAAAATGGAATTCGGTCATGGCTGAAAAAGCTGGGTTTGACCATTTTATGCAAAAAGAAATTTTTGAGCAGCCCCAGGCCCTTCGTCAAACTATGGAATCCCATGTGGACCACGATTCTATGACAGTAAAACTTAAACCAACAGGCCTTACAGACGCGCAATTTAAGAAATTTTCTCGAATCCAACTTATTGCATGTGGAACAGCCTGGCATGCTGCTTTAGTAGCAAAATATTTTTTTGAGCGTGTTACTAAAATCTCAACTCAAGTTGATATTGCCAGTGAATTTAGATATGGGCATTCCATACTTGAAAAAGATACGCTCGTCATCGTTGTCACTCAAAGTGGCGAGACCGCCGATACGCTGGCTTGCCTGCGCCTTTGCAAAAAAGAGGGGCATAAGACACTTGCGGTGGTGAATGTTCCCCATTCCAGCATTGATCGAGAATCCCACGGCAGACTTTACACCAACGCCGGACCAGAGATTGGAGTTTGCAGTACTAAAGCTTTCACTTCACAAATTGTTGCCTTGCAACTATTGGCCCTTCATATGGCTCGTTTGCGAAAATCTTGCAAAGTTACCGAGATTCAAGAACATGTTCGTGCGTTGTTAGAGCTGCCCAGTCAAGTTGAAGTTTGCCTGAATCATGACAAGTGGTTTAAAGAAGCAGCACTAAGTTTAACGGCCTATCGTGGTTTCTTGTACATCGGCCGTGGGGTTAATTATCCTGTGGCCCTTGAAGGCGCTTTGAAATTAAAAGAGATTACTTATCTTCATGCAGAAGGGTATCCCTCTGGTGAACTCAAACATGGACCCATCGCTCTTGTTGATTCGTCAATGGCTGTTGTAGCCATGGCTTCTAAAGATGAATTATACGAAAAAAACGTGAGTAATATTGAAGAAGTTCGAGCCCGTGGGGCCCAAATTATTGCCATTGGTACTGAAGACGATGCTCATCTACGACGATTGAGCCGACATTATCTAAGTATTCCCAAAGCAACCTGGGCAACGAACAGCATTTTGATGGCCATTCCTGTTCAACTCTTGAGTTACCATGTGGCCGTGGCCTTGAAGCGCGATGTAGATCAGCCTCGAAATTTAGCTAAGTCAGTGACGGTGGAGTAACAGGATAGGCCAAAGACAGAATTGACTTAATGGCCTTCTAGAACTTTGATCCAGTTTCAAATCAGCACTCCAGCACTCCAGGCTAGACTCATATTTTTTTTATGCGAGGCCGAAAGGGTTCGTGTGGAGCGGCAATTTCTTAAATACCTATCATTTTGTATAGTTGCTGCCTGTGCTAGTTGCGTCCCCACCCATGTTTCGCAAATGGGAATTCAAACGACGAACAAGTCTCTATCGACAACCAGTGTAGCCGATGGTTCGCAGGAAATTACGGTTTCAAGAACCCTAATGGACAGCACTGGCAAAGTATTCGGTGAAGAAACGCGCACCATAAGAGCCCAGGAAGTCGGTCAAACGGCAATAGTGACAAGCAGTAATGGAAGAAGATGCTTTGAGTTCGGTCACCTTGGATGTGAGTATAGATGGTTCGCCCTGGATACCCGTCCCCATTTCTACTCAATCTTCTGGACACTACAGTGGCCAAATCCCTGTTCAGGTTGGATCTCGAATGTATAGTTTCAGAATTTACGCGAAGGACTTAGCCGGTAATTCGTTATCAGAAACCATGCAAGTTCCTGGGGGAACTGCTATCAACTTGGTCCCTGCTCCAATTTTAATTCCAGATCTGCCGCCAGGGCCAACACCGACGCCCACTCCTATACCAACCCCAGCCCCGGTCTGTTCTCACATAAGCCCAACTCTATCACTTTCACCTTCTGATGTGGGAATGATGCCAGGTGAGGCTGCTACTTTCTATGTTTCCATCACAAATAACGATAATTCTATCTGCGGAGCCGAAGTCTTTACTCTGACTTCGCCTGCGACTCCCGGCCTGAAAGTTAGTTTTGTCGGCGGCGGCACATTGGTGCTTAACCCAGGTGTTACAGCCCTGGCATCTGTGCGTGTGGATGTTTTAATGTCGGCCTCCGGAAAAAACATTGTAACCGTTTTAGCCAACACAGACGGCGTCCATTTCGGATGGGCTACAGCAATTATTAATGTTCCAACGCCCACGCCGGCGCCAACAGCGACGCCTACTCCAGCCCCCGTCTGTACTCACATTAGTCCAACACTGACGATTTCACCATCTGATGTGGGAATGATGCCAGGTGAGGCTGCTACTTTCTATGTTTCCATCACAAATAACGATAATTCTATATGTGGAGCCGAAGTCTTTACTCTGACTTCGCCTGCGACTCCCGGCCTGAAAGTTAGTTTTGTCGGCGGCGGCACATTGGTGCTTAACCCAGGTGTTACAGCCCTGGCATCTGTGCGTGTGGATGTTTTAATGTCGGCCTCCGGAAAAAACATTGTAACCGTTTTAGCCAACACAGACGGCACACACTTCGGATCGGCTATGGCAACTATTAATGTTCCAACGCCGACACCGACACCGACACCAACGCCAACGCCAACGCCAACGCCTGATTGGATCGCTCCTAGTATTCCGACTAGTCTGAACGCTGTGGCGACAAGCAGTAGTTCAATCAAACTCACCTGGAGGGCATCAACGGATACGGGCGGCTCAGGAATGAAGGAGTACAATATCTATAGAGATAAGGTATTGGTTCTTAAGGCCGCTTTTCCTGCGGTTTCAGCTGTCAACAACGGGCTAATCCGAAATACCAACTACTCCTATAGCATCTCTGCAGTCGATTATGCAGGCAATGAATCACGCCTGAGCGGGAGCGTTAGCCTGAAGACGCCATCCCACTAAAGCAACGAGATAGCCAATCTCTAGCTCTCCAGCTGAACGTCTTAACTCTTTATTTTCGTTTAAATTCTAGTCAAAATTTTAAAATTAAATAATTAAAAGTTGGGGGGAGTCCAACTAGACCTTTGTTATAATGAGAGATGGGGATTTGACTTGGGGGGACAAATGCATAGCAGAAAATCTTTAATAGAGATTTTTTTTATATTGTCGATTTTGATCAGCCTTCAAGCATGTCAGTACGCCGATCCATTAAAGAAATCCCTTGAGGCATTGAAACAGGGAATAGAATCTGGCCCACCTGATCCTGTAAGCCCACCGATTTTAATAAGTTCTCCTCCTGGAGCCGTAGTTCTTACTTCAATTTCAGGTGGAGTGGACACCGATTTAGGAACATTACCTAAAATCGAAATGAACATTTCTTCTGATTCAACAATCAATGAAATTGTAAAGCTTACCATTGAGAAAGACGAGTTGGATCAGATTGACGTAGCGCAGTCGATAAAATTATATATTAGTAATCCGTCATTTAAGTTGAATCCTAATTCAAAGGTCTTTTTCCAGCTCACTCTTGACGTATCGACAATGGCACCTACTGTAATGGGTAGTCATTTCCATGTGCTCGCGAGAAGTGTTGCTACAAATCAAGTTTTAGCAAACCTGCAAATTCCTTTTGCTGTTCATTCTGTTTATGAAATTATGTTGTATGGCGGCTCACCGACTGAATTGTGGAACTCGCCTTCAACTGTAGCATTTACTTCCCATCCTGAGGGAGTGACCGTTCGGTTTATTAATATGGATCCTACAGATGCCCATATTATTCATTCAACGGGCCCCATCCCCCACGGAGATACCACAATGCCCATGGCTCCGTCTGTAAATGGCAAACCCGGCGGGATTTATCAATATACCGTTACAACCCAAAGCCCCGTGGGTGACACGTATTATTGCCACCTTCATGAGGGTGGTAACGAAGCAAGGACATTGACTTTCAATACTCCGCAATCATTTCCACCTTCGAATAACCCTAACGCCACTTATTCATATATCAGAGATAATATATTTTCTGCTGCCACAACATCCAAATGTGTTACTTGTCACGGCGGAGCGGGTGGAGTGACTCTTGATTCATATCTAAATACTTTGAAAACAGTGACTCCCGGCAATTATCTAGCAAGTTCATTGTTTAACTCTGTGGACTCTGGAGCAATGCCGTTGGGTGGAACTAAACTTACAGATCTACAAATCTTAGCCATCAAAGATTGGATCACTTCAGGCGCGCCCAATAACTAAATCATTTTCCGGCGGCAAGGCAAATCCTGGAGCATCTACGATTTCCATGACTTAATCGACCTAAGTCTGTTTTGAAGTTCAGTATAAATACATTTTTTCAATTTTTCTGCCGATATCAAAGCAACTGATGCACCAAACGGGGGGAGCTGTGGAAGCTCTACAAGATCAAACTTCATTTCGACAGGATTTGAGAGGTGGCACAACACCAACCTGGGTTTATGGGGGTTTTTTTCGGCGATTTTTAGCTGCCATTATAGATTTAATAATAATCGACTTTATTTATATTGGAATCGTATTTATCTCTTTCAAATTTGGATTCGCTTCATTGATTAAAATCGCAAGCTTATTATTTCCACTTTCTACAATTGCTTACTTTGTCTTCATGGATTCGTCTTCCCGATGCGGAACATTTGGGAAATCCCTACTTGGGCTTAGAATAGTAAATGAGAATGGAAGGCGAGCAACATTCATTCAAGCATTTTTACGGCATTTTGCAAAGTTCATTTCCTGTTTTATCTTGGGCATTGGGTATTTTATGGTACTGTTTTCAAAGAAAAAACAAACTCTACATGACAAGATTACTGGCCTTGTTGTTGTAAATGATGGCACAGGTCTATCCGGGTTCGAAGCTTTAAGTGTCATCAGTGGGGCTCTACTTATTGTTTTCGCATTTACAATATTAGGTTTGTCTTCTTTCGGCTTGAGAACTGCAGACCTGCTAAGCCTTGCGGTGAATAAAGTGAAGGATCCCTCTCATATTTCCGGACTGCCGCAGCTTGATGAGGTAAAAGTAGAGCCTCCGGATTTATCAGCAAAACCTTACTGGCAAAAGTCCTATTCAAATTTAAGTGATGCGGATTACGAAAAATTACTTTCGATTTACAAAGTCGCTCCATTTGAAAAATCGGAGGCTACGTTTGGGCCACTTTCGGTTGCATTGACTTCAAGATTCCCTAATCAATTTTGGATAGAAATTAGATTAATTCCACTTAAGAACCTACAAGCAATTGACTCTAAACTTAAGATCGTTTTGGATTCTGTGAAAGACGGTCATGAAACCGAAATTTACGACGCCGCAAGCAATTTTGAAACCGAGTCTTTTAAAAAAGTACAATTGTCAAATTTTGACTTAGAACACAAATTTCTGACGGGAATTCGTTCGGTACAAGTAAAAAAAGGGACAAACACAGCCGATATCCGGTCAATAACAGGTCGGGCCGTACTGTCATTACCCATTGGTATTGAAATATTAGAATTGAAAGTTGACGAAACAAAAGAGTCTCATACTTTACCCGGCGCTATCATAAAATTTTTGAAATCAGATAAAGGGGAAGCTGTTTTGGAATTTAATCAAAACATAGAACATGTCGTAAATGTAGACGGGTTCAATGAACTTGACGAACAGGTTGCTCGAGCTGGATGGAGTACAGATAAAGTCTCCCAAAAATCAAAATTTGTTTTTACAGGTCAAGTAAAGAGAATTCAGATTGTGTTGGCTCACCACAATTTGATTAAAGAATATCCGGTTTCTATAGCAGGAATACATTGAACAATTCGAAACCCATCGATTGCAAGATTTGAAATCCTAACGCCAAACCTAAATTAATTATTTTGTCACCACCTCCTGCGAAAATGTGGGGTCAATTTATTCCCACTTCCTCTGCCATTCACAATGTATTCGAAATGAAACCAAATCTGACAATTGAACCCGTGGTATACGCCTTGCTAAATGGTGATTAGGACTTATTAAAAAGAGGAGATACCATGAAAAATTTCATTCTAATTTTAATGACCGTTTTATTTGTTGCGGTGCCTTCATTTGCCCAGAGATTTAATGATAGCTTGTGTCGGCTTACCTACGATGGGCGTAGAGAAAGCACCTATGAGCGAAGCATGTCGAGCTGCCAACAAAAAGTGAATGAGGCTGCTGCTCGATTTTGCCAAAGATTTCCTAATTCAAACGTATCCATCGCCTACCGTTGGAATGGACAAGGCGAAACTTCATTTTTTCCTTGTAGAGGCTGGGGCGAACCCTCTGGTGGACCGGCGTGTACAATTAGGTATGCAGGCCGCACAGAAATTACTCACGAGGTGGCCATGGGTGCTTGCCAGCAGCGCGTGAATGAAGCCGCTGATCGCTATTGCAGAGCTCATAAAGGTGCGTTCCTCAGAATGGATTATAGTTGGAACGGAAGAAGCGCTCCCGCTACTTTTAATTGCCCTCGATAACGAGGATTCTTCGAAATGAATTATTGAGGCAAACCATGGAGGGTTTGCCACTTACTGGTTACTTACCATCAAAATTAATCGGCGATGAGCCGCGTGTGACATAGTCCAGTTAGATCCGACCTTCCGGTCGGAGATCCGTCCGAATCAGTGGCCAGTTCAATATTACGATATTTTAAAGATTGGCCCAGCTTGCATTGTGAGTGCTTCGCTGGGCTTTCTAGCTGCTACAGGTGATGGATCACCTCCTCCGACGGAGGTGCCTTATGGCAAGACGACAACCTCGTCTTTACATTCGGAAGATCGCCAAATTGCTAAAGGGGAACTCGACCTTAATCATGATTTTTCTCCGTTTAGCAGAGTTGGTTTTTAGAATCTTTTTCTCATACTAGGGCTTAAAGCGGGTTACTAGTGGGAGTCTCATGCAATTATGAATGACGGTTGGCAGGCCCAGCGTTTTTGAACTCTTTGTCAATCAAGTTTGGCATGATCGCCCTCAATTTTAAAGTTTGAAAAAGTCAGATTCCGACTTTATTAGAATTAGTTTCTACGCCGATAGTTTTTTTGTTTTGCAGTTCACATGTAATTAATGTGCTCCCACAATTCGAATTTGAAGTTCTTTTGATGGGAAGTTACTAATCCAAATGCCTCTTTAGCCAAAAATCCATTATGGGCACGACAAAGTAACCGGAGGTTATCGGGTTTAGTAGGGCCGCCCAGAGAATAAGGATGAACATGATCAATTTGAAGTGCAAATTGGCTCTCACATTTTTTCTTAGATTTAGAATCAATATATTGGCACCTCCCTTGATCTCTATGCCAAACAAACGCTTTAACCTCTTGAGAAATGTATCTACTGTTGGGATTGACGCGTCGATTAGCCCCAGCGGCGGTAGAATCTGACGTGGATTGCTGATTTTTGCTCCCATAATTTTTAGTCTCGCTGACTTTATTAGAATCAATTTCTTTTGATCGTCGTTGATCTTTAGTCTCACCTACTTTTTTAGAATTAGTTTCTTTTAATCCAGGATCAAGTTTTTTAGGACCCGTGTCAGCCAGCATCTCAAAAAACTCACCCCATTGAGGATTTGGATTTTTATGGCCAAGTAGATTTTTTAATCGTTTGATTTTACCCATTAATTCTTTAGAAGCGACAAACCTGATTTCGGTTAAATCTTCTGAGATGGGCCTTTGCCTATCCATACTCAAAACACCTTGGGATGAATGCTTAAGCAGCTCTCTTTGACATTGTTCTTGGGACTTGTTTTCTATTCGAGCTAGAAGCTGAAGTTTCTCCTCTTTTGGGATCTTTTTGTTCTTAAATTTTTCTTCTCTTCTAATATGACTGCTAAGTTGGGTAAGGGTACTCAGGTTAACCTTATTTTCTTTAATTTTCTCTTCTACTTCGGGTAGTTGAACCAGTAAGTGCATACTAGAGATTCTTCTATTGGCGGACCCTTCAGAATAGCCAAGCTCTATTATGCAAAAGTCAAATAATGAAGAATACCCTCTGGCTAAATACAGTTTTCTTAAACTGATCTCACGAAGATAATGGAGAATCTCTAAAGTGATCTGTTTTTCTTTTGTAACGAGCTCACGGGTATGACTTAGTATATCTATATCATTGAGTGATTTTAGATTTATGTGGATTTTTTCCATGGCTCTACTTTGACAATTTGTATGCGTGCCATTTAATCGGGCCACCCATCAAGTCCCCATGTTGAAGGGCAAGTTCAAAAGGACTTCGATCCCAAAAACAGTTGGCCACTGGACCGGGACAACATTCAAGTCTCGACGCGCGATTCAAAGTGCAGCGCATTTGGCCCCTTCTGATCCAGTCGACTATATTTATTACCTGGAGTGTTCTCTTTATGGGAACAAAAATAACAGCCAAATCTGATTAATCCACAGTTTAACCTGGCATCATTGCTGCATTGTTAGAGCCCATTCATTTCTTGTTGAGGTTTGAGGCGATGGGCGTCTCCCAAGAAAATGGAACGTTATTAAACTTTGGTGAGAAAAATGAAAATTATTTTGGTATTATCCGTAGTATTGTTTCAAATCTCAGCCTCTGCGGCTTCATATATTTGTGGCGGTGTAAGCAGCACTAGAAACAGAAAAGAAGTTCAGCTCATTATTGACCAGGAAAAAAACTCAGTGATGCTCAATCAACTTGTAGTTTCCGGTGGCATGCCTCCATATCCATATGTAAACGTAGAGAATTGGGCTATTACCGAGGACAATTCAACTGGCGACAGTATTTTCATTTCTGGAATAACTATTCGTCCAACGACCGGGACAATTGGCCGCATAGGAATTCAAGGTACGCGATTAAATGGCCCAGGCCGCAATATCTATAATTTTGAGGCCAAAGTTAAGCCGGCATCAAACCGAGTCATCCCTGTTGTTATTGAAACTATTGAAGGCACCTGCAAAGTTCGATAATCATGATTCGATTTTGACTTGAAAGAGGTATACGAATAATTGGCTGGGGTTGTTTCGTCGGTCGCGGTGAGTACAACCAGAGATTTGATAATAGCGGAGTTCTAGGTGCTGTTGCCCGCAATTTCTTTGAAATCATACCAGAAATCTCAAATCGAACATGAAACATATGCCCTATCTCATTAAAGAGAAAACATGTTAAATTCGTTGCTTGTTTTTTTCTATTTTTTGAAAGGTTTTGTAATTTATGAAAATTGTAAATTTTCTCTCGGGTGCACTCTTCGTATTAATAGGCCTCAGTGCTCATGCCGAAATGACTGTTGATGTAAGTGGTATGTATAGTCAAGGGGTTCTGATGATGAATGGGAGCTGGACTTTTAAGCCTAACCAACCTCAGTTGCTATCAGTAATTCAAGAAGATATTCGCCAGAATTCCTGCGGTGCCATTTGGGTCCGAGCTATTGCCAGAAGCATCGTTAAAGCGGAAGACAACCCGATCGCTCTCTATATAAGAAGAATGATTTTTCGCTCGGGTTCGGGACCGATGTTTGAATTTGCACCTGAGTGCACTTATAAATGGTCGAGTCAAAAGAAAAATTGGCAATGGGGATCCTATCTCTTGTTTTAAGGCAAGAAAAAGCCAAATTTCGCTACTCGTATTTATGGTTAAAAACCACTGCTCCAAAAGGTGAAACCCATTCAGAAAAGTAAGGCAGATCAAGCCTAGTCAGATATGGCTTCACCCTCCCGCCGAAGTCATTTTCTAGCCCTTTTGCCAGTTAAAAACTTCGACATTTTTGCCGTACATAATAATAGCCAGGACGGCTCGAATGTTATTCCAGGGACGGTAAAGAAGTACACTTGACCCAGGGAAAGGGCTTGTAATGGTTCGATACTTTTTGATTCCTCTGGCGTTTATCATTTATACCGCCACCGTTGCTCTCGCTGATTCAAAAGAATATTCTATTTTTGACGTGCGAAGAACTTTTGCGATGAAAGACTCTGACCCCATCTACCGCGACTACTATATCAATATGGGTAGCGATAATGGCTTACAAGTGGGAGATACTTTATCTGTGAAAAGACATGTGCCCATCATTGATTCATATAAGAATAAAGCCCAAGGAGATATGATCGTACAGATTGCCAAAATTAAAGTGATTCATAGCCAACCCAGTATGAGTGTTGCGAGGACTATCGCAGAATCTTCGTATCAAAATATCCCCGTGGTTCAATTCGAACAAATCATGATGGGAGATCGAGTGGAGTTAGTCTCTCGAAACGCAGAGACCGAGCCTACCCCGGTCAATGAAAGTCAGAAAAAAACTGATGAGAAAACCGAAGTTAAGGGCGGCGTGACTGCACCAGGCCCCGCGCTCTAAACATTTTTGGGAAATCACATTCAAAGGTCTGCCCCGCTCTATTGAGCCGGCCCTTTCAGTTTGGCTTTTTCGTCAGGGCTGTTGGGGAACTCAAGAAAATTTAGATTTTCAACAGCCCTCACTCAAATTCTTACCGAAGATCTTGAAAACTTCTTTTATTACTCTGACAGCCTACTTTCCTGCTTCAGCAAAAGAAGAAATGGAAGGAAGAATCTGGCAGTGGATACAAGAACATTCCCCCGAAACTGAAATTGCATGGAAACTTGAAGCTCAAAAGGACTGGCTCAAAGAGTGGAAGAAATTCTTCAAACCCTTTAGGCTCGCCGGTCTCAAATTCGTTCCCGTTTGGTTAGCTAATAGAGTGAAAAAAGATCCCAATGCCATTTTAGTAGAACCCGGAATGGCCTTTGGAACCGGAACCCACGCCACCACTCGGTTTGCTATCGAACTCCTCAAATTTTTGAAGGACGAAAACCAGATTCAAGGTAAATCCGTTTTAGATGTAGGAACGGGCAGTGGAATTCTGTCTGTGGTTGCCCAGAGATTCGGTGCCCAGCAGGTACTTGCCATCGATAATGATCCTGAATGTTGGCGAGAAAGTGCCAAAATGTTTAAGAAAAATAATACCAAAAACTGCCGAGTTTCAAAAATATCATTGGAAAAAACAACCAGAAAATTTGATGTGATCATAGCTAATATTATCGATGGTGTTCTTATCGATATTAAAGATCATCTTTGGCGATCCACAAAACCCAATGGTTACATTATTTTGTCAGGAATTCTTACGGACGGTGCCCCCGCATTTAAGAAAAGCTTTATGGCTGAAAATAAAGGTAGTGTCATTCATGAAATGACAGACCAAGAGTGGACAGCGCTGCTCATATCAAAATAGAATGTCAGAATGAGAAGATTCTTCGTACCACCAACTGAATTAAAACCAAATTCTGTTTTAAGTCTCACCGGTGATGAGTTTCATCATTTGAAAAATGTGTGTCGGCTTGAAGTGGGTGAGCGAATTGAATTGCTCGATGGTCAAGGGCACATTGCTCTTGCTGAAATTCAAGAAATCAAAAAAAAATCAGCCGAAGTTAATATAATGAAAATTTCAGAAGTGCCGCCATTGCCCTCGCCTCGAATTAAACTTGTTCTATGTATTCCAAAATTTCAAACTATGGATCTGGTCATTCAAAAAAGCGTGGAACTTGGAGTGGAAACTCTTGTGCCTGTCGTGAGTGACAGGAGTTTTATGAAAACTCTAAACAAAGATTTGAAGTCAAAGTCTCAGCGATGGAATAAAATAGCGACCGAAGGGTGCAAACAGTCAGGACGAGCTTGGCCTATGAACATCATTGAGCCCACCAAGCTTCAGGCCCAGATTGAATTTACGAAATCAGGCGAAGGTTTATTTTTGTATGAGGGTGAAGGCACCCAAGACATCAAAACAGCATTAAGTTCTAAAGATAATGCTCGGGAACAAGTGACAGTTTTTGTCGGTGCAGAAGGCGGATTCAGTTCTCAAGAAGTTCAAGTCTTTAAAGAAAAGAACTTAGAACCTGTAACGCTCGGGCCTTTGGTCCTGCGTGTTGAAACGGCTTGCATCGCAGTTTTGTCCATCATACAATACCAATTCGACCTCTTGCGTTAGCATGAAGGTCTAGTAGGAGGATGATTCATGAATGACACGGAAGATTTTGAATTTAAGCCGCTCAATAAGGGTTTGGGATTCCACAAAAAATTACTAGATCTCAAAGAAGAAATGAACCCTACTGAAATTGGAATTTCTCAAACGGGTATCATGCCCACTCCACGCAAAAATATTTCTGCAGCCACGTCGTCCATAGAAAAGCCAACTTCCGTTCCACTTACCTCCAAAATTATCAGACCAGGGTCGCAACCTCTCCACACACCATTGGGTTGGACTCCTGCTTTAAAAAACGTTGAAATTATTGAAAAGCCCAATGAACCCCAACTGGTGCCGGCGGCTTCGAGTATCCCCGCTGCACTTTTTGATGTTTTGATGGTCGTCGGTTTGGGACTGTTATTTTCAGCCATCGTTTTCGCCTTAACACAATTAGAAATTTCAGAGATTGGCGAGATGTTACTAAATGATCTAGGATCTAGAATTGCAATGGTGGTTCTATTCATTGCGGTTTTTGAGATTTACACCGTCACATGTCGTACTTTTTTTGGTAAAACTTTAGGAGAGTGGGCTTTTGATTGCAGGCTAGGTTCTATTGTTGAACAAGAGAACCTCTTTTATCCGGTGCAAGTTGCTTGGCGTTCTCTACTTATCGCAATTACAGGGTTCGTCGTTTTACCTTTTTTAAGCTTGATCTTGGGCAAGGATGTACCAGGAATATTGTCAGGCGTAAGTCTCTATAGTGAGAAAAGATAAAAAATGCAGTTACTTCAGCGGGCCCAAGTAGCCAGCTTTTGTAATGAAATAAAAAATCAAAATAAAAAGATCGTATTCACCAACGGATGTTTTGACATTTTGCATTTGGGACACGTAAAATATTTGGCCCAAGCAAGGGCGCTGGCGGACTTTCTCTTTGTGGGGCTCAATTCAGATGTAAGCGTTGCCCAACTAAAAGGTGTCCATCGGCCCGTTCAGCATCAGCAAGATCGAGCTGAAATTTTGTTAAGTCTTAAATCCGTAGACGCCGTCAGTATTTTTGAAGAAGCAACACCTTTAGAACTTATCAAATTGGTGAAGCCCTATGTTTTAGTCAAGGGCGGCGATTGGGCTCCAGATAAAATTGTGGGTGGTCCCTTTGTTCAAAGCCTTGGCGGAAGCGTTAAGAGTCTGCCCTTCGTCATGGGGTATTCCACTTCGACAATTATTGAAAAAATTCAGAAGTTGTGAGTGAGCCTAACTAGCGCCCTGTGTTCGAAGTTTTCTACTTCTAAGCCCACTTCATCTTTGTGGTAGCTTTGCCAAAAAGCTAAAATCTCGAGCCAATTTTCAAAGACACTGTCGTCGTGTTGTAATTATCAACTTCAAGAGCAGAAAATAATTCTGATAAAGCGAGATTTACTCCTATAATTGTATGAAAAGACCTTCCCACTTGATTAGATGTCCTGATATCGGCGGTGATGGCCTGATCAAATTGTGCTTGTCCATATAACGTACCAGCGCCAACATAAAAAGAAAACGGATCAACGTTTACACCAGAAATCAAATCTACGCCCTCAGTTTGCGAAATGAACACGTTGTTGACATTTGTATTGGTAGCCGAAACGAGGAGGCTAAAACAAGCAGGAACAAAAGTGGCTTGAAAGAATGCCCACCGAAGAGCGCCAGAATAAATTCCAATACCGGTGCTCTCACCATAAGGTAAAAAACTAAAAAATAAATCTACACTATCAAAAATTCCCTTACCGATACTAAATCTGGGGTAAATAGTTGTTCTATTGACCTCAGATGTGCGGCCAAAATAACCAATATCACCAGTAAGCATACTTTCAACAGAAAGACCGAGTTCAACGCCACTATAGCCCCCCAAGGGGTAGGGGTTATTTATTGGCCGAAAACTAGTTCCAAATCCTATGATCTGTAAAACAAGCTCTTGTTCGCCGTCGGTTAGGCCTGAGGGAATGGACAAAGTTCCATGAGATCGCAGTGGAAATAAGAAAAAAGCCAACATCAGTGCTAGGCAAAATTTCATTGAACTTCTAACCATGGTCTCAAGCTCCCTGACACGTCCCTTCGAATTGGCATTTCACATCTTGCATGCTATGATCCAAAAGTGGAAAAGTCAGTTATTTTAAATTCACTTCCTTTATGGAACAGAAAATTTGGCCAAATTCTTCCAATTTCACAAGAATTGCTGGAGGCTAACTACATTTCGTGGCCGAAAGCCCAAAGACTTGTCATTAGGTTTGAAGATTCAATTTTACTCCTCAAGCAAATAGGCGATTCGCACTTTCTTCATTTGCCGCTATTGGCTGATTACAGTGAAAAGACTTTGAAACAAGCCTTTCTAGAACTTGAAAACTTTACAAAATCTCAAACCATAAAGAAGTTAAAGTTCGGGGGGGATGATAAACATATCTTTCCTGGAGTTCCCATGGTCCCTTTGCTTAAGAACTGGATGGATTTTTTTCAAAAAGCTAGCGACAGCGTCTACGATTTCCAAGGGGACTTAAGACAAATTCAAAAAAAATCAAATCTACTTAAATCCAGTGGCGCTATAGTAAGTCCTAAAACCTCCCATGAAAAACATTCTCTTCTTAATTTTGTACTAAAAGAATTCCCAGGGCGTTGGTATCGAGAAATTTTACACGATTACGAAAACGACAATTTGGAATATTACTTTTCGTTTATTAAGAATGAAGAAATTTTAGGGTATGTGAGGCTCTATGGTTGGAACAAAAACTATTGGGCTCCTGGCGTATATTTTGCTACTCCTGGCTCTGGTACGGGTGGACTGGGGCCCATTGGTATAGCTTCTTCCCGTAGAGGACAGGGACTTGGAAAAGAAATCCTTAAATCAAGTTGGGATTTGTTAGAAAATAGGGGTTGTAATTCAGTACGAATTGATTGGACGACGGAGACAGATTTTTATGAAAAAGCAGGGCTACAAATTGTTCAAGAGTACCAACCTGCAATCCGCTAAGTACATATTTCTTATTCTTGTATTTTTTGCAGGCAGTTTTGCTCTGGCACGGCCTAACAAGTTAGGCCGATTTATGACCACTTTTTATTATGTCATAAATGAGAAGTCTTTTTTCTTAGCTGATGAAGTGCCTGTTAAAGACGTTCAAGGCGGTACCATTGCCATGGTCAGTGTTGAATTCAAAAAAGCCATGGACATTGAAGGCACAGGAATTTTAAGAGACGGACGAACCGTCAACTACGCCCAAAGAATTGAAGGTGAAATCAGATACCGAGTGAGCAGTGCAAAATGGGGATGGGGAGTGGGTCAGTGTAAACTTATTCCCTACAAAACAATTGCGGTGGACCCCAAAGTAATTCCTCTTGGGACAAGAGTTTTCATTCCTGAAGCAAAGGGTGCTCTTTTGCCTGACGGCACCAAACATGATGGGATTTTTTATGCCGAAGATATGGGGTCTGCTATTAAGGACTACCATGTGGACTTGTTTTCAAAAGAAGGAATGGAATCCTCGGCACCTTATGAATCTGTCGGAATTCATTCAAGTGGATACGTAGACATACTAAAAATTTCTGATCCCGATCCAAAAGGATGTCATACCAAAGATCCACTTAATCTAAGAAGCGTTAAGTTTCCATTTCTGGGCAAAATGCTGGAGAAGTTAAAAATAGAGGCTGACGAATATGCGCGACTTCGAAAGCCAACAGAACTTCGCCGCGCATTGAGGATGATTAACGATTTGCGGGCGAATTTAGAATTAGAACCCCAGGCGGATCTATCTTCATTGATAATGCAAGTCTCGGCTCCCGATATAAACGAGGTCAATGGGAGCACTTTGGGCGATCACGAAGTTGTCCTTACTTTTGACGACGGACCTCACAATACTTTTACCCCAGCCATTTTGGATCTTCTTGAAAAGCAAAATCAAAAGGCCACTTTTTTTGAAGTGGGTGAGATGGTCAAAGCACACCCTCAAAATACTAGATTGGTGGCTGGGCATGGGCAAATGTTGGGTAATCATAGCTATTCTCATCCTCAATTGACAAAAATTCCCATTGCCGATGTTAAAAAACAAATTCAAATGACCCAAAGAATAATCGTTGAAAGTTTAGGTGGTTCGTCGGAGTTTAATAAATACTATGAGTTCTTTTTTCATCGGCCACTTTTTGCTCCTGAATTCATGCGTTCTCCCTACGGAAGTAGAAACGACCAGACCATGCAGGTTATTTCGGACTTGGGTTTTCTCCATGTGATGTGGAATGTGGATTCACTAGATTGGAAAGATCCTTCTCCCCAGGGTATTGAAGACAGAGTCTTTAACCAGCTAGAGACCGTCGGTCGTCATGGGGTTATTCTCTTTCACGACATTCATCCCCAAACTGTTGGTGCAATAGGTTTAATCCTGCCGAGATTGCAAAGAGAAGGTTATCGAATTGTTAGCTTGCTTGAGTTAGCGAAAACTCCGATTCCCCGAATCAGGTAGTCACGGCCGGGCCAGAAGAGGCCGCCGGCGCCGTCGTTAAAATTCTATTAATGAGAGTGAGGTTATTCTCCGCTACGTTTTGCAATTGCGGTTTTGTGGGGTCGTGGGCCATGGCTTCAAAGAGTTCTTTAAATGGGATAAAAAGCTGACTGGCATCTTGGCTCGTATGGGGTTGTTTGTTTGTCTCGTATTGACTCATGATCAGATTCATCAATGTGGCGGCTGCTAACTGTGAATCGGCATCGCCTGATTTAAGTTCAGTGTGAAGGATGGGCAAATCTTCAATCCTTGCGTAACTCTCTAGCCCTTTTTGAGCCTCTTGTCTAACATTTGGATCTTCATTTTCAGAATGAATGGCTTGAACAAGAACGTGAAAGGACTCTGGCCTGTTTATAGTTTCTGCAGCCATTACCGCATATTTTCTCGAATCAAGAAACTTGCTCTTTTGCATTTGGGCTAAGATTTTATAAAACTGGGATGGCGATATCATTTTAGCTTGAAAGTAATCCATGAATGTCTTGTAAGTAGATGGTGAAGGCCTATTGACCAACGCATCAGTGAGGGCTTCGATATTGACTGTTTTGCGAGGGACAGTCGTCGGGGTAATACTTTGCGGTGTCATCGGTAGTGGTGTTGTTGTTTCAACTTTTGGAATATTATTGATAGATCCACCAGGCGACGTAATTACAGAATCTTTTGTTATGGGTTTGAATGACACTTTAAATTGTGGGATGGATTTAACTTCTTTTTTCTTGTCGGTCAATTCTTCAAGTTTTTTCTTACGTTTTTTTCTTCGCTCTTTTTCTTTTTTGGTTTCTTCTTTCTTTTTCTCAGTGTCTGCTTTTGCAATTTGAATTTTACTTATTTCTTCATTCTTAGTCACAGCAGCCACAGAAAATGGTATTTTTTGTGAAGAAACAAATAAAGAAGTGGGAATTTTTTTTGTTTTTTGTTTTTCAGCTTTTTCCCTCTTATTTGTTTCCCCCATCTTCAATTGATTATTGAGAAATTTCTCTATAGATAAGTTTTGAGCGATGCGATTTGTAGGGGATTCAATAAGTCTAGTGATCAAACCCGCCAATATCTTACCACCCAAGGCAATGACGATAATTATAATTGCGATTTTTCTTACGGATTCCTCGCTCATGTCCAAGCACAATTACACAGACAATGCCAAAATCCCCAATGATCTAACTCATTGAAAATTAAAGAAAATAACTAATCTAGCTGGGAGCATGTCGTCGATCCCTTTGACTAAAGATCTTACAAGATACAATGTGCCTAGGAAAAAGCGTTACAAATCAGGGGTTTACATTTAAATTATTTGCTATGGCCGGAGACACTAAGCGCATATCAAAAGACGTTTTATTGAAGGCCGCAGTAGATGGAGATGTTCAGTCTCTAGGCAGACTTCTTACCCACGTTGAAGGGGATATTCTTACGGCACTTCCTCTTCTTAAAAAACTAAAGCTAAAAAAATCAGCTACGCGACTAGGAATTACAGGTCCTCCCGGTGCCGGCAAGAGTACTTTGATCAACCTCCTTATTTCTCATTTTAAAAAAGCCGGGCATAAAGTTGCCGTGTTAGCCGTAGATCCCTCTTCGCCCTTTTCTGGCGGTGCGCTTCTCGGAGATCGAATTAGAATGGGGGACCATGCTGGGGACAAAAATATTTTTATTCGAAGTATCGGGTCTCGAGGTGGAATTGGTGGGTTAAGTGGGGCCACTGGGGCCATGGTAAGAATATTAGAATATTGTAGATTCGATATTATCATTATTGAAACAGTCGGTGTTGGGCAAACTGAATTGCAAATTATGAATCTTGCCCACGCGACGGCCGTCATCTTGGTTCCCGAGAGTGGTGACGTGGTTCAAACGATGAAAGCTGGAATCTTAGAAATTGCAGATATTTTTGTCGTCAACAAATCAGATCGCCCTGGTGCCGAGGTCTTGGCAAA
>JAHFAE010000159.1 GCA_023250675.1 Oligoflexia bacterium | reverse complement strand
CGCCAACGCCAACGCCAACGCCAACGCCAACGCCTACACCAACACCAACACCAACACCAACACCAACACCGACACCGACACCGAATCCCCAGTCAACCGACACCAAAGCGCCCAGTGTCCCCAGTGGGCTGACTACAAAAACTTCTGGAGCCACGGTAGTTGTCTTAAGTTGGCACGCGTCTACTGATACCGGTGGATCTGGGCTTGGGGCCTACCGCGTTTATCGTGATGGAGTATTCGTCACTCAAACCACGTCACTGACCTTCACTGATACGGGGCTCAAAGCTAACACCAATTATTCTTACGCAGTTTCAGCCATCGACAATGCTGGTAATGAATCAAATCGAAGTGGCACAAAGAATGTGAAGACACCGGCTCATTGATAAGCTAAAAATCACTACCGGCGCCGGGGAAAATGAAATTCGACTGAGCAACCGCACGAGGTCGTTAGCTCCAAATTTGGCAAGCTCCTGCTCCACTAAGAGGGGCTTGCCTTGAATGGCAATTCCTATAGAGAACTGCAACTCAGAAATAACCCACCGACTGTAGAATTTGCCGAATTACTTATTTCTGCATATCCAAAGAAATTTGCGTAGGTTGGCATCCCAGTCAAATTAATATTGAGAAACAGTTTCGAGCCATCCAACTGTTGATTTGAAACACTGATATTGAGTTTGGTGTAGCCTTTAAGTCGTGTCATTTCGGTTATGGTTTTTGCCGAATACTCGCCTTTATAGACAGTCTGCTTATTCCCTAGAAAAACCTTTGCTGGCCCTTGGCCTTCTGAGTTCAGGCCTCCCGCAAAGTAAGCACTAAACCACACATCAGCTTTCTGATCGTGGCACGTCAGTTTGGTTAAAGAATGAGCATGGCCAAAAGAGGAGAGACCCATTGTGACCATGGCGACGATTAATAAAGTTTTCATTTTATACTCCTTACAATAAAAAATTTAACTTGAAGGTGTTTAGCGGAATTCACTAAAAAATAAAAATTAATTGTTTTAATAATAGAATCGATATATCTAATAGATATTATGGCGTTATCATCACACCAACTTGATGCTTTTCACATGGTCGCCCAAGAGCTTAGTTTTTCCAGGGCCGCTGAGAGACTTCACGTCACTCAATCAGCGCTTTCTCAAAGAGTCATTAATCTTGAAGAGGAGTTAGGAATAACTCTTTTTATTCGGGACCGGGCAAAACTTCAGCTTACTGAAGAAGCGTTTAAACTTCTCAGATATTGCCAAACAAAGAATACTCTTGAAAATGAAACATTAGCTCAAATTAATTCCTCAAATAGACAAAGAAAAGTAATTCGTGTTGGTGGATTTTCTTCTATAACCAGGTCATTGCTTATACCGGCTCTGGCAAATTTAGTTCACGGCGATCCAACTCTTAAGCTAAATATAATGGCCAGAGAACTAAGAGATTTGCCAGAAATGCTAAGGAGCTCTGAATTGGACTATATCGTGGTTGATTCCAAAATTGACCGTGAAGACCTCTCTCATGTCTTATTGGGTTATGAAGAAAATGTCTTGGTTAAGTCTAAAAAGTATGCGCCCCGCGAAGTATATCTTGATCACGACGAAGACGACGAGACGACTCTGCGATACCTAAAATTATTGGGCAAGAAATCTTTGAATCTCAATCGAATGTATCTTGACGAGGTCTATGGGCTACTTGATGGAGTTAAGAAGGGTTTGGGCTATTCGGTTTTACCCAAGCATCTTATCAGGGACCATAAGGATCTAAATATTGTAAATCCCCATACAGTTCTGAAAATCCCCATCTATCTGCATTTTTATGCTCAAAGCTATTATCCGAGAATTCATCAATCTGTGATCGATGCCCTTGAAAAGTATTCTAAGAAAATTTTTGGTTTTGATACCTAACAAATGTTTTCAAACTCGAAATTGGCTATCAAGATTTTGATAAGGAGCAACCTACCAAAAAAAATCATGACTTGCTTTGGTTTTTGCAAGTGTCAGTTTTAGAGGCAAGTCATCTCCTAAATTCTTCCAAAATAAAATCGATAAAGGCGCGAACTTTCGCAGAAGGTTTTTGGCCCACGTAAACGGCATAAACCGACTCTGCAAAATCAGGTGAAATATTAAAAACAGTGTCAGGCAGAATTTCAACTAAGTTGCCCGCACGAATATCTTTAATGACACTCCAACGGGGCAATAAGGTGATGCCATGTCCTTTTTTAGCCGATGCCAAAAGGGCATCCAAACTATTTACATGAAGGGGACCTCTGACGTTAACCTCTGTGGCCTTTGACCCTGATTTGTAGTACCAAGCGCGACTGCCTGGACCAAAATTAAAAGTAAGGCAGTCATGTTCGATTAGATCCTTAGAGATCTTTGGAGTTCCCCTTTGAGATAAATAAATGGGACTAGCACAAAGGGTTCGACGGTAATCTTCTAATTTTCTCACGCGGAGAGTGCTGTCTTTAGGCAAACCGACTCGTATTCCCACATCGATAGATTCTTTCAAAAGATCGACATACTCATCATCAAACGCCATTTCAACATCCAGCTCCGGGTACTTGGCCAAAAACTTAGGTATTTGAGGAGCCAGTCGAGATTGGCCCAAGGCCACGGGAGCCGTGATCTTAAGGGTACCTTTGGGTTTGTCGGTTAGGCTTGAAATATCAAGATGGGCTTCTTCCAATTCGCCTATCACTCTTTTTGCCCGAGGAAAGTAATTTCGACCCGCCTCCGTTGGTACCACACGTCTGGTGGTGCGGTGGAGAAGGGGAATTCCCAAATGATCCTCCAAGGCCGAAATGGTCCTCGTTATTGAAGAGGGGGTGACACCATATTCCCTTGCACAAACAGAGAAACTTTCTGTTTCAACAACTCTTAAGAAATATTTTATCCCTGAATAGACATCCATCTCATCTTTGCTTTATACGCAAAAGTAATTATACATCTTTGCATATTATCATAAAGTCCACAATCAGATACTTTCCGTTCAACTTTTTAACGAGGTATTTGAAAATGAAATCAAGGGTATTAAAGTTGATGACAGTGGCAGTATTGGTGGCGTTGAGCAAAACAGAAGCAAATGCGCAAAATTTACAGGCAGGAGCTGGCCAATCTGTAGCTGTTGAAAAAGGTCAAGT
>JAHFAE010000158.1 GCA_023250675.1 Oligoflexia bacterium | reverse complement strand
CGGGGCAAATTGATAAATTGGGTCTGTGTGTTTGATCACTGCCACTCTTTGGCCACGGCGAACACCAGATCCCAGTGGGAAATTTATTTTTGAAATGACACCATCACCTTCGGCATAAATGAGGGCGTTGACTTTAGATTCAGTACGAGCCGGGTAGGTGAGGGTTTCAGAAAGATCGGTGAGTTGCGCTTGTCGTGCCGTGACCACCGGGATTGGTGGAATGGTCGTTGCCCAAAGACTTAATGATATAACTAAAAGTAAAAATGACATGAGAAGATTTCTAGGCATGGGTCCTCCGGCAAAACAAGGCGTCAAACTACGAGGTATTCTAGATGGAAATCTGACCAAATTCAATGGGAAGCTTTGCTAGGGTGGTGTAATGATTTATGTGTAAAAGGCAAAAAGCCCCTATCTATTGAAAGATAAGGGCTTAAGGGTAAAGCTCCTTAGCTACCAAGCAAAAGGAGAAATTACCATGGGATTGAGTAACACAAAGCGCATAGAAAAGCAGCTTAAGGAAGCATATTTTGAGATTCAGGAAGCCACAGTGGATCGGGTTTATGAGTTTAACTTCAAGGTGTGGTTCAAAGGGGTTTTGGAAGATTGTATGCTGACTGAATTTGAAGAGAATTTGATATGCGTACCTTCCTACGACCGAGACGAACAACGCAAGAATCAGCGTAACGGATTTTACCAAAGAACGTTGCAAACCGTGCTGGGTTTGATTGAAGATCTCAGAGTGCCACGGCCACGAGTCGGTGGATTTACTCCATCAGTATTTGAGAAATATGAACGTCGTCAAAAAAACATTAATAAATTGATCACGGAATGTTTCTGGCGAGGAATCTCAACCAGAGACATGACCCATGTTGTCCATCAGTTAACTGGTGTTCATGTGGCCTCGTCAGTTGTGACCCGATTGACTAAGAAATGGGATGTACAGGCAAGTCTGTGGCATAAGCGACCGTTGTCAGATGATTATATTTACTTATTACTTGATGGGGTTTGGATAAAAAACAGAAGCCTAGGTAAAAAGCGTCGGCTAGTGCTTGTAGCTTATGGTGTGAAGTCAGATGGCAGTCGTGAGATCATTGACTACAGCCTTTCTCAGAGTGAAAGCGAGGTCAATTGGCAGAAGTTTTTGACCCAGCTCATAGTTCGGGGATTTAAGGGTAAGAATCTTAAACTCATTGTGTCTGATGGCTGCAAAGGTCTTGGCAATGCAATTGATTTGGTTCACCCTGATGCTGATCATCAACTATGTTGGGCCCATAAGATGAGAAATATTTTGAATTATGTGAAGAAGGTAGACCAAGAAGAAGTGAAAAAAGGTTTGCAGCCACTGTTTGGCAAGGACGCAATTACGAAGAAAGAAAAGGCTGTAACGTTAATCTGGAAATGGCAAAAAAAATGGAGACCAATATACCCACAAGCTGTGAAATGCTTAGAGCGAGATCTGGAGCGGTTGCTACTCTATTTTAAATGCCCCAAGGAACATCATCGTGCCCTAAGAACCAGCAACCATATTGAAAGGCAGTTCAAAGAGTTTCGACGAAGACTGCGTAGTATGGAGATGTTGCCAAACAAGGATTCAGCAGAAAGAGCAATGTATGCATTAACACAGATTAGAAACGAAAAACTGGGAGCTTACCCGCTTGAAATTACACAAAACTACTTGCACTAACAATGCACACTTATTTATGTCGTCCCGTCACGTTTGCCTCGGAGTGTTGGCAATTCCTGAATTTCTGTGAAGATTACACGTCAAATCTCTTGTCTCGGTCTGCATTAAATTTGTGACTAGATTTCAACTTTCTGAAAAGTGTTCCTAAAAAAGGTTTCCTGGTAGGTTAAAAAATTTTTTACTATGTAGTATACTTGATAAATAAGATTTAATTGTCGGGTTATGGGAGGCTAAAATAAAAAATTATTCGGAGATAATCTTCTGTTTTTTTGCGATAATTATTATTTGTTTAATAGCAAATGCTGATGAAAAAAATAAAGAATCCTCAAAATTAGAAAAAATGAACGAAAGCAATTCACACGATATTGAACCAAAAGAAAAAGTGGCCAAAGTAGAGGGTCGGTTCCCCAACTGCGACTACCATAAAACTGAAAAGCTGCTATTTGGATCACCCTCCCCAAATAACAAAAGTACGTTAACGGTATCCGTAAAGGGCATGCCTTGTTATGAAGCCGTCTATTCAATATTTATAACAGATAAAGTGGGAAGAGAACTTTACAAATATTCTGAGTCATTCAAGAACCACACAGCCATTCAATGGGATGACCCTGGATTGGATGCAGTCGCAGAAGAATTGGTAGAGGCTACAGGAAATCGCTCTAGGAAGACTTCTGACGAATTGCCGCCTTACAAGAGCGTAAATGAGACTCAGGCTATTGAGGAATTTGTTCCGGAAGAAATATCTGCCTCCAAGTATGAGGATTACAGAAAGAAAAGGCTTCCACTTTTCTATCATAAAACAGGATATGAATCTGGCCGATGGTTAGTATTTGATCAAACCAAGTCGAAAGCTGTTATATTACTTGTTTACTAATTATGGAATCCACGACGGGCGGTCATGTCACAAAATCGAATATTTTTACTACCGGTGGCGGAATTAAAAGTACAGCAAATGCGGGCAACAAAGTAATTGGAGAACTAAAGCCTCTTACAAGTAAGTGTAGCTCCTCTTGAAGAAGTGCCCATCAACCCAAGCTCATAAGACCTTATTTAGGAGTTCAAAATCTTTCTTGGCTTGCCATGCCGACCCAAATGATGAATACGAGAGTTTTGCAAGCTCTGAAGGGGTACGCGGCGACTGTTCCAGTAAAGCCCACTGATCGGCCCTATAGCTTGGGCCAATGACTATTCTATAACGATAGGTGGAATGCATTTTTGCTAAGCGCGAAGGATCCAGTATGTCTCGAGGTAATCCCTAATGGGGTTGGCGCTCATTGAACTCAAATTATTACTATTGTAAACAAGCGTTAATATGATTTTGCAAGGCCTCAAGGTTTTTAAGGGCGATACGAGGCTTGCCATTGTAGAAATTATCGAGAGCCTGACCGATAGAATCGGAAATTTCTTTTAAAGTAGGACAAGTACTGCCAATTGGCACCCCGGCATCGGTCATGCATTT
>JAHFAE010000086.1 GCA_023250675.1 Oligoflexia bacterium | reverse complement strand
TTCATGGCACGGATAGTCGCCACCACTTGGCCCATGATTTCTTTTTTCTCAGGGTTGCCAAAATTTAAGCAATCGGTGACTGCTGATGCTTTCACACCATGGGCTGCTAGTTGTAAGACGGGCATTATGATGGCGTCAGAGGCTCCCGCATGAACATCCCAGTCCATCAAAAGGGGTCTACACCCAAGTGCTATTCCTATAACCCTTTTAGAATCAGGAAGGCGTAATAGGCCCACACCATCTTCACACCCAGAAACAGTCTTGGCCCCCACTCTTTGGTCGTATTGATTAGCAATCCAACTTCGAGAACCCATCTCCACTTTTGACAAAAAATTAATGAGCACTTTTTCATAGGTTTCTAATTCATCTGAACTTATTTCGACGGGATTAGGTCTCGCAGGAATTTCAAAGGGTCTTTCATAGACCGGTGCATTTTCTACTAAAGAAACATGGGACATTTTAGCCAAACACTCTTTACCCCAGTAAAGTTCTACAAATTCTCCGTCGGCAATCTCGCCAATAACGGTGCACGAAAGATCCCACCGATTAAAGACGTCTTGAACTTTAGAGAGTTTCGTCGGTTCAACGATTAAGACCATACGCTCTTGGCTTTCAGACAACAAAATCTCTTCTGGCGAAATATCCGGTTCTCGAAGAGGAACTTTTTTAAGATCAATCTTGAGCCCACTCTTAGCCCGAGATGCCATTTCAAAAGTAGAACTCGTAAGGCCAGCGGCCCCCATATCTTGAATGCCTACGATAAGTTTTTCTTCCATCACTTCTAGACATGCTTCAATGAGTAATTTCTCAAAGAAGGGATCGCCGATTTGTACATTGGGCTTTTTCTTTTCAATATCTGAATCAAAACTCTCGCTGGCCATGGCAGCCCCGTGTACGCCATCTCGACCCGTCAAAGCTCCTACATAAACGATAAGGTTTCCCTTTCCCGTAGCACGGCCGTAAAAGACTTCCTGGCTCGGTCTAAATAAGCCAATGCTAAACGCATTGACCAAAATATTATCGTTGTATTTTGTATGAAAAGACGTCTGACCATTAATAGTGGGAACTCCGACGCAATTGCCATAGCCGCCAATCCCAGTCACCACACCGCTTAAAAATTTTGGCGTGGATTGATGATCTGGGGCACCAAAACAAAGATAATCCATAGAAGCAATGGGTCTAGCACCCATGGTAAAAATATCTCTGAGTATTCCACCCACACCGGTGGCAGCCCCTTGAGTAGGTTCGATAAAACTTGGGTGATTGTGGCTTTCCATTTTAAAAGCCACTCTTTCGCCTTGCCCTAAGTCAATGACACCTGCATTTTCTCCGGGGCCTTGGACAACCCGCGGATGTTTGGTAAAAAGCTTTCGTAAATGAACTTTGCTACTTTTATAAGAACAGTGCTCGCTCCAAAGGGCAGAATACACAGCCCACTCAATATTATTAGGCTCGTGATTCAAATAGACCTTCATTTTCTCATATTCGCTCTTTGTGAGTCGGTAATGTTTTAATTTATGATCTAACGATTCCACTGTAGAACCTCAAAAATAAGTTTTCCGTCATGACTTCCCATCCAATCGGCCATGGCCCGTTCGGGATGGGGCATAAGGGCTGCGACGTTTCCTTTAGCGTTACAAATTCCTGCGATATTTTTCATGCTGCCATTGGGGTTATCCTTATACTCAAGCCAAATTTGACGGTTGTCCGATAGACTTTTTAGAGTACTTTCGTCGGCGATATATCTTCCCATTGAATGTGCTATGGGTAATCGCATGATAGAATTCATTCTTGTCCAATGGGAGCCCATGTTTTTTGGCACCACGGAGACCCACTGATCTTGAAATTTGAGAGAACTGTTTTTTGTCAGTGCACCGGGTAACAGACCCGCCTCACAGAGAATCTGAAATCCATTGCAAATCCCCAAAATGGATTTTCCTTTTTTTGCGGCTATTTGAATGTCTTCCATGGCAGGTGTTCGAGCTGCCAAAGCCCCCACCCGTAAATAATCCCCATAGCTAAACCCGCCGGGCAAAACAAAACCTGAGTAGTCGGCTTCATCAAAATGATCTGCCCACCAAATATACTTGTTTGGTGCTTTTAGTTCGTTGAGGGCCCAAATCACATCGGCATCGCAATTTGTTCCTAAAAATCTCAAAACCCCAATTGGTTTCAAAGAGCGTACACCTCAAAAGTTTCAATAAGTGGATTATAAAGTAACTTCTCCGCCATCTGCTGAGCTTTCAAGATGGCACTGGCGGCCACATCTTCATTTATCTCTAAAATGACAATTTTTCCCACTCGGCAATCATCCACAGTGAATCCGAGTTTTTTAAGAGCCCCATGAACAGCTCTGCCTTGTGGATCTAATGCTTCTGGTCTTGGCATGATTTTGACGGCGACTTTCAATGTTTCCCCCATACCTTTAAAATTTTGTCACAAACCAAATGGTAACTCTCTTCCACTTTTCCTAAGTCTCTTCTAAAGCGATCCTTATCTAACTTTTCCCCCGTTGCTTTATCCCAGAGCCTACAAGAATCAGGGCTTATCTCGTCTGCTAATACTATTTCACCCTTTTTGTTCTTTCCAAATTCGATTTTAAAATCGATAAGATCTATACCAATATCCGAAAACATTTTTTTAAGTGCTATGTTGATCTTTAAAGCGCAACTCTTGAGATGATCGATTTCTGCCACTGTAGCGACTTTAAGCATCACCACATGATCATCGGTAATGAGTGGGTCACCGAGCTCATCTTTTTTTAAGTAGAATTCAACAATGGGTTTACTCAAAAGTGTTCCTTCAGTGATTCCCAATCTCGTACTCATGGACCCTGCCGCGAAATTTCGTACGACTACTTCAAGGGGAATCATGTTTAGTTTTTCTACTAAAATATTTTGATCGTCGATAGTTTTTAAATAATGACTATTCACACCCATTTTAGCCAAATAATTAAATATGCACGTTGTGATTTTGAGGTTCACCGTGCCTTTGCCTTTAAATGATCCCTTTTTTTGTGCATTAAAAGCTGTGAGACTATCTTTAAATTCTTGAATGAGTTGATCAGGTTTTGTCGTGGCATAAACTTTCTTTGCTTTACCCTCATAGAGAAGGTCTTTTTTTGTTTCTGTCATTTAACCACCCTCTCTATTATCTTTTGAATTGATTTCAAATGAGATTTACCCGAGAAAATATCAGAAAACTCTTTTTCTGAAAGCAATTCATTAATATTTGAATCGTTCATCAATGCCTCTTTGAGGCTTTGACCATTTTTTAATTCATGAGAATTTTTTTGAATCAAATGATAGGCATCTTCTCGCGTTAGGCCTTTTTTGATGAGTTCGAGCAAAACATGGGAACTAAAGACTTGCCCTTGAGTTAAATCTAAATTCGTTTTCATCTTGGCAGGATTAACCTTGAGGTTCACCAATATTTGGTTTGTTCGATAAACAGCATAATCGGCGACGATAAACGCATCAGGAAAAATAACTCTCTCCACTGAGGAATGACTGATGTCTCTCTCGTGCCATAGTGCAATATCTTCCATGCTGCATAAGAGATAACCTCGTAATAGTCTAGCCAGCCCCGTGATATTTTCAGAACCAATGGGATTTTTCTTATGGGGCATGGCACTGCTGCCTTTTTGACCCGTGCTAAAGGCTTCTTCGATCTCACCCACTTCTGTTCTTTGCAGGTGTCTTAGCTCCGTGGCTAATCGCTCTAATCCTCCACCTAATATCGCAAGGCTTGAGAACACCTCGGCATGGCGATCTCTTGGAATGACTTGGGTTGCAACGGTCTCTGAGGGCAGTTTGAGTTCTTTAGCTACCGCTGCTTCAACTTCTTCGCTCATTAAAGAATAAGTGCCAACAGCTCCGCTGAGTTTTACTACCGCGACTTGTTCGCAAGCCCTTTGAATTCTCACTCTGTTACGCTTGAGTTCAGCCAAATAACCAGCTAACTTTAATCCCCATGTGGTTGGCTCGGCGTGAATTCCATGGGTTCTTCCTACACAAATCGTGTCGGCATGTTTGACGACTAGATCGGCCAACGTTGTATCTAATTCAGAAAGACGCATCTGCAAAATCTGATAGGCATCACGAATTTGCAGTGACAATGCTGTATCTAAGACATCAGATGAAGTCAGGCCAAAATGCACATACTTGCCAAATTCCTTAGAGTTTCTAGAATTCACCGTTTCGCAAACTGAGGTGACAAAGGCGATTACGTCATGCTTTGTCGTTTTTTCTATTTCTGAAATTTGTTTAACGTCAAATCCTGCCGATGCCAAAATAGCATGGGCGGCGGGTTCAGGAATAAGACCCATGGCCCCCTGGACTTTCGCCACGGCCTTTTCTACGTCTAAAAGTCTTTGAAACCTGCTATGCGTTGACCATATCTCGCCCATTTCGGGGAGAGTGTAGCGCTCGATCACGACGCTGCTCCTTTGCCTTTACCTGTTCTAGTGTTTCAAGAGTTCTATTTTCTGTTGCCAATTGAGATAACAACTCAAAGCCCCTGTCAAATTCTGGCCCCGCTAACCAAAGATTAGGAAATTTTCGCGTTTTACCGTTTGGTACCGCGGATTTCGCATAAACGATGCCCAAATTATCTGAAGTAATCTGGGGAAAGTCATCAATAGAAATCGCCACCACCAAATCTCTTTCAAAATAAGGGAAAAATGTTTTTAGGTTTTCAACGATTTCTTGAGTCAAAATTCGAGTACGTCCTGGCCGGCCCAGCTCTTCACGGGGTAAACGCAGCCAAACTGTCAGGGTGTCGGATTCACTGAATTTAGAATTCCATTTGAGAAGTCCGAAATTTGACCCCGTCAAGGGCATATGAGGATCTAAAACATATGACGAAAAATCCATAAGGCCCGTGGGCCTTAAACTTTTTTTCACCTTAAATCCGCACCTTACCCAAATCAGTTTTTCTTCATCTAAATTGAGGGCAGGATTAATTGTCTTCAGCACTTTTTGGGAACAAGAAAAAATGGTGTGGCGACAATGGATAAAACCTTGGCCACCAGAAATCTCTACTCCTGTGATCTTTCGTTTCTGAATTCCTACGTCTATAAGTGTGGCGCCACGTTTTATCTCCACACCACAATTTAAAGCCCACTGAATTCCTCGCTCTAGAATTTCTTTTGAACTATCTGTAATAACCCAGTATTCTTGTTTAGGATCTAAGTATTCCCCACCCAATTCTGAAAACCACTCTTTGGATGTAACTAACCGAGGTCGTCGTAATCCACCGATCCATTCTAGAATCCATCGGCGACTCGAGGGCAATGTAAAAACCTTTTTTGCATGAAAATTGAGTAACCGCTTATCGTGGTTGGGAATAGTATTAAGTAACTCTTCGATTTTTAAGGCATCTTGTCCAAAAAATTTTATCAAAGAACGATGCGAGGCGCTTCCCGACATTTCCAATGGTCCCGATTTTGTTAAAACTTGCACTGCGACTTCTTGGGACTGTGGCCTTATGACACTATCGACAAAAGAATTTACTTTTTGGACAAGTTTTGATTGGCGATAAGCAGGGCCCACTTGCCACGGTAAATCATCATAAATAAAATCATCCAATTTACAAGTTGATTTAGGGAGTATTTCAATCCATTTCACCTTCCATCCTAAATCCACAAGTTGTCCAGAGAGCCAAAGCCCGCGCAACCCCGAACCCAATATGACGGCGTCAGTTATTTCTGGCATGAAATCTTCCGCATACTTTCAATTAATGCTCTTTTCTCATTAATATGTAACCAAAGTTGGCTTAAATCTTTATCTCTGTGAAATGGAATCTTAAACCTATTCTGCAAGATATTTTCTCCAGAGTCTACTTCAAGCGCAACACGGTGGACTGTCACTCCGGCATCGTCATCGCCGGCTTCTAGTGCCTGTTCAAACCCATTTATCCCTTTGTATTTGGGCAACAAAGAAGGATGAATGTTAAAGATTTTTCCCTTGTATTTGTTTATCAGCTGCCCTGAAACAATTCTCATAAATCCTGCTAGAAAAATGTAATGCACTCGATATTTTTCTAAAGTTTGACAAATCCATTCTTCAGCGTCTTTCTTATTTTCAAATTTTGGAACGATTTCAGTAGGAACTCCCGCTCGCCTTGCCCTGGCAAGACCGTAGGCGCTGGCTCGAGACGAGATAACAACTGTGACATCTAAAATGTCCTGGCAATCAAGAATGGATTGAAGAGTGCTTCCGTTTCCAGAGATAAGCACCCCCCACTTTACTCTCACAGTATTACCTCGGGCTCACCCTTATGTGTCATCACTGTACCTATTTTCATAGCTGCCCATCCCCATTTTTTGGACTCAAGAATTATGGTTTGAATATCTTCTGGTTTAACAAAAATCACAAATCCCATTCCGCAATTAAATGTCTCAAGCATTTGCGCAGGATTTAAGCCACTTCGTTTTTGAATTTCGGCAAAACTATCTGGCCAGGGCCACTTTTGGATCTTTAACGCCGTATTTGGTGGCATAACCCGAGGGACGTTGCCCGTAATCCCTCCGCCAGTAATGTGAGCCATGGCTTTAATTTG
Organism: Oligoflexia bacterium; assembly: GCA_023250675.1. Classification (GTDB taxonomy): domain Bacteria; phylum Bdellovibrionota; class Bdellovibrionia; order JABDDW01; family JABDDW01; genus JAHFAE01. The sequence goes on along the minus strand of JAHFAE010000086.1, from coordinate 6,104 downwards.
AATTAAACTTTTTAGCTGCTGCACGAGTTTTACATAAATTCTCGTGGGCGCCATAAGCATTTCTGCAAATTCTTTAGCATCATTCTCAAAAAGTTTTCTGATAAGAGAATAGCCATTTGAATGGTACCCACTTGAAGAAATTCCAACAGCCACGTCTCCCACGGTCAAACTTTTACCGTCAATGATTTTGTCTTCATCAACGACTCCCACACAAAATCCTGCGCAATCGTAGTCGCCATTTTTATAGACGCCGGGCATCTCCGCCGTCTCGCCGCCTATTAAAGTACAGTCACTTTGCTTTAGGCCATCCATCACACCTCTTAATAGGGCTTGAGCTTGGGAGAGTTCAAGTTTGCCCGAGGCGTAATAATCAAGAAAAAATAAGGGATCAGCGCCACAAGTAATAAGGTCGTTCACGCACATAGCCACGAGGTCAATACCAGTGTTTTCGATGCGGCCCAGTTCCACCGCCAATTTGACTTTCGTGCCAACGCCATCAGTACACGATACAAGGATGGGTTTTTTATATTTATTGAGGTCTAATCTAAATAGTGCTGAAAAGCCGCCCACGCCGCCGATTACGTTTTCAAAAGGGCCACTGCTGGGCTGGGACTTTATCCATTCTACAAGGCGATCGCCAACCTGGACGTCAACCCCGCTTGACTTATAATCAGTCACATTAGTCATGGATGGTAACTACTTACCACTATTGACAAAAAAACTCACGAAACTAATTCATAATGCGTAATGTTGAAGGCGCCCCGCTGCCGCAACGACACCTCGGCGGCCTGGGCAGAGAGTTGTTGGTGAAATTTAGGAAACGTACGGTAATTCCTAGATGCCAATTCCCCAAGATTTGCGCTATTCTTTCGCGGTGAATTCTACATTAATCATTCGCCTGAGCAGTATTGGCGATATTATTCAGTGTTCCGCTGTTCCTCGACACATCAAAAAGAATCTAGGGGGCCATGTTCACTGGCTCGTACGCTCAGATAATCAAGAATTGGTGGCAAATAATCCCTATATCGACAAGGTCATTTCATTTAGTCGCCAAAACGGTCTGTCAGGTTGGATAAATCTCGCTCAGCAATTAAGAAAAGCCCAATACACCCATGTCTACGACGCCCATAATAATATTCGATCTCGTATTTTATGTTTTTTTCTCAATCCCTCAAATTTCTTGCGACGCTCCAAAAACCGATGGAAGAGGTTTTTACTCTTCTTTTTTAAGATCAATTTATTCAAAAATAGTCACTCAATTGACTCTTACTTAGAACCTCTCAAAAAATGGGGGATTCAAAATGATGGCCTGGGGTCTGAAATTCATTTACCCGATGAACTCATAAATAAAACAATCGAGCTCTTGCCTCAAACTGGAGCAAAAAAAATTGCCGTTGCACCGGCCACTGCATGGCGTAAAAAAACTTGGCCTCTCGAATATTGGAAAAGTTTTATTCAAAAGATTCTTTCGAACTCTTCTTACCAAGTCATTATTTTGGGTGGACCAAAAGATGACTTTTGCAATGAACTTGTCATTGATTCGGATCGCGTGTTGTCTTTACAAGGTAAGCTAAGTCTTTTAGAAAGTGCCGCAGTAGTAAAAAATTGTGAAACCCTGGTGGCTGCAGATACGGGACTGCTTCATATGGCTGAGAGTTTAAATAAAGACGTAGTTGCAATTTTAGGTCCCACGCCCTTTGGCTCTCCGTATCGAAAATCAAGTCAAGGACTTCAGACAAAAATCTGGTGCCAACCCTGTTCTAAAGATGGATCAGGAGTTTGCATTAACCCCACTTATCAAAAATGTATGAAACTCATAAAACCTGATGCTGTTTGGAAATCTCTGACCACGGTTCTAGGTCATAGCTAATGGAAGTCTTTTATACTTTTATTATCTATCCCATGGTGTGGTCGGGGTTTTGGCTGCTCTCCTGGTTTAATTCCAAAGTTAATCAGGGATTTAAACTCAGGCGCAACAAAAGTTGGATAAAGGCATTTGATTCTAAATCTCAATGGATTTGGTTTCATGTGGCAAGCGGTGAACTTGAGTACGCAAAACCCGTTATGAGAACTTTAAAACAATCTGGGAAGTTTAAAATACTTGTAACTTATTTTTCACCAAGTGCGACCAGAGCTTTAGCAAAGGCTTCAGACGTAGACCTGTATATTCCCATGCCTTGGGACACACCCTGGAACTGGAATCAATTTTTAGATCACTACAAACCCCAAGTCCTTGCTATTGCGAGAACTGATACATGGCCCAATATGGTTTGGCAGACGGCGAAAAGAAATATCCCTTCGATCTTGTTTTCGGCCACCCTCCCAAGCCACAGTGGGCGCTATGCCAGTTTCTGGGGACGGCTATTTTATGGCAGCGTCGTCGAAAAACTCTCAACCATTTCATGCGTTTCAGAAAGCGATCGGGATAACTTCACACGTCTTGCACCTGATCAAAGTTTCACTGTCGACGGTGACACGAGATTTGATCAGGTGATTTACAGGGTAAGCGAAAATCGACCCTTAAGATTGGAGTTTAACGGAGGACCTGTATTTGTAGCTGGGAGCACTTGGCCTGAAGATGAAAAAATTCTCATTCCCGCACTCAAAGAACCCATAGGCCGGGGCTTAAAAGCCATTATTGCACCTCACGAACCCTCCGATATTCATCTCAGATTTCTCGAAGAATCACTTCTCGCTCATGGTCTCAAACCCACACGGTACTCAGAACTAAATCCGGGTGCTGACATTATATTAATAGACCAAGTAGGCATTCTAGCTGACCTCTATCGTTTTGCCCAAGTCGCCTTTATAGGCGGAAGTTTTAAAAAATCAATTCACAGCGTCATGGAGGCTTCAGCTTGTGGTGCCTTGGCGATTTTTGGGCCCTACCATTTTAATAATAGGGAGGCCTTAGCTCTTAAATCTGAAAAATTGGCTGTGGAGGTAACAAACTCTGAACAAATCAGAAATATCTTATTAAAAGAACTAGATCTTGATCCTAGCCAAATAATATTACGTAAAAAAAGTATGAAAGCATTTGTTCAAAAAAATTCTGGAGTAAGTCTTAAGATTTCTTCTTGGATCAAAACGCAATTACCAAAGACATATTCAAATCACCCTCAATGATAATCGGCTTGGCGTTGGCGAGAACTCCCAATCTAAAATCGGGCACCAAGAAAAGTTTTCGAGATAATTTAAATTCTGCGCCACTAGCCGCATAGAGGGTGAAAAAATTAGGAAGATCCGAACCGGTTAGCGCCACTGGGTTAAACCCGCCAAATTTTAGTGTTCCCGAAAGTCCATGATCCCATTGAGTACCCAATCCATACCACCAGCTGGATCTTTGCGTTGGATACCATTGGGCCATAATTCCAAGCACCGCAAAACTCTCTTGTAAGAATGTGTCCGTAGGGGTTGCTGCAATAGTGGTCGTGCTATACGTGGCCGTTCCTGTAACTGATACTGACTTGTAATGAACATAGGAATGGACTTTTAAATTATAACCGGCTGGAATATTTAAAAATACACCGACTTGGTAATTAAAACCCGTTAGAGCTCCTACGGTGGCCGCGTTTCCGTTTTCCTCGTCATTGTAGGAGCGAGTACCTTGGTACTGGTAGTTGCCTCCAAAAGTTATTCCCGCTGAAAAAATATTATGAAGGGACGGACCTTCGGGTTCATACATGCTCATGGGGCTTGGCGTTCCCCGCGGAACTTGCTTGATCGTATTGCCCGTTAAATCTGATGAATTTATATACCCGAGAACTTTTTTTGAGCCGCTGACGAGAAGTACCTTTCTAAATCCCCCTTCTTCTTTCGGGGCCACGGGCAAAGATTCGCCTCTGAAAAGAGTTGTGATGACATTAGAATCTGGGCTGGGTTGACTATAAACCTTTACCTGTTCTACGGTTATAGTAAGCATCTCAGAAGCGTGAACTTGTGTAATAAGAAGCAAACTAAGCCCTAGATGCATTGCCCAAAGATGTCGTCTCATAACCAAGATTTTAGGGTTTTTGAATCTTTAAAAGCAATAGACGTCTTTGCTAAACTCTCTTGATTTCTTGACTTTTTGACACTCTGAGACTATTTAAAAGGCTTTAGCCATTCGAGGAGAAAACTCCAACGTGATTAAGAACACCAGTTCTACCATCGTAAAATTCCACGAGGTCCCCCAGGGAGGCTTAGATTTTGAATTTTCTCAAAAATCTGGCGAACTTAATCAGGTTCTGTTTGATATATTAGGGGACTATCCCGTTTACCATGCCATTCTTCATATAACGCCTATGAATGCCATGGTTAAGTTAAAGGGCGAAATTAAAGGGGAATTAAGAAATATTTGTTCACGATGTGCTGAAGACTTTAGCCAAAGTTACTCCAAAAACTTTCTTACGGCCTTTTATAAATCTGATGAAGGAATTAAGAATTTTTCAGGCGCAATCAATGACTTAGAAGGGTCATTTGATTTAGAGTTTCTAGAAGGATCAGAAATCGATTTAGCAGAAGTGATCCATGAACAAGTAGCTATTGAGATCCCGTTTAAACCCCTTTGCTCAGAAAACTGCAAGGGACTTTGCGTAAAATGTGGTACAAACTTGAATACAAGTACGTGCAATTGCACTATTAATATTGAAAAGGCAAATTCACCGTTTGAAAAGCTAAAGAGTCTTAGAGGAGATTAATATGGGTGTCCCAGCAGATAAAACAACGAAATCAAAGCGAAATAAAAGACGAAGTCATCATGCACTGGTCCGCCCCAATTCGAGCAAATGTTCTCAATGTGGAGAGCTTAAATTTCCGCATCGCGTTTGCTCCTGTGGCTTTTATAAAGGAAAAGAAGTTTTCACTCCCAAAATGAGCTCATAATCCGATCGTGAAAATTTCACTGGATGCCTTCGGCGGCGATTTGGCTCCCGAAGTCAACATTCGTGGTGCCCTTGATTTTACCAATGAGTCTCACGCCGAGGTTATCCTCACCGGTCCAGCACAAAAGATAAAATCGTTGTTGGGCAAAAACCATCAACGCATTCATATTGTCGATGCTCCCGATGTTATTGACATGGCTGAAAAAGCATCATCGCAACTTCGCAACCGCAAAGATTCCAGTATGTTTAAGTGCATTGATCTTGCGGTTCAAGGTGAAGCTCAAGCATGTTTGTCTGCGGGTTCATCGGGTGCATTTATGGCTCTTAGTGTTTTACTTATGAAACGTCTTAAAGATGTAGAACGCCCGGCTCTTATTACGCCGGTACCAAGTTTAAAAGATCCCTGCTATTGCCTAGACATGGGTGCAAATGTAGATTGCAAACCTATTCACCTGGTTCATTTTGCCTTGATGGGTCACGCCTACGCTCAAGTGATCAAGGGAGTACCCAAACCTCGAATTGGCCTTATGAGCAATGGCGAAGAAGAAGGCAAAGGCAACGAACTCACCCGCGCCACCCACGAGCTTTTAAAAGAATACTCTGGCCTTAATTATTCTGGATACTGTGAAGGCCGAGATATTTTCTCAGGGGATTACGATGTTGTTGTCTGCGATGGGTTTGTTGGCAATGTTATTTTAAAAACTGCTGAAGGCTTAGGCGAAGCTATTATGGAATTACTCAAACAAAATTTTTCATCTAGTCTGGCTGGGAAGCTTGGCTATTTGATGGCTCGAAATTCTTTAAAACCCTTAAAAAAGAAACTTGATTACGCCGAGTATGGTGCTGCTCCGCTTCTTGGAGTTGGTGGAATTAGCTTAATATGCCATGGCAGATCTTCAGCAACAGCCATTAAAAATGCTTTGCATAGCGCAGAAAAAAATGTTCACGAAGGATTAGTGAGTAGGCTCAACGAAGCCCTTGACCTTAAAGCCATAAGTTCTCTGAAACCAAATTTGGAGGCAGCGCCGTGAGTGAAATTCAATCTAGAATTTCTGGTACTGGTCACTATCTCCCCGAGCGCATCCTCACCAATCATGATATTGAAAAACTTGTAGAAACCAATGACCAGTGGATCGTGGACCGAACAGGAATTCGTGAGCGTCGAATTACTTCCCCTTCTATTGCTACAAGTGACCTTGCTCTAGTGGCCTCTCGTTTTGCACTAGAATCAGCGGGCCTCAA
>JAHFAE010000157.1 GCA_023250675.1 Oligoflexia bacterium | reverse complement strand
ATCGATCACTTCCCAGCAACAGACATAAGTTGGATGACCGAACTTAAGATGACAGTGGTGCTGAGTTGCACTTAATTTATTGTAGTTCTTCCAATTTCCGCGCACCGGTCCTAGGCGTTGAACCTCAGAAATCAGGGCTCTAAACGCCAACTGAACTGGTTCGGGCAAGTCTTTCAGCTGTTTCTCAAGTCTTCGCTTCCACTGTACGGTCCACATTGAAGCCATGATAGATCATTTTATGACCTAGGTCAATAACTTCATCATTGGCGACTGAGGAGCATAGTTGGGTCGATCGCTATTTGGATAGGCGGGCCTTCATCGATATGGGCATCGCTCGTTCCGGGCCGCCTCAAAAGTAAACAGGGTCTTGACCTAAGTCATTGAACTCCCGACCCGCTACTCTTACAGGTATCGTAATTTTCAACACTTTTCAATTTCCTAAGCTGAAATCGGGGCTTGGCTAAGTTTCTCCCAATATAGTCTTTAATCTAGACGCCCAAGCGATTAAGGAACAAGCGACGAACTTTTAGTCAAAACCTACTAACTCAATGGAAAGATTAGTAATCCCGACTTGGCGCTCCCCTTACACTTACCGAGTGTGGGTACAGATTTATCACCATACTTTCGGGGGCAGTTATGTCATTTTCAATCAAAATATTCACGATTAGTGTTTTCTTTTTATTGGGTGTCCAAGCAGGTGCCTCTGGAAGTTGGCAAGAACTAGGAACCGACGAGCCCCAAACAGTGATACCTAACAAAGCTAGCCTAGTACCACAAGGCTACACATACGCAGATGCGATACCGGACACACTTGATTTAGCTGAACGCGCGAAATTTTTCATTCATGGATTGACGAGTTCCTTAATGTATAACGATTACTATGCTCCACCAGGACACATCAAGTTTTTTGGCCAACCGGAGATGGAGCGTGAACAGGGAGTGCAGAACTGGGGAAAGGCCGTTCAGGCTCTTGTCGCAACTTCGACAGTGGAAAAGTGGAAAACCAGTTTATAGCGATTTTATCGATAGTAGGGGTTAGATTTTTCAGTTTTCAACTAAAAATGTAGCAACGCGTTTATAGTTATTTATTTCATTTTTCTATTTACAAATACGGTTTTCAAGGTATTTATTGTAGCAATCATGTTTATTCGAAAATCAGTGGCCAAAAATTTAGATGGGACAAAGCGAATTTACTTTCAGCTTGCAGAATGCGTTCGAGTTAATGGAAAGCCTCGCAACCGAGTTGTCGTAAGTCTTGGCCGGGCCGATGACCAAGCGACCCAACGCAAGATGCAAATGATGGCTGAGAGCTTAATGAAAGCGACTCAAGGTTTTGAATTGGTTTCACTGGCCGATGATTTAAAAGCAGATTATGGGAAAGAATTTGGGCCTTTTTTAGTTTTTAAGCGTCTATTTTCAGAACTGGGATTTGATAATATTTTAAAATCTCATCTAGGCGAATTGGCCACTGATTTTGACGTGGTTGAGGCATTATTTAACATGATGCTTAATCGACTAACTTCACCCGGTAGTAAGAGACAGCTTAACCTTTGGGAACAAGAAGTTGAAGGGGTAAAGAATTTTGATTTACACCAGTATTACAGGGCCCTTGATTATTTAATTGATCGAAAAGACCGGGTTGAAAAAGATGTGTTTTTTCAAATGCGAGATCTTTTTCACACGGAGCTAGACATCGTACTTTTTGACACGACCTCTCTTGTATATTACGGGGACAAGAATGACGGGACTGATGAAGCGCCTGAAGATGAGCAGTTACTGGCCCGAGGTTTTTCAAAAGCAAGAAGATCTGACTTAAAGCAGGTTATTGTAGGGGTTGTTATGTCAAAGCAAGGAATCCCCCTATGTCATGAAGTTTGGAGTGGCAACACCAACGATGTAAAATGTTTTTCAAATGTAGTTGAGGATTTAAAAAAGAAATATGGTTTAGCAAAGATTATTCTTGTTGGAGATCGCGGAATGATCTCAAAAAAGAATATTCAAGCTCTTGAGAGTAGCGGGTTTGAATATATCCTAGGCTATCGAATGCGCACTATATCAGCCACTGAAAGAGCCAAAGTTTTATCTCAAGCTAATTTAAGAAAACTCAAGAACAGTGAGCTTGAGTATAAAGAGGTAACATACCAAGACCAGAGACTTGTAGTTTGCTACAATGGGGAGCGTGCCGAGAAGGACAAGGCCCATCGAGAACGAGATGTTGAAAGACTTAAGGAAAAACTCAAATCATCAAAGAGCATAAAGCAACTTATCAGCAATCCCGCCACTAGAAAGTTCATCAAAGTTGATGAGTCAAAAACTTTAGCTACATTAGATGAAGAGAAGATCAAAGCCGATGAGCTCTACGATGGGATTTTTGTACTCACGACAAATACGAAGTTTTCCTGTGTCCAGGTGGTTGAGAGGTACAAAGATCTTTGGCAAATAGAGGCAGCGTTTAGAAGTCTTAAGTCGGAACTTGAGGTGGGGCCGATATATCATTTTAAGGATCGTCGAATCAGGGCACATATTATGATTTGTTTTTTAGCATTTTGCATGAGAGTGGCTCTTTATAAGAAATTAAAAATATATTTTAAAAAGGAATCATTTTCATTTACTTCACTAATAAGAGATTTAGGTGCGCTTCAGGCTATCAACCTATCAATAAAAGACAAGCCAGTTAAAATTAGAACTGAGCTCAGAGAAGGGGCAACTCATATATTTAGGGCCATTGGGATGAGGCCGCCCAACCGGATCATGCACTCAGAACTTGAGAATGTAGTCATACGTCTTACAAATTAAAACCTTAACGCCACCAAACCCTTTACTAGAGCCAATTCTAAATTTTATTCAAAATCCAACTGTCGAAGTTGCGTCAAAATCACTCTAACTGCTTGCCCAAATTATCCCAGTCATGTTGGAACACTTGAAGACGGCCATGGTGATATTTATTATGGCACATTGACAAGTTCTTCTGCTTGTATGGCTCGGGCACAACCATATTATGATTGGTGCGGTGGTTCGGGTGCAATGTTGGGTAATACTTCGACTGCAACATTCTATTCTGGCACAACTGCTACTCAAAAAGTCAGCGTGGGGAATTCATGCAAAATCACCCAAAACATTTGCCCAACTAATCCAAGTTTTGTGGGA
>JAHFAE010000011.1:32877-51158 GCA_023250675.1 Oligoflexia bacterium | reverse complement strand
TTCAAAAACTTTATCGTGCACTTAAAAAGAGTACTCCTGATCCCTACAAAAATACGAAAGATCCCAAGCTCAGTCATATGTCTAATTTTGACCATGCCAACAATGTAGGTTTGTTTACCTATGCCGGCATGGGGCTAGCCAGTCTTGATAGTCAAGGAAGGCTTGAAACATTTGTAAATGGTCTTTTTGGTCTAATAGACTTGATTACACCAAGTGACTTCGTAGCTCTGAGGCAATTGGTGGCCCATCTCACTCTTGAAACGAGTCGGGGCAATTTAGTCCCCATGGAAGTCTTGCTTGATAAGATATTAGAACTCTCAAAAAATAATAGTGGTTATCAAGAATTTAAAGACACTCTTTTTGCGTTTGTGACGGCCCTTAACCGAGTGGGTGTGGAACCAAGTGGATTCATAAAAGCCTTACCGGCAATTGTTCAAAGGCCAAAAACCTGGAATGACACACTAGATAAACTCATTGAAGGGGCACAAGTCGAAGGTGGCGCCATTCTTGGCGTCTCTACAAATCTTTTGAATTTAAATGAGAATCAAATGGAACCCATGAGAGAATTTTTCAGAATTCTTTTTCTCGATGACCCTCGTAGCTTTGATGAAAATTTACTGCCGTCGCTTGTCTCAGTTTATTCAGACACCTACGAGAATCGGTCTGATGAATTTAAAGAACTTTCAAGGGCTGCTAAATCCTACTCTCAAGACAAGCGAGTTAGGGATATCAATCCGCCAAAACTCTTTAAGGAAATTTTTATAGAGTTTCAGGGGCAAAGCGGTATAGGCGATAGTCTGGGTCACCTCTTACGAGATGACCTGGACCGTCAACGAGTTCTTCGACTTGGTTATTTCTTGGGGCGCGAAAAGCAATTTTCAGTACTTTCGCAATTGCTTATTAAAACGATTGATAATGGGGGCCTAGAATCGGGGTTCCATTTTATATTTGATAATCTTACACCTGCCTCTGTAGGATGGTATTATAATGAAGTGAGGTAAGCTTCAGATCGGGGGCATTAATTGAAAAAGACAGTTTGGATGTCTTTGTTGGCCGTCGGCGTTTTCGTAACGATTTCTGTATTGGCCGAAGTACCAGTTCAACAGGTAGGCTCAGATAAAAAAAGTAGATTTTTAGAAACCGGGGTTTTTGTTGGAGGCTACAGCCAATCTGAACTGGCTCTCCTCGACATTCGCCATAGCATGTCAAAGCCTGCAAAAATTGAAAGAATCGTCTTAGACATCGGAGACATTAAGACCGGAAAGCCTGTGGATCGACCTGGATTTTTTCACGTGGCCATTCAAAAAAATCCAAAACGCATTGTCGTTGATCTAGAAAATGTTGAAGAAGCTAAAATTACTAGTCAGGCGTTTACTCAACTACTGAAAAAATCGCCCTACTTCTCAAAGGTCAATTATTTCTTTGATACACGTTCTAAAAATTTGACTATCGAGATAAGTGTAAAAGCGCCTGTTGAAGTTGAAGTGTTTGAACTTGTAAATGAAAAGATGCCAGGGCGAATTGTTGTAGATGCCAAGAGTCCATAACTCATGAAAAAATATCAAATATTTATCCTATTGGGATTCGTTTGGGCTTCTAGTGCTAATGGCAAAGTGTTTGATTACGGCAAACAATCGCTTTCAACGTATCTGAAAGGATCGTTGGGGATGACGATGCTACAAAAAACAGCATACCAAACCGGGTTTCAACCCACGGTTTTATTTAATGGCAACGATGGTGTGAACACGGCCTACTCCGGCGAAGCGGGACTTGCATTTACGAGTCCAAGAAATTTTACTCTACGGTTGGGAGTTGAGTTATTTTACCCATCATTGACCAAAGACTTAGATGGTGCGGATTCTTCCGGTAACAAGCTTCTAACTATTACCAGCCAAGTCTATGCAGTGATTCCCCAGGTAAACTTAGAATTTTTTGTTAAGCAAGGAGCTAAGTATCATTATTATATCGGCGGTGGAGCTGGATATGCCATTACGACTTTAAAAAACACAGTGACCATTTCTAGTGCTTCCGTCGGAGTTTCTGATTTTATCGAAGAGGGTTCTGGATGGGCGTTAATGGGCCAAGGATATGCAGGCGTAGAATTTGCATTTTTTGATTCAGTGGGTTTCAGCTTTGATGCGGGATACCGGTATCTTTTTGTCGACAACTACAAATCAAATCGGGACTCTGTAACCCCTACTGGTACCTATTATAAAGGCAATCAGATAAAAAATTATGACGGTACCAATCGTGCTACGAATTTAAGTGGCCCTTGGGTCTCAGGAACATTTAGAATATATTTTAACTAATGGCCGTGGTAGAGTTCTTGAATAACGCCATCGTATTTATTGCAGAGATATTTTCGTTTTATTTTGAGTGACGGTGTGAGCTCCCCGCTTTCAATACTAAAATCGCCGGGTAAGATTGTAAAGTTCTTGATGGTCTCATAACTTGCCAAGGTAGAATTTTTCTCTCGAATAATTTCTCTGACAAGCTCGTGAACTTTTGGATCTTTCACTAAATCTACGGGATTTATTTCTTCTAGCCCATTATCTTTTGCAAATTTTCTGAGTTCTTCATAATTAAGTGTAATCAATGCAACAAGGTATTTCATTTTGTCGCCAAAGATTACAACCTGACTAATAAATTTATTTGTCTTCAGGGCATTTTCTAATTTTTGAGGGGCGATCATTTTACCCCCTGCCGTCTTAATGAGATCTTTTTTTCGGTCCGTAATTTTCAAAAATCCTTGAGTGTCAATTTCGCCAATGTCGCCCGTATGAAACCAGCCCTCTGTAAGCGCCTCGGTGGTGGCATCGGGATTCAAAAAATATTCTCTAAATACTTTTGCACTTCTGACTAGAATCTCTCCGTCTTCGGCAATCTTAAGTTTCACATCTCCCACGCCAATTCCCACCGAACCAAAGCGATACTTATAGGGGGTATTGATAGTCACAGCGGCTGTTGTCTCAGTGAGACCATAGCCCTCTAAAATCAAAATGTCTGCTGCGTGAAAGAACTCTTCAATTTCTTGTGATAGGGGGGCACCGCCACTTATCAGAAACTTGAGGTTACCCCCTAGTTTGGCATTTATTTTTTCAAACACTAGTTTGTAGGCTGCTTTATATTGAAGTAATAGGGGAAGAGGAATGTTTTCTTTATTTCTCTTGGCCTCACTGACCTTAGCCCCAACAGAAACCGCCCACCGAAAAATTTTTTTCTTTGCGTCACTCCCATCGTCAACTTGGGACATTATTTTTGAATAAATTTTTTCAAAAATTCGAGGGACAGCCATCATAAAAGTTGGCCTAATCACGAGAAGGTTATCAGCAATTTTATCAATACTTTCGGCAAATGCCATCTTCCAACCAATATAGACATTGCACCACATTTCGACGCGGCCAAAAATATGGGCAAATGGCAAAAATGTTAACGTAGAATCTCTTTCATTCAGATCAAGTAATGTTCTTAGCTCTTCGCATTCAGAGGCAATGCAGGAGTGTAAGAGTACAACTCCTTTGGGTTGCCCCGTTGTGCCTGAGGTATATACGATAGTGGCCATGTCGCTGAATTGATTTTTCTTACATTCACGCTCGAAAAAATCAGGTTTTGATATTAAATACTTTTTGCCTTCTTCGACGAGCTCATCCCATTGGAGAACTTTAAATTTATCGCCTTGGTCTTTCGATTTTAGTTTTGTGAATGAAATGACATATTTGACGGAAGGAATTTTACCTTGAAGATCTTGTAATTTTTGAAGTTGGCCACTGTCTTCAACAAAAACCGCTGCGGCTTGAGAGTTGTTGATTATAAATTCGACGTCTTCATTTGTATTATTTTGGTAGATGGGGACGGTGACACTTCCCATTCCTAAAACAGCTAAATCGGTAACGGCCCACTGAAAGCGGGTATTACTCATTATGGCCACTCGATCCCCACGTTTGACATCGTGGGCAGCAAGACCAGCTGCAACGGATTGGCTCATAGAAAAATATTCGGGCCAAGCGATGTCGTTCCATTTTGCTCCATCAGAATAACGAAAAGCGATCTGAGTGCTTGGTTTAGTTTTTGAATCTAAAAAAACTTGAGTTATTGTCCGACCTGAGCTTTGAATCACGTTTTCCTCCGAAATACTTATTTCCCTATGACGGGGTCATTTGGTCAAGGTCATTTTTTCCGCTTTAAAAATAATTTAACGTTTTGGGACGTATCTTGCTTTAAAACCACAGTGGTTTGATCTGAGGTATTATGGTAGGGATTAAAGGCCTTTACTATGATTTTCTTTCCGGCGGGCACGGGATAATTGCGAATTGGGCTACGCTTGTTTAATTTCTCGTTATTTAAGTAGATGACGGCGTCATTAGGGATAACGTCGATATTGAGGTAGGCGACCATGGATTTTTGCAGCGAGACGGTAAAGGAGTCGCCATCAAATTTTGGTTCAAAATCGTGTTGTTGGGTAAGGTAGCCTTCGTGACGAAGGGTTAACTTTATGACTTTGTGGTTGGGTACGATAATTTCTGCCGGAGTTGTCGATGATTCAGGAATTCCATTTACTTCTATTTGAGCGCCCGCCGGGATACTGGTGATGTATGTTTTGACTTTGTCTGGAGGGGACGGTTCAAAAGCCGGTGTCACAGATGTTACCGACCCAATATCTAAGTGTTGAGAAACAAGGCTTCGAGCAAAGTTTACTGTTGGCCCCATGATCTTATCGGGATACTTAAAAAATAAGAATAACGAAATCGTAACGCCCGCGACGAATATTGAGAAGGCGGCCATTTTTGCAATGACATGGGACCCGTGTCGATTTTGGTACGAACTTGTAATTGTTGGTGAGTCGTGACCCAGGGGACTAATACCCGGACGGGTCAGGTTAAATGGTTTTTTTAACTGAGTAGGCTCTTTTACAATTTCCAGCGAACCTAATTTTAGAGAAAACTCTTTAGATTTTTTGTTAAAGCTATTTAGAGACTGAGCCTTGGGCATCTCAATCTCTGGGACTGAATTGCTCAAAACCAAAAGTACCTCATCTTCGCTCGGCTCGGTCCTAGTTTGAGTTTGTGTCAGTTGAGACACGGTTACTTGTCTTTCAGGTTCGGGAAAGCCAATTTTGGCAAATTCTGTTATTTTTTTTCTGTCCTCTAGGATTTCTTCTCTAAATAGATTTTTAATAAACACTGAAAGCTCATGTTGTGTGAACTCTGGATTTACTTTGTACAAAAACCGACTTAAATCCCGATATAACTCTGCTGCCGTTTGGTATCGAAGACTTCGATCCTTAGCTAGGGTCTTCATTGAAATCCGTTCTAATTCCTCAGGAATATTGGGATTGATTTTCTTTAAAGAAGGAATTTGGCATTCCCGAATCTTTCTAATGGTGTTGACTTCATTGTTGGCGACAAAAAGTCTTTCACCACTGAGAAGTTCCCAGAGCACAATGCCCAAAGAGAAAATATCTGTACGTGCATCAAGCTCCATGCCCTCAGCCTGCTCGGGGCTCATGTAACCGAACTTACCTTTGAGAGTTCCAGCCCGGGTGTTCTCGATTTTGCTCTCGGCTTTGGCGATTCCAAAATCAATAATCTTAATTTCACCTTCATAACTGATCATGATATTTTGGGGGCTCATGTCTCGATGAATGATATTAAGATGTGTCCCTGTATTTTTGTTGGTGCACCGATGGGCGTAGTCTAAGCCGTTTGAAACTTGGGCAATTGTGTAAACACATTGCTCGATGGTCAAAGCCTTTTGAATTTTTGAGCAACGAGATAAAATTTGTCGAAGGTTTCGACCGTCGATGAATTCCATGAGAAGAAAAAATTGGTCAGACTGAAGACCAAATTCATAGATTTGACCGATATTTCCTTGGGTGAGATTTACTGCAATTTTAGCCTCGCCTTTAAACATTTCAATAAATTCGGGATTGGCGGTGTACTGGGGCAAAATGCGTTTTATTGCTAAGATTTTTCCGATTCCTTCGGCTCCAGGTGCCTTAGCGCGATATACTTCGGCCATGCCGCCAGCAGCTATCTTATCTAAAAGAATAAATTTGCCAAAAAACTCAGGTTTAACAGACACTAATGGTAGTCCCCTTCAATAGGGTTATTCGACATTATGGGAGAAAAGCTGAACCATGAAACTCATAGGATTGACTGGTGGTGTCGCGACGGGAAAAACCTTAGTTTCAAATTATTTGCGGAGCCTGAAAATCCCCGTTGTCGATGCCGACATTTTGGCCCGACAAGTGGTCCTCCCCGGGACTTATGGCTTAAGGGCCATTGTCCAGGTTTTTGGCTCTGAAGTACTAGAGGGTAAAGAGCTGAATAGAAGTTCTTTGAGGCGAAAAATTTTCAACGACGAAAGTGCCAGGTACACGTTGGAGAGAATTACCCATCCTCTTATTAATTGGTGTGGACAAAGAGAAATTCAAATTTTAAGAGAGAAAAATATTGTTTTAGCCTTTTATGATGCAGCACTTATTTTTGAAAAAAATCTAGGAGGCCAATTTGATGCTATTGTAGTTGTTACTTGTTCGCTGGCCACGCAGCTTAAAAGGTTAATGGATCGTGATAAAATTCAAGAGGAGGCAGCTAAGAAGATTTTGGACTCGCAATGGCCACTAGAAAAAAAAATATCTCTCGCAAATTTCGTAATTAATAATGACATGAGTACCGAGGATACATTTCTTCAAGTGGATATGCTTTTGGAGAAATTATCCTAGCCTCGAAAATTCATAAATTATCGTCACGCAGAGCCCGATTCGCAGTGCTATATTCCTACAGTCAATCCAAGAGTCCCACCCAAAAATGATCGGCCGCCAAAATCATAGGCGCCAAAGACATCAAGGCGAAGTGAAGTAGGACCCGATATGGAATATTCAAGACCAGAAGAACAGCGGGCAAAAACATTAGATGATTCTAAAAAAGTGGCCAATCCGTTTGAGGGGACAAGTCTAATACCAAATCCTCCAGCTAAATAAGGGCGTAGTTTTTTTGTATACCTGTAGTTCCATCGCGCTACGGTCCAAATTTGTCCTTCGCCGTAAGTGACGCTATCTAGCCCTGTTTCCAGATGAAAATCTAACGGGTACTGCCACAGATAGGTAAATCCATATACCCAATAAGTGGTTGGAATTTCAGAGTAGTAGGGCCCCATGTGAATGGACAAAGATCTTTCATATTTATAAAAAAACGAACCACCTGATTCTTGGGGAGGCGGTTGAGTAACCTCCATGTCTTGCAATGGCGTTGTACTCTGCGAAGGGCTGGTTTCTTTTTCGGTATGGGGTATATTGACGTCAGGACTTGGATCGATAGTATTAGCTGCAGCTGCGGCTCCTGCAAGCAGAGAAAAAAATAAGACAAAGGGCAGGATGGAGGTTTTAGCTTTCGTCGTCAATGAAGAGCCCATGAATTTAGTCTATCGTAACGCATCAAGTTGTCGCTAACATTAAAATCGATTACCCATGGAGGGGAAAATGAAAATCGGCCTGCCTTTTTGTCTTTTGGTCTGCTTTGTTACAATATCATCAAAAGTTTACGGAGCCCAAAGCGAATACCTTCATCAACCCGTAATTTCTACCCGAGTCATGGGAATGGGGGGCGCATTTACGGCGGTGGCTGATGACTACAATGCGCTTTTTTATAACGTCGCAGGTCTTGGTAAACTTGAATCAGGCCAACTCAATATGGGAATTCAGGGCATGATGACCCCTTCTATTTTGAGTTTCAAAAATGATTTAGAAAAAGCCGGTAGTGACGCCGCAGCCATTACAAGTGCACTCGGAAATTACTATGGCGCTCACTTCGCTTCACGAGTCGGTCTTGGCGCTGTTTGGGTTCGCCCTACTTGGGGTATAGCCATCATGCCCATAGATCTAAGTGTTGAAGCAGATATTCATGGAACGGCCGGCACAACTGTCGGAGTACAAATTTATCAAGACTCGTTGGTGCAATTTGGAAAAGCGTGGTTTCTTAACGATAAAAAGACATTTAATGTGGGTGTAGCTCCAAAGATTGTCTATCGCGGATACTTCGAAAAAGACTTAAGTGTTTTCGATTTGGCTACGAGCAAAGATCTTTTGCGGCCCCAAGACGCTCAAGAAGGTTTAACTTTTGATACGGATGTGGGTGCACTCTACTCACTTGATATTCCTGAAGATGGATTTTTCAAATTTTTTCAAATTATAAAGCCCACTTTAGGTTTTGCAGTTCGAAACGTTTTAGATATGGGATACAAAACAAATTTGCATCTCATGGGTAAGGATTCGACTATTGTAACTGGTGCAAATCTTGAGCGTCGATTTGATTTGGGCTCAAGATTTGATTTGCCTGAGTTTTTTGTTTTCAAACCTCGATTTATGATTGATGGCCGAGACATGGGATCTCGCTATGCGAGTTTTAAGAAATGTCTTCATGTGGGGGCAGAACTTTTATGGAAGGCCTTTGGTTGGCTCAATGGCGGCTATCGATTCGGAGTTTCTGAAGGCTACCTCACTGCGGGTGTAAGTGCTGAAATCGGAATATTTAATCTCGATATAGCCACCTACTCAGAAGAAATTGGCACCAAAGACGCGCCAAAAGAAAGTAGAAGATATATGGCTAAACTAAGTTTGGATTTTTGACGTTGAGAAACATAGGGTATTTCCTGTATTTTGCAAACATTCTCATCGTACTTTTATTTGTATTTTCTTGTCATGACAAACCGGAAACGGGATCGCTAAAAGTTCAAATCGACGGACCACCGCCGACGAATATGTTTTCACTTCTTTCTGCGCCATCAACGGCTGCGGGGTTTACCTGTGTTGCGGTAAACGTCGTCGGTGATCAGATTCCAAGTCGTGATCCCCGGTTCCCCCCTTATTTATTTGCTGCTATGAAATACAGTGGAAGCCCATGTATGTACCCCGGCATTACTTCAAAGCTTGTGGCCATGCCCGCATCGGGGACTTCGACGTCTATTGATTTACAGGTTCCCCGAGGTTTTCAAAATATCATTCAGGTTTTAGGATTGCTTCAATCGGGCTGTGCGGCCAATCCAGACACGTTGGGGGATCTCATCGCACGAACAACAAGCCCCGATGTTTCCCTGGCCGACTTATACGAACTTGGTCGAACGGTGGTGGATATCAGTGGCCCTATGGATGTTATAATTCCCAATACTTATAGCTCTTCAAAGCTGGCTAATTGTTTAAATGGAAATACGGGAAGCACACCTACGCCAACGCCTACGCCATCGGACACGGGGACACCAACTCCGACGCCAACTCCCTCAAACAGTGCATTAGTTTTTGCTGGAACATCAAATCAGTCGGCAGATTTTACGATAAGTCCGGCAATCAAGATAGATGCTTCGGCGTCATTCACCATTGAAATGTTTATTAAGCCAGAGGATTTAAGTTCATATAAAAATATCTTTTATGAAAATCGTGGTACTCAACTTTATATCGATGCGACTCAGCACCTTTCTGTTTTCGCGGCGCCAGCGGGATGTTCAACAGGCTCCAACCAAGATGTGGCCCATTCTTCAACATTTCAATTCACAGCTGGAAACAAGTACCACGTGGCCATGACCTACCAAGGTGGTAGTCCCGTTACAATTAAGCTTTGGGTCGATGGCGCGCTGGTCGCCACCGGAAATGCCTCTCCTCCAAGCACGGATTGCGCTATGATTTTGCCTGACGTTGGACATGGAAATATTTGGAATTTTACCGGAATCATTGACGATGTCCGTTTTTCAAGCGGGCTAAGGTATACTGCATCTTTCACTAAACCAAATGCACCGTTGGCTCCAGATGGTACAACCATAGCTTTTTATGGATTAAATACTGCTTCAGCAACCGGAAACGCAGATGGGGCCGCCAGCGGAGTAACGGCCACCTTCTCCCTTACAGGAAGTCCAATACATATTGTTTCGCCATTTCCTTAATGAGTTGCGTTGGCGTAAGTATTAAGACAATTTAAAACAGCTTGAGAAGATGATGTATTGCAAGCGATTCCTTTTGCTTTATTACATAAATTATTTGGATCTGTAGAACTTGCATCAGATGCTGAAGCGCAAGCTGAAGTGACTAGCGTAACGGCCGACGAGGCAATGGCGTCTTGCATAGCTTGGGTACAGCCACCTGAAAGATCTTTGCAATTGGTGATGGCTGTCAAAGCTGAAGAGGGGTCTGAGATATTTGAACCAAGACTTGTGACGCTATTCAATACAGAAGCCATTGAAACAAGACTAGCTATTGTTTGCAACCCCGGAGAACCAGAATTCAATGCAGCTAGTTTTAGGCGTGTTGAATTATAATAACTATTTGCGGCTGTATCCGATGTGAAGGCCAGAGTCGTCAATACTGCATTGATACCGTCTTTCCCACCGGCATTTGATTTTGCTGCGGCTACAAGATCCTTTATTTTAGACATTTTTTTTTCTTCTATTAAAATAGCCCCAAATAATATCTTATTGGCTTCCCTAGAATTAATTCCAGAAGCAGAGATCATTGCGTCACATTGAGTCGCGAGAGATGCGGCACCAACGTCATCAGTAAAAGACATCTTGGCTGCATTGTCTGTACAGGATCTAGCCTTTTCTACAGTATTATCCTCGGGGGTTTCACAGGCAAAAAGGGTAATTGTCGTTAATGTAAGTATGGCGAAGCCGTATCGACATGTGTAGAAATTCATTGGTTCCCCCTATGAAGAGTTATCCCTTTGCTGTAACTGGTAATTTATCGGCAAAAAATACCTCTGACTAAAGAGGCTAATCCGAACGACCAGTCAACCATCTGACTCGGTGCTTGAACCTTAACTAACCGATGAAAAGAACGTGAGAATCCCACGGGCTGTGGTTTTAACCATTTTGTCGATCTTCTTTCTAATTTCCTTACCATTGAGGGCGAGTGAAATTTATCCCTTTTTTCGATCTGTTAGACAAGAGGCCATGGGCGGTGCTTCTGTGGCTGTAGTCAATGACGAGACGGCTATATTTCTTAATCCTGCGGGTTTGGGCAAAATTCGGAGTTCGGTGATTGCATTGGTAAATCCTGAATTAGAAACCAACTACGACACTAATGCGGCCTTAGCGACAGGACTCAACTATGCGGCTGTGCTAAATCCCCAAGCACTCCTCGCCGTTGCACAGTCAAATCCTGGAAAGCACCTCCACGCCAGGGTGCAAGTATTACCAGCCCTAGTCACTACAAATTTTGAGTTGGCGGCTTATGCAAATTACACTATGAACGCAGAATATACTTCTAGCACAAGTCTTATGCACCTTGATTACCAAAACGACTATGGTGCGGCCATGGCCTACTGCTTTAGGCTCTTTGATGGGAGACTCAAGATCGGGGCTTCAGGAAAACTTATCAACAGAGTTTATATCAATACCGATATTTTGTCGTCGTCGACAAATGCTTCCATTGGTAATTTAGCTTCAGAAGGCGATGGCGTTGGGTGGGATGGTGGAGTCCTACTCACTTTACCGTGGATGTTTTTGCCTACAATTGGCGCTGTGGCACATGATATTGGAAATACGACGTTTAAACTTTCGAACGGATATTTCTACAAACCAGGAACTTACCCTCCACCCCAATTTCAAAGTGTGGACGTGGCGTTTGCAATCTACCCCATACAGGGCAACCATACCCGTTCCAGTATTACCGTGGAATGGCATGACGCCCAAAATCCAGAGACCGCTGACCCTTATCGAAGACTTCATGTAGGAGCTGAGATGGACTTCGGAGATATTTTCTATTTAAGGGGAGGGATGAACCAAAGGTACTACACGGCGGGAATTGAATTTGATTTAATGAGACAGCAAATTCAACTCTCTACTTATGGCGAGGAAATCGGTACGCCGACGGTGCCCCGAGAGGATCGTCGTTTCACGGTTATGTATGGATTTAGGTTTTGACCCGGCCCGACCGTCAAGTGTTTGGCACTGATATTCTAGTGCCCATCATCTAAACTAAAGATAATGAGAAATCACGTTCTTTTTTCAGCAGTTATCATCTTGATTGGATTAGTCAACGGTGGAGGTTGCAATGTCTTTACTGAACTTTCCTCAAAAACTTCTGATGAAGCCATCGTCGACGACGTAAATAATCTTATGGATAAGGGATTTTGGACAGACGCTGTAAATAAATGGAATTTGCTTACTTCTACGGGGAAGGCAAAGCGTGCCAACAAATTATTATTGGCTTCTGCATTGGCTGGCCGAGGGGGTCTCGACATTGTCACATTAATTACCAATATGAATACCAATGCATCAGGCGGTAGCAAAACATTCTTTCAACAACTCATGATCATGTTCAATGGTCGAAATTTGACCCACTACAATGACGAAGTATCCGCGCAAAATATTATTTTTGGAATTGCACCATCGGCCCTCAATCGAACAGCTGACGAAAATATTTTTCTTGTTTTTGTTGAGTTTGCAAAGATGGGAACTCTCTTTGCGGCCATTGCCGATGTCAACGCCGATGCTGCTACCGATGCTACATTTGACAACTGCAACACAACTGTTTTGACGACAACACAGGCCAATGAAGTTGTTGTATCCATTGCAGCGATTTTGACGAGTCTTGCAGCCACGGGAAGTGCCATAGCCGGGACAAGTCTCACTGCTATCAATTCAGCCTGTACTACGATTGAGATTTTAAGTCCTGGATTTTGTAGCAGTACTGATATTTCTCAAGTTACTGCACTTCAAACTCAGGCCTCCAGAACATTGGTCGGTGAAACAGCTTTGGGTGTCGGGCTAAAAGCGGCGCTAAATGCGGGAGTTCGTGAATTTCCGCCAGCCGGAATTCCATGTCCTTAACCTGGCTTTTAGCGATGAAATCCTATGAAATATCCAAGTTAACCAAATGTGGATTAGACGGTTTTATTTCATCAAAATTGGTAGCAAAGTCCAGAAAATATAGATGGCGATCTTATTATGTATTTGTTTTATTCTTCATCTTTTCAATTCCAAATTTTTCTATTGCGACAGAACTTTTTGAAAATTGGACGTCCACTAGAGCTTTAGGAATGGGCAACGCGTTTTCGGCTGTCGTCGACGACCAACATGCCCTTTGGTACAATCCTGCGGCCCTTGATAAAATTCACGGATTACATTTGACTTTAATCGATCTTGGAATTGGCACCGATGCTCAGAATGCATATCAAACATATAACGACGCGACGGGCTCCAATTACGCAACAATGATAAGAAATTTTTTTGGTAAGCAAGTTTGGGTCGGTGTTTCAGATTCCCTCGGGTTTGCCATGCATGACTTCGCTATTGCGGCCTACGATTACTTGAATTTGAGTTTTAATTTGCATAACCCTGCATACGCAAATTTGAATTTTAATATTACAAACGATGTGGGATTTTTGGCTGGGACGGCGTTGAGTTTGGTTCCTGGTGATTCTATGAGAGTGGGATTTACAATGAAGCGAATTACTCGGTACGGAGCGAGGTTACCCTTTGGCCCAAGTACCCTTGCTACTTTAAGTAATACTCAACTCACCCAATTAGCTGGTAATTATGGCACGGGTTATGGTTTTGATGCGGGAATGCTCTTAGAACTCCCCATTGGAGTTCATCCTACTTTATCGGCGGTTTGGCATGATGTGGGTCAGACACAATTTACTCCAGTTGCCGGAACGGTAAAACCGCCCCCTATGGACAATGAGGCCGTACTTGGTTACTCTATGATGTTCGACGCTTATGTATTTAAGTTTATTCCAGCCGTTGATTTCAAACACGCCAATATGCAAGAAGAAGCCCTTGGAAAGCGATTGCATTTTGGCGCGGAATTTCAATTTCCTGGTTTGTCGTTAAGGGGAGGGGCGAATCAAGGATACTACACGGCCGGTGTCGGCCTCGACCTTAAGTATATGAAAATCGACGCAGCGACATATGGTGTAGAGTTAAACACTTATCCAGGGCAGTTAGAAGATCGTCGGTATATGGTCAACATCACCATCGACCTTAATTTTGACCCGAGCATTGATCTTACGCGAACACCAGGTGCTAAAGTTTACCAAAGACGGTGATTTTTTAGGGAACTGTGGCCTGATATAAGGGATCTTCATCTCCCAGATATACAGCTTTTTGAATGGTCAATTTTGGAGGAATGGGAACTGAAATTGATTTCCATAGATTTTTTAGTGTCCATGCTCGCCCAGAAGAAAGAGTCACACCGTTAACAGCGCCCAACTGGTCAAATTCCACAGTCATTTGTAGAAATTTAAAACCACGGTCATAATATCTAGCATCTTCATTTCTCTCTAATGTAATAGAAAAAGTATTATTTTTAAAAAAAGTTTCTTTGATTGAAAGTCCGGTGTTTTGACTTTGAGGATTAACTACAAATTTTTGAACTCGGCCATAATAGCCTCCTCCAAAAATATAGGGATGAAAAGTCTCAGGGTCAGCGAAACGTAAATGAAACCACTGGCCATCTATTGCATGATCAATACTGACTTCGATCCTTTTACCTTCAGTATCCAGAAGAGAGAGGTATCCTTCATTAGGAAAAATATTTTTGAGAAGAGCCACTAAATTCCCAATATAGGGAGTGGTTACAAATTTCTGGGCCTCTATTGCTGGCTGAACTAGGGTGGTTTCTGGTCGTGAACCAATCTCAAGGCGATAGGTGCATTCATCGGCACCCCAAAATTCGTCAGCATTTGCGTCTGGGGGTGCCAGCGTTAAGACTGCTCCGAAGCTACAGATTCCTAACAGTAAAGAAAATGATTTCATAGTCAACAGCCCGCGAAAGAGGAAATTGGAGCCAGAATTGCAACTTCACAAAACAATAAAAGTCTTTTCATCAGACATCTCCTATAAAAGAATAAAAGTTCATTCAGACTAAATGCAAACCCAAGGCCAGTTAAGAGCAAATTACTTAGTGCGAGTGCTGGGGTGATGTTGGCCAAATTATTGGCAAAGTTACGTATTTGGGCTCCCACCTACTTCGTCATAACCAATAGAGTTTTAATCCAGAGAAAAACTACTGATGGCACGATAAGTGCTCTAATAAGATGTTTTTGATCTAGTAAAAGGAAGCAGGTATTCACTTGTTTGGAAGAAAATTAATTTTGAGGATCCAGATTCAATCAAGCCGGATGCAAGAATGTATTATGAAGCGCTCTTAAGAGCATGGTTGTATAAAAATTAATGAAAGGAAGTTTAATATGAAAAAGTTTCTCAATTTAATTTTGGTTAGTACGGTCGTTTCTATTGGATCAATTGCTATGTCTTCAGACACCTATGAGGCTTTTCTCTCAGAAGAGCATTTCGATGGCAAAGTTTTTAGCTACAAGTTAGTCGCCCCAATGGCAAAAGGCGATGTAACATTTGAGCCTAAAATACTTTGTCAATATGGCAATTTTGAAGGCCCCTATGTGAGTTCCGTTGAGATTAAGATTATGATGACCGGTGATTTTAGCGATCCCAATGGAAGTGTTGAAAAAAGTGGAAGTGTCGATATTCGAGGTGCAATCAACTACTGTATTGCAAGTCATTATCATCCGGGGGAACCTTCAGCAATAATCAATCGCGCTAAGGTGGCTCCGACGACGATCATACTTCCAAGAATTTCTGTTCCGCAGGCGGTTGTGGTAGAAAGGTAAAGGAGGTGCCAATTAATTGATTCTAAATCCTATAAAAAATGCGAGAGCCAAATTGCATTTTAAATTGATCATACCTTAACTGCATTCTTAAGTGACTCGCTGTCCTCAACTTTTTAATGGTATTGGTGGTTTAGTTTACAAGTGCAATCATGGCAAGCCGAGGATTTTTAAACAATGGGTCAGAAACGAAAATTCATATCAAAGGTATGGCCCTTGCATTCTCATTATAGTTAATGCCATAGGCCAGGAGACTACTTATAAATGAAAAAAAGCAGCTTACTTTTAACTTTTTTTGTCGCCTTGGTAATAGTATATACACAGGAAGCCGTGGCGAACTGCATTGACCACCTTTCACTTATCTCTGAAAAGACGCTCACCATTTCAACAGATCAACTTAAAGCAGAGGTGTCTAGGCCCATTTCCCACCTCAATGAAGACGAAATTTTAAACATAGAATTTATTCAGGATTTAAGTTTTGCAAAAGACAATTTTAGTCCCACAGAAAATGAGGTCCCACTGGGACCAGAAGCACTAACCCTTTCAAAACAAAAATTTGCAAAAACATTAAATCTAGTAGAAGATAACCCCAATCTTCCTGATTTAACAAAAATGGAATTATCATTTTCTGATTTCAATTCCGAAGGCAAGCCCCAACAAGTCTATATGCATTCATATGTGCGAGTTAGAAGGAAGTATCTGATACCAATTTTGAACAGCTTTATAAAATCCTTGTCTCATCCTGGACTAGGAAATTTAGCGATATCTGCTGATGTTAAATCAATAGAACAGCGTTCCGCAAAGTAATCGTTTTGAATTGGCGCTCGGCATCTAAGACAAGGGCAGTGGTACCAACCACTTCTTGAGCATTACCGCCGAATTTGGCTTTTGGGGGCGGCGGCTTGGGACCTTTCAGGAGGTCCCCGCCCGCCGCCCAACCAACTATTAATTGGAATTTGTAGGTTCGAAGATCTTGCGGTATTGGGATCGCGGCAAGTTGAAAACATGAGAGTACTCTAACCAAAATTATCTCATATTAATATTGTCTTTAAATTGAATGTCCGGCTATTGATTTTCAAAAATAAAGTTTTGAAAATTATTTTCATATTTTGAAATTATTCTCTTGGAGGGTTTTTGGCGAATTTCCTCGGATCACCCTAAAATATATGTCTATTACCTCGTAGTATCTTTAGTGATGCGGCTATTTTCCTAAACCAAACTTTTTTCTCAAAAATTTCAAAAATCTAGTCTGTATTAGCCTGGTAGCGCTTTTGGTGAGTGGCTGAAAACCCGTGGTAGGGTGATTTTTAAATTAGCAATTTTCAAAAGGAGCATACCATGGCGCCCAACTCCCTTTCTGATTTAGAGTTATTAAATCTAATAAAAGAAAAATCAAGACAAGAACGAAACTTAACTCTTGAGGTTATTAATTTGATCCGCGAAGTAGAAAAAAGAAGGCTCTATCTTAAATTAAATTTTGGCTCCCTTTTTGAATACGTCACAAAAGAACTTGGGTTTGAAGAATCCGCTGCCAATAGGCGTATTTCGGCTAGTCGTCTTATTCGTGAATTCCCGGAATCTGAAGAAGAAATTAGGGATGGCAGCCTTACTCTTTCAAATATTGTTCAAGCACAGGTGTTTATTAGAAGAGAAGAAAAACTTAAATCTAAGAGCCTCCCACGTGAAGAAAAAAAGAAGGTTATGGATCTTGTGAAAAACAAATCTGCAAGAAATGCAAAAATAACCCTACTCCAAGTATTCCCTGAACAAGTTGTTCTAAATGAATTTATGCGTCAAGTTACTGCTGAGTATGTAGAAGTTAAAGTAATTCTTAACGAAAAGGTCATTTCAAAATTAAATAAACTTCGAGGCCTACTGTCTCATAAGCATCCCAATATGTCTTATTCTGAGCTCATAGAGGAACTTACAAACATGGCCATAAAAAAGCTTGATCTTGAGGAAAAGGGATCAAGGCGAAACGCTACCTTAACGGCAAAGGAACTTGATCCTACCATAAAAGAATCCGAGAGTAACGTTAACAAAATAAAGAATACAACGCCGCCGCTGTCGGCGGTAGAACAGCCAAACAAACAGAACTCAAGGTATATTCCTTCAGAAGTCAAAAGGGCCGTTTGGAAACGAGATAAGAGCCAGTGTGTATTTAAAGAATCACAGAATCACGAACAATGTGGATCAAGATTTCAATTAGAATATCATCATGAAATTCCATTTGCAAAAGGGGGCAGGCCACTAGCAGAAAACATCAAACTCTACTGCAAACGACATAACATTCACCGGGCTATCACCGATTTTGGCAAAGAAAGAATACAAGAATTCGCCCCCAGGTCTGTCACCTGATAGTCTGTAGGATTGTTGGCAGGCAATGCCATTTATAGGAGTGTCAAGTGACCTATTTTTCGACTGTGAAACTATCGAATTTCACATGCTCCTCTTTTTTGGTGGACCAACTTGCGTCGTCTCCTCCGAAAAAGGTAGAAAAATATAGAGCATCGATATGGATTGCAGGGGTTGTACGAAATTCAAAATTACATTTGCTGAGCGCCTCAACACCATCGAGCCATGACTGAATGCAGCCATTTCTCTTACCTATATCATTCATGGTCACCTTAGTTTTAACTCTATGCCATTTACCGGGAATGAACTTTA
>JAHFAE010000011.1:0-32867 GCA_023250675.1 Oligoflexia bacterium | reverse complement strand
GGGACAAACCTTGGTCTAGCCAAGGGAAGTCTTCTCCCCATTTATCAGGCTGATGCATATGATAAACATACTGGACAATCTTGCCACCATTTCGCCACATGAGTCTTGCGCTCCACCCATCTGACCCGTCAGGCTTGTGTCCTCCTGTCATATTTGAATATGGTTTGCCCTTCTGATGGCCCCCAATTAAACCCGGGAGTTTTCCGCCTTTTACGAAATTAAATTCCGCACCGAATTTCAGGTCATAAGTTATTGTCGCCGAATCAAGCTTCACACCGAAATAGGTCGGCCATTGTGCCCCTGTATTTTCGTTGTCATATTTTCCGCCTGGGTAAGTTACTTCTAAAACATATTTATTTTTCTCTTTGTCAAAAATGCGGTTAGTACGCTCAATGCCTTCCGCCCAGGGAGCAGGAATCAAATAGTTGAAAGCCTGCAGCCAGTTTTCGTTACTAAAATCTCCTTTAAATACAGTCGCGCTCGGAGCGGCTTGAGTAGAAAAATTTAAGACCAAGCATAGTATATAAATTGAAGACTTCGTCATTTGGACCGAGTTTCTCAAGGTACACCAGTCAAAGCAAGAATGGTTTGAATTTAAATCGTTTAAAACTTATGTTTGACCTTGAGAGCTAGCAAAACCTGGCGTTCGCGTAGGGATTAAACGGACCATCAGGTTTGCCTTTATACCAATTAAGATCAAATCCCACTTTTATTCTTCCTATTGTCGAAGGGTTAAATTTCTTTATTAAAAATTCTTGCAATGCGTGCTTTATTTTAGAATCAGACGGCAGATCTTTAGATACTTTTTCTACGGCAATTTGCAATTCCTCTATGGTATATTGATAAATAATGCATTGAGTTACGGGTTATATTTCTCGAAATTTCGTTCTGCTTCAATGTCTTCAAAATGAATAAGTTCAACCTCGTCGTTAACAAGTTCAACCTGTCCCCATTCGTTTAAGTGTTTGATAAGATCTTGAATCTTATTTCGCGTTTGAGTTTCATTTATTCCCAATGAGGCCACGCCGATGACAAGTTCGTTGGGCGCTGAAGAAGGTACTTCAATACAAGTGAATTTAAATCGATTCCAGATTCTTTCTTTTAACTTTTGAGAAGTACTTCGGCTTGAAGAACCGTCTGTTCCAACAACAAAGGTCAATCTGATAGCTCCAATGATCATCTAAATTTCCCTGGCATCTTCCGTTGCTTGAAGGGTAGACTAGTCGGCCATGTTGGCCATAGTATGGCTTTCTCACTTGTCTTGCAAAAAATATTCTTGGTCCCAATTTGATCCGTCACGTCAAACTTGGATTATAAGTGATCTTAAATCTAAGACTTTTTTAAATCGAAGCCTTCTTGAGAAGAGTGAAATCGTGGGGGGGCAGCCTGTAAAAAGAGCCTTTGAACTCTGGCGTGAAATTCTTAAAAAATTAGACCCTGAATTTAAGGTAGTTGGGAGGCTTGGTTCCAAAGTTTGGGCAAGGCATTTTTTAAACTCCAACGGGAAATCAGAATGGTGCCAAAGACCTCGGGCTCCCCAAAGGTTCATAGATTCTTGCCGACAAATGACCCAGCTTATTTCTCATTCTGATCCCGAGGATGTTTTGTCAAGTTATGAAAAAAACTTTACCAGTAATTCGTCGCAATTCCTAGAGTTAGCAAATCTAGGTTCAAAGTTTTACAATCATTGTATAGAACGAAAAACCCTTCCTTCTTTCTTGGTTCCAAGTTTTGTTGCCCAACAAAGTTTAATTGGTTTAGTCGAAGGTGAATTCATTTTTGATCTGGGATTTGAAATGACTGAAGCTGATTTGGATGTCATTCAAGAAATATCCCGGATTACGGAAGTGACCGTCATGGTTCCTGCACAAAACTCTAAAGACCTTGAAGACCAAGGAGTTTTTTCTTATAGAAAAATGGGATTGGGCATGGCCCAAGTTAAAGAGTCTGTTTATCGCGAAGAACCTAGCAATGGATCGGTGAAATTGTGGCGTTGCAGTTCTGAAGATTCAGAAGCAAGAAAGGCCACGGAGCAAATAATAAAATGGGTAAGTTTGGGCGTATCTCCAGAAAATATTTGCGTTGCAGCTCCTGATATTACTCTTTACGAAAATACACTATCTCATGATTTAAGTTGGAATTCGTTAGGGCTGCGACGCCCCCAAACGGCAAAAGCATCGGCCAGCCGTTTTTTTAGGGCCTTAGATAGCCGTCTCCAGATTGTAAGTGGAAAGCTAAACTCTTGTCTTCTTGAAGACGGATTTCTTTCAGTTTCTTCGTATAAATTGTCTCAAAAAAGGCGTGACGAACGACGACTTCTGAAACCAGTAATTAAAGATGAGCAGGTGCCCCTGCCTGATCTAAAAGACCAAATTAAAACTTTGCAGGGACTTTGCAAAAGTCGGCCTTTGACAAGATATGATTTTGAAAAATTGATTTTTGATATTTATCAGAGTCTTGAGATTTTTTGTGGAAAAGATTTCGTTCATAATAACCTTGAAACTCAAAATCAATTGCTTTTAGGTGCACTTCAAACTCTTACTCGTGAAGTTGGTGATTTAAAATTGGATTTAGATCTTTGGATTCAAGCCTGGCAAGAAATAATCAGTCAAGTAGAGATAAAATATCGCCCCTCATCCCGAGGTGGAATCTGGGCCGTAGATTTGGACTCAATAGATGAAGTTCCGGCCCCTTACTTGATTGTCCTCGGAGCCTTAGATGACCAGAAAGATAATTCAAGATTACCATTAAGTGAAAGAGAACTAAATTTTTTCAGGGATCTGGGATTTGAGTTTCGCGTTGAATCTCGTAAAAAATTAGATAGGAGTCTTAACTGGGTTAGGTCAGGTTCTTGGAAGGAAATATTTTTTAGTTGCCCTAAAAGTGACTCTTCAGGAAGGGCGCAAACTCCTTGTATTACCTGGATTAAATGGGCCATCGAAGCTAAAAAAAATCTAGAAGAACTTGACGTCTCCAATAATATCAATTGGCTGCATATACAAAATAATATTTTTGACACGCAAGTGTCTAAAAATGTGGATTTATTTAAGGGTTTTGAACTTGGAACTATTCAGGCACTTGGTCAGAGGGTAAATCGAGATCTCAATGGGGGAAGAGTTATAGAACTTGGAGCGCAGGAAAGTCTTAGAATTTCTAACAGGCTAAGTGCTTCTCGTATTGAGAAGTATTGGAATTGTCCTTTTACTTTTTTTGCGGACAGTCATCTGCGTCTCTTAGATAAGAGCGATTTAGATATCGAACCATCCCCCCAGGACCGGGGGATTTGGCTTCATGGTTGTGTCAAAAATATCTTAAGCTCTCCACTTACTCTTGCAGAATGGACTGACGAGCTCCTCGGAGTTGTTGTAGACACAATGGCCTCAAACCAAAGGCAAGTTTCTTCTGACGTATGGCCTTCAATCAGATCTCGGTTTGTAAGGCGATTAAGAAGATTTATCAATTTTGAAATTCAATGGAAAAAAGAAAATCCGCTCTCAAAGCCGTTGGGGCTTGAGGTGTCAATCCGTGGATTTTTGTGTTGGGAAGAAAAAGACATAACTGTTTTCTTTAGCAGTAGTAAGCCAGAAGGCCAAAATACTCATTTTGCCGAATTTCAAGGCTCCATTGATCGGGTAGATTCGGCCCTCCCGAATCAATCAGCTATTATTGATTACAAAAGCGGTGATTCTTCTGCATCAAATATTGGAAGTTGGCAAAAAAAAGGGGCATTTCAACTAGCGCTCTATGCAATGGCTCTTGAATCGGGATTGGCCGAGACAGGCAAGGCCAATGTAGTGGCGGCACATTATTATTCTCTCAACAAATTTACGAGAGAAAAAGGTTTTCAACTCAACGACGTAAACACAGTTGGAGCCTTGCCTAATGAAGGCTCAAGAAACTTATTTGTAAATCAAAAAGGTAAAGAAGAAACTTTTGATAAAATAAAATTTGATGTTCATGGTGTGCTTGAAAAAATAAGGTCAGGTCAAATGTCCCCCAAACCTCAGACATTAAATATTTGCCAAACTTGTTCATGGAGACTGATGTGTCGCGCCCCTCATCTCTCATAACAACCATTGTACGGGCAGGGGCGGGTACGGGTAAAACGGAGAGTCTCGCCCGTCGAATTATTGATGTGGCATTTGAACTTCACGCCAAAACAGGATTTTCGCCTCGCCTCGTGGCCACAACATTTACCGAGCGGGCTACTGCAGAGCTTCGTGAGAGGGTAGTCACAATTGCGGCGAACTTGAGTGACGCTCCCGGCTGGATTAGCGATTTTGTTCAAGACGGCGAAAAACTTCAAATATCGACGATTCATGGAACATTTTCCCTGATGCTTCATCGCTACGGAATGCTCATTGGCCTTGATCCAGAATTCACCATCATGCCATCAGGAGACGAAGGAGAACTCCTTCGAAAATGCATGAGAGATATTATTTCACTGAAAAATGAATTTGGAGTATTAGTCGAACTATACTCATTTAAAGATCTAAGCTATTTTGTAAACGAACTTATTTCTCATTTTCGCCTTCATGGAAAAAATTTTCAGCCATCCTGTATTTGGAAAAATATTTTGAGTGAACAGGGTCAAGATCTCCTTGATGTTCTTCATGAACTTAATGATATTCCTTCGGGTGATTTGTCAGAAAAAACAGCCAATAAAATAGCCACATTGAAAGGCCTTTATTTTAAATTAAAAATCATATCGGTTGACTCAATAAAGTTTCGAGAAATATTCTTAAATGAGCTAGCTGATTTTACCAAACCCGCCCTTCGCCAGGGAGGCCAAGGCTTCGAACTTAAACCCTATATCGATAAGGTTTATGAAATCCGTGAAAGTTTTCAAAGCGAGAGTTTCAACCCACAGATTAATTTGAGATATGAAGAAATATCTGTCCTCTTAGGCGAATTCGCAAAGATAGTTCAAGAAAGACTAGAAAATGAAAAAAAATCCCAGGGGGTTTTAACGTTTAATGATTTGGAATTTTTAACACTTGATCTTATTGAAAAACATCCTCACGTGCTTCAAAAAATTAAACAGGATTGTGATTTTTGGTTCGTGGACGAATATCAAGATACAAGTCCTATTCAAAAAAAGATTCTTTTTTACTTTTTACAAAACCATTGGAACGCGTATTTTGTTGGAGATCCGCAGCAGAGTATTTATCTTTTTAGAGGGGCCGACGCCCGAGTATTTCAAGATACATTGACCGAAGTCACTCAAAAAGGCGGCATCGTCGAGCGATTGACTACTAATTATCGAAGTCATCCTGATCTTCTAAAATTCATAAACCATTTATTTTTGACTTTAGTATCTCCCTTAGAACCTCTTTTGCCAAAATCAGAATTTCAAGATCAAGTGCGTTCTCATTTGCATCTTTGTACTGACGTCGTGAATGAAGAAAATATTGTCGTTCAGCAAGTTTCAGAGTGGAGAATAAAAGGTTATGATTTTCACGATATTGCCGTCTTAGTGAAAACCAACGAAAAGGCTCGCGATTTTGGGCGTGCCTTGAGTCAAGCGGGTGTCCCCGTTTTTGTTCACTCAGCCGGTGGTTATTACGATCGGCGTGAAGTCTTAGATGCTCTTAGTATATTGAGTTTTCTTGAGGACCCTTCTGACGATGAAATCTTTGTCATTTTGGCCCGATCCCCTTGGCTGGGAATCTCTGACGAAAAACTATCTGAGTGGGGCCAAAAGAGAGCCAAGCAAAGTTATTGGGAGTGGCTAAATAAAAATCAAATCGAATGGGATGAGTATAAGACCCTCAAATTTCTAGGCGACGCAGTTAACAATTCTCAGTTTTTGCCTCTTTCTCTTTTGTTTGAAGATCTTGTTAGAAAATTAGGTCTTTTTGAATTTTGTCTTTTAGAAGATGCCAGTGGCCAGCGAGAGGCAAATTTACGAAAGTTGTTGGCTAAACTTCGCAATGAAGAATCTAAACCTGGTTTCTCCGCCAGTCGATTTTTAGAACAAGCCTGGCTTGATCTGAGCGAACTGGGAGAAGAAAATCAACCGGCCTCCTTTGTTGAGCCCAAAAGAGTCAATATCATGACCGTGCATAAGAGTAAGGGACTCAAATTTAATTGTGTCATTGTGCCTTCTTGTAGCGATGCCATGAGGGTTCGACCAACGGCGTTGGTTTTGAACCCTAACGGAAAATGGGCCATAAGGGTGTTAGCTTTGGATTCTGAAGAGCGGGTTGCGCCTTTGGATTTTGAACATTTAAGAGATTTACAATTCCAAAGTGAATTATCAGAAGGGTTAAGGGTGTTCTATGTTGCTGTCACAAGGGCCGCCGAAGAATTGGCACTCATTGGAAATATCAAAATTGCACCCAAGAGTTGGTTTTCAAACGTTTCGTTGGATTGGTCTGAAGGAACCCATGACGGAATTTATACTGTTAAGCATTGGTCTCAAACACCAGAATTGACAATTGATAAAACTGAAGCAAAAGCGACACTGCCTAAAAATTTCAAATTAGGCAGTCCGCCTCTTTTGGGTGAAGAAAAATTTTCAGTGACCGAAGTTTTGGGAAAAAATAATAAAACTCCCTTTTCACTTACCCAACAAATTGAATCTCAGCGGCGGGGTCAAGCTATTCATTACATTTTTGAAAACTACAAAGATTTCCCCATTCATTCACCCTCTCATTCGATAGAACGGCTGACTCAACTTGCTAAGGAGAAATTTGGGGGAACATGGAAAATCGATAACGATGCAATTGTTAAGATGTTAAAAAGCAAAAATCCGCCCCTTGAAGAAATAATTAGAAATGGTCAAACTGAGTGGCCCTTTGAATTTCGAGATTCAGGTTTTATTTTCAATGGCCAGATCGATCTTTGGGGAAAATGGGACGGATTTACCTGGGTCATCGACTATAAGAGCGCAAAGAATATGTCCCAAGAGACTTTAGACAAAGCTCATGAACAATTAGAACTCTACGCTTTAGCGCTTCATAAATCGGGATTTCATTGGGACAAATTTAAATTGGCCGTATTAGCACCACTAGAGGGAAAAGTTCACGAGCTTCCTTTAAGATCTCTTGATGAAGTAAGACGGAATATTTTAGAATTATTAGGGTGAAGGCGGTGAAGCGTTGTCCTGGCCGCCGCCTGGCGAAAATCTTAGAACAAAGCTAAAGCCAATAAAGAGCCAAGTGCCGGGGTTTAGTCCAAACTGCAAGTCTGTTCGAAAAAAGAGGTTGTCTGCTAGTTCTGCCCAAATAGCTCCGCCCACATGGGCGCCAAAATAAAGCTTGGTGGTTTCTGACGGAGGATCTACATCAAATATGGGGGAGGTTGCGTAATGAATATCACCACCAGCATAAATAGAACCAATCAAGTCATCAAATTGAACGTCAGTCCTAAAACTTACACTTCCTAAAATATACCTCTGGGCGCGGGCGGCGCCGGCAAGAATTTGAGGTTCAAGAAAGGTTTTGGGACTAAGGCGCATCCCATACCTGCCTCCGCAAAGTGGCATAAGCTCGGTAATTCCCTCAATTTGATTGGGCAAAAAATTACCACATACAAAAGAAGCTTCTCGTCCCAGGGCTACAAATCTTGGACTTAAAGCGTTTTCATCTGATTGACTAGGATCAGTCGAGGAAACCTGGGCATTGGCCAAGAGACAATTTAAAATCATGACCATTTGCAGCAAAATCACGATGAATTTCATTATTTTCAGTGTACATTGTCGCTGTTTGAAGTTCAATGATCGCCTTGACTGTGAGTTCGAGTGCCAACAAAATGGGAGACCATGGGCCTGCAAGTCGAAGAAGGAAATTTTCGCGGATACGATGGAGCTGAATTATTTTTTCAGACGTGGACTCCGCAAGTTAATACTCAAAGTGTGATTCTTGGTATTCATGGTCTTGGCGAGCACGGTGATTCGTACCGCCTCCTCGCCGAAGGTCTACAAAACTCACCTTATCAATTAATTTTTTCAGATTTAAGGGGTCACGGTCGAAGTTCGGGTAAGCGTGGGGTGGCTACCATTGATGAGTTTGTTCGAGACATTAAAATGTTTCAGGTTGTAGTCAAAGAGAAGTTTCCGGGACTTCCTTTTTTCTTTTTGGCTCACTCCATGGGCGGTTTGGTTTTACTAAAACTCCTTATTCGTCATGGAGATTTGGGTTGTAAGGGCGTGGTTTTAAGTTCGCCCCTTTTAGGTGTGGCAGTTGCTGTGCCTGCTATCAAGAAAAATAGCGCAAGACTTTTAGCAAAAATCACTCCCCATTTAACAATGTTCAATGAAATAAATCCCGAACATCTTACCCATAATAAAAAAGTCATTGAATATAATGAGACTGATCATTGGCGTCATGATCGAATCAGTCCCGTACTCTTTGTAGAAATGCTTCGAAATATTGATTATGTTTTTGCGCGCTCCGATAAAATCACAAGTCCCATATTATTGCAGCAAGCAGGGGATGATCTCATTGTCAGTCAACCTAAAGGGGCTCAGCTGTTTGAGTTACTGAAAATCAAAGACAAGCAAAGAATTGTATACGATGGATATTACCACGAAATTTATAACGAGATTTGGAGAGAAAAACCCATTGGTGATCTTATTAATTGGCTCAACGCTCATGGTGGGATCAAGAGTTGATGGAAAATAATTTGAATTGGCCCAATGGTTGCGGCGGGATCAGGAATTGATGGAAAATAATTCATTGCAAGAGTTCGTAATTCTTATTCGTAAACTCAGCTACGAAAAGCGTCAAGTGACATTGTCCTCAGGAAAGCAAAGTGATTTTTATATCGACATGAAAAATACTCTCTTACATCCCCGCGGGATTTGGTTGGCGAGTCAACTTATTGCCTCGGCCATTCGTGTTCGCATTGAAAAAGGCGAGGAGATAAGGGGGGTGGGGGGACTGACAATGGGTGCTGATCCTCTTTCAACAGGTGTGAGTTTAGTAAGTGAAGGTTGGCAAAAACCACTTTATGCTTTTTACATTCGAAAAGAACCCAAAGGCCATGGCACCCAAAATTGGCTAGAGGGAATGAAAAATTTTAAAACTGGAGACAAAGTCATTGTTCTTGAAGACGTTGTGACAACGGGTGGGTCTACATTGAAGAGTGTAGAAAGGGCGCGCCTTGGTGGCCTTGATGTGGCAGGAGTTATTACTGCCGTTGATCGTCAAGAGGGAGGCAAAGAAACAATCGAAGCTACAGGAATAAAGTTTACTGCCATTGTCACCCGTGAAATGATTTTGAGAATATGAGAACACAAGATTTTGATAGTGGGACTAGGGCCAGGGTGCGAGTGAGCAGGAAATCGTTTAGTTTTTTGAATTTAATTTTAATATTTGTGGGCTGTTCTTCGACACCAGAACAAGGTCAGACAACTTTTGTTGATAATAGTGCACAAACTGAAAACTACAGTGACGTTCTTGAACATTGGTCTCAAACCCAGAAGTCTTACAATGGCATCATGGCCACGTTTCAAGTTACTGCGACTCTTCTTTCAAACGATGTGATTTCTCAGCAGGCCCTTCATGAGAGCAAGCAGTATCATTGGGGCCCCGAACAACTTCGGGAGATCCAAAAAAAAGGCCTTGATGAAAACGAGAAGACAACAACGTTTTTTTTGAGTTTGTACACAGAGAAAGACTCGGTTAATAACCTAGACAAATCTGATTCAGTTTGGAATTTATATCTTAAGTCCGGTGATACACAATTAAAGCCCACATCGGTTAAGCGTGTTTATGAAATTCCAATAACCTTGGCTTCAAAGTATCCTTATTTTAATGCTTGGAGCCGGGGCTACTATATTAAATTTCTCATTGCACCATCGACTGCGGTCACTAATCCTGTGACGCTGGTCATGGCTGGGCCGTTGGGTGAGGCGAATCTAAAATTTCCTAAATGATTGTGTCTTTAAGAAACTCGGGGTCTTGAAGAGGGTAGTCCAAAGTAAAATGGATTCCCCGGCTTTCTTTGCGTGAAAGTGCTGATTCTATAATAAGTTCAGCAACAATGGCGATATTGCGAAGTTCTAAGAGATCTTTGTTAACAGTGAAATTCCAATAATACTCTTTTATTTCTTCTTTCAATATTTTAATGCGACTTCGCGCGCGGTCCAGTCGCTTGGTGGACCGTACGATTCCTACGTAATTCCACATGAGACGGCGTATCTCGTCCCAATTGTGAGAAATAACAATCATTTCATCGGGGTTTACAGCATCGCCCGTATCCCAAGGTTTTACATTAATTTCTGGATCACCAAATTCTAAAAAGTGTTCTTCAATAAATTCCACCGCATTATGGGCAAAAACCGTGGCCTCCATAAGTGAATTACTGGCGAGTCGATTTGCACCATGAAGGCCAGTACTCGCTGTTTCACCAATAGCAAAAAGACGGCGAATATCAGTGATCCCATTTTTATCTGTTAGAACACCGCCACAGAGATAATGGGCGGCCGGCACAACGGGAATAGGTTGCACTGTAAAATCAATTCCAAATTTTAAACACCCCTCGTAAACTCCTGGAAACCTTTTCTTTAATTCCTCTCCGTCTGTTTTTGTCGTATCGAGGAAAACACAATCGTGGCCTGTTCGTTTCATTTCGGCATCGATGGCCCTGGCCACTATGTCTCGAGGGGCGAGAGAGCCCGATGGGTGATATTTATGCATAAATTTTTCGCTATTTTCCGAAACAAGCTCTACTCCCTCTCCCCTCAAAGCTTCAGTAATCAAAAAGTTTCGAGAATGAGGGTGGTAAAGACATGTCGGATGAAACTGCAAAAATTCCATATTTGCAATTCTCGCGCCGGCTCTGTGGGCCATTGCGATCCCATCTCCAGTGGCTCCATCCCAATTAGACGTATAAAGATAAACCTTGCCTGCCCCTCCTGTGGCCAACACCGTGAATTTAGCAAGATAGGTATTAACAACACCTGATGGTAAATCCAGAACGTAAGCCCCCAAACACTGCCCTTTGTTTTGAATCATCTCTTTTAAATTTCCTAATTTAAGGGGATTTATTTTTTTATCCAAAATTAAATCGATGGCCATTTGATTTTCAACGATCTTTATTTTTGAATTTTGAAAACACGCGGCGAGCAAAGCTCTTTGAATAGCTTGTCCCGTTTGATCAAAGTTGTGCAAAACTCTTCGATGGGAGTGGCCACCTTCTTTGGAGAGATCAAACAAGGCAGATGAATTCTTGTTAAACTCCACGCCTAAATCAATGAGATCCTGAATTCGGCTGGGAGCCTCATTCACACACATTTGAACAATGTCTTTATGGCAAAGACCGGCCCCCGCAACAAGCGTGTCATTGATGTGCTCGTCGAAAGTATCTGATTGTGATGTTACGCTGGCGATTCCCCCTTGTGCCATAGCCGTAGCAGTGGCCGACGCCACCCCTTTTGCTAAAATCGTGACCGAGCCGAGTCTTGCTCCTTTAAGGGCAAAAAATAGTCCCGCTAT
The DNA here is from genome assembly GCA_023250675.1 of Oligoflexia bacterium. Lineage (GTDB taxonomy): Bacteria > Bdellovibrionota > Bdellovibrionia > JABDDW01 > JABDDW01 > JAHFAE01. Next base: position 21,423 of record JAHFAE010000011.1, on the reverse strand, counting down.
TCCAGAACCAATAACTAAAAAATCTGAAGTATAGGTTTCTAGCTTTTGAGAATGGCCCATGAAAGTAATCTAAAATCCTCGATTAATATTTTTTAAGCAAATATTGAATAGACCTCACTAATATCTGATCGAGTTCCGAGGGTCAACAGTAAGGCAATGGGGCCAGAGCTATTCGTATTCACAGTGCCATTCACCGTCAATATTTTGAAAAAAATTCCTCATTGTAAAAATAATGATCACTGAGCCTTAGACTCACCTGGTCCCTAGATTGCTCAAATAAAACCCATGTCGTTTGGGTGGGTTTTAAGAAATTTAATAGCCGTCAGCGCGGGCACCATCATTTGCCTCATTTTTCTCACAAAAGACGCTCGCGCCCATTTACCTCATGAAGTTCGCTCAGGGGATTTTGAAATTGGCAGCGTTCAAGACGGAAGTCTGGTAGTAAAAAACGTTCCTGTTGATAAACAGAAAAAGTCGATCAATTTCAGTGTTAGTGAAGCCAAAATCATACAACCAAAATGAATCCAAGTATCTCAGTCGTTTTTATGCGCCATATAATCAATTAAAAGTTAGTAGAACCAATTGATTACAGTACCTTCACCACGAATTTGAAAATGGAGTTCTAGAATGTCATGGCAAAATTCCTTTTGCTAGACAAAGATATTTCTATTCGGCCGTTAAATTTCAAACGGTTTCTTGAACTTTTCTTCCTAAAAAATTAAGATAAATAAAGGGGTTATGGTTGTTTTTGCCACATCAAAAATCAAGGAAGAATGCTGATGTCTCAAGTTAGGGTTTCGATCAAATGGAAAATCTTTGCCTTTGTCGCGATCCTGATATCTTCAGCCATTATCGGGGTTGTTTTACGAACTTCTCAAATCTTTCATGAAGATAAAGAAGCTTTTGTCAAAGAACTCAGTGCAAAGTTAGCTAGTTCCACCGCCAAGACCGTGTCCAATAGAATTAGTAATCTCCAAGATAAACTCGGCGTTTTCATATCTTCTCGAGAGTCTTTAGCTCATACGGGAGCAAAACTAGAAGATCAAACCAGAGTCTTATTTACCAGGTACCAAGAGTTCAGTTCTATCGGGTACTTGACGGCAGAAAATGGTACTTTTAAACCCAAGTGGATCCTCAGAAATCCACGGGGGTCTTCTGTTCAATGGCCTGCAGATTTTGAAAAATCGGCATTGGCCAGTGTGGATTTTAAAGCAGCAGTAAACAACGGAAGACTTTTCGCAAAGGGACTTGCCCCCGACGGCCATTCCTTATCCATAATGGCTTTTAGTGTTCAGGTAAGTACAGAAAAAAAGGGTGTGGAAACCATTTGGATTGTAGGTATTTTGCCCCCATCCACTTTTGATGACCTACTCAACGATTTTTCTACGGGATTAAACACGGGATTTATTGTCGATAACAATGGCACAGCCATTTCACATTCAGATCCCACTATGCGTTTGAAAAATCTCTCGTCTCAACCTCTTGTTATAGATGCTTTAAAAAATAATAGGCCTGCTGGCACAGGCGATTATTTAGATTCAGAAGGCCGCGCCGTCATTGGGAGTTTTGATTCCATTCCCAAAACAAATCTTTTTATTCTGGTAAGTACCCCCCGTGACAAAGCTTTCGAAGCAGCCAATGTCTTGATGCAAAATATTCTCTTTATTGGTTTTACTATATTGGCCGTAGCTCTGGCAGCAGCGGTTTTACTTTCAAATTACATCGTCGGGCCCCTTCAAAAATTAGCAACCATTGCCGCCAAGATCGGTGCAGGTGATTTTAAAGTAAGGATCGACGTAACAACCAACGATGAGATTGGGGATTTGGCTACAAGTTTTAAAGCAATGGAAAAAGGCCTCCAAGACCGAGATGAAGCTCTGGCCTCAACCCAAGCGTCACTGGTACAAAGTGAGAAAATGGGAGCCTTTGGCCAACTTAGCGCAGGTATTGCCCACGAAGTTAAAAATCCACTGGCCGGAATATTGGGCCATGTTCAATTGGCTATGGGCAAATCGCCATCTGATGACATGAAAAAACATTTGGATGTCATTGAAAAGGAAACTCGCCGATGTAAAGCCATTGTTGAAAATTTAATGCGTTTTGCTCGATCAGAAAAAGCTCAATTGCAACCAACAAATTTAGAAGAAGTCGTTCAAGACACAATCAACCTTGTTGACCACCAATTAAGCCTCTCAGGTTGTAAAATCCTAAAAGACATAAAGCCCTGTCCTATGGTTGAAGCAAACGGCAATCAACTTCAACAAGTCTTGCTTAACCTGATGGTTAACGCTTCACATGCCATGGAAAAATCTGAAACAAAAAACGTAACGGTGCGTTTATTACAGGCTGGTAACAAAGCACAACTTCAGATTCAAGACACTGGTAGTGGAATCACGCCAGAAGTTCAAAAAAAAATATTCGAACCATTCTTTACAACAAAACCAGCGGGTAAGGGGACGGGACTTGGATTGTCGGTCAGCATAGGTATTGTAAACGACCACAAAGGTGAAATTTACTTAAAATCTGAAGTTGGCAAAGGCACGACATTTTTTATCGATATTCCAATACCTGAAAAGGCAGTCATACCGACAAAATCAAGCGAGCCCTCTCAGGTGTCTCAATCAATCCAAACTTCGTCCCCAGGTCCCGAGACTTCAACAAAAACCGACGTGATTCCTGCGAAAACAGAAACTCCATTGCCTCAAATGCCTCAAAACGAAGTTCCATTTTATTCTGAACTTTCGTTTAAAACGACACCTTCAACAGGGCCACGATTCCCCAGGCAAAATAGTGAGCCTGTAAAATCATCCATTCGCGATGCTCCCAAGGAACTCCCTAAACTCCAAACTACTGAAGTTAAGAAACCAAAAGAATCGGTAGTAATACAAACCGGGACTCCTGCTCCCGTACCCAAAAAATCTGAGGACATTAATTCTGACATATTTTTTGGGACAAGCACCATCACTGAGTCACTAAAAAGCTTAAAAAAGAAATCTGACCAATCATTGGGTGGAAAAAAACCTTTAAAAGACATTGAGGGATTGCCCCCTGACCCGAGAGCGGATAGTTCAAAACCCATGAACCCTGTGAAACAGGCCGAGGCCGACTACGATAAAGCAAGAGGTTTCGTGACAGAAATTGTAAATTCGACTCCTCAACAAGCTCAAAGATCGGAGCAACAAGCAGCTGCTGCTGAGATCGCGGGTACAGATTCAGAATTTAAGGTAAAAATTAAAAGACCAAAGTTAAAGGCATAAAATTTAATGGACATAGCGGGTAAACGAAAAGATTTTACAATTTATGTAGCCGATGACGAAGAGAGCATTCGTGAGATCGTAAAAGAAACTCTTGTCACGGCGGGATACCAGGTAGAAACATTTTCTTCTGGAGAATCAATTTTTGAGAGAGTTAAAGACTCGCCTCCTCATCTGATTATGACCGATATTCGTATGCCTGGAATGAGCGGTATCCAACTTCTTGAAAAAGTAAAAGAATTAAGCCATGACATTGAATTTATTATTATGACCTCTCACGCAAGCCTCGAGACAGCTGTTAACGCGATGAAACTGGGGGCCTACGATTATATTCATAAGCCTTTTGAAAATTTGACTGATCTTGTTAACACTGCAGATCGCGCCATGAGCAGTGTTTACATGAGACTTGAAAATGACCAACTCCTTGAAGAGTTGGCTGAAAAAAACAAGCTTTTGGCCACAGTTAATAAAAGAATTTCACAAGAAAACCAAGAGATTCATCTCATAAATGCTCTCATGCAAAGGCTCAACCAAAGGGTAGATCCAGACGGCGTTATTCAAATTTTTCTAGATTCTATAAGTGCCCTGGTCGAAGGTCAACCCGTGTTGTTTATGAAACATCTGACCGCCTATTCAAGCCTCGTTGCCACCCAGGCTTCAAAAATACCAATCGATCAAATCAAAAATCTGGGAATTAATTTAGCAGATTTTGATGTTAAAAAACTCCCAGAAATATTGATGCAACCTCAAAAAATTGGTCCACTCAACGAACTCATGGGGGAAGTATTTAAGATTCCGCAATTTTATGCTTTCCCTTTTGTCTTTCAAGATCAGCCCATGGGGGTGGTCATTGTTTTTCATCAGGTGGTCAATGAGGCCATGAGAAGGTTGATGGAGAGTTTTGCGCAGATTACCAGGGTAAGTTACGACAATGCCATCATGGCGAAACGCATTCACGAAATGGCCATAAAAGATCCCCTCACAACCTTATTTAATAGACGGTTTTTTAATGAAAAGTTGGATGAAGAAATTGCCCGTTCTAGACGTACGCGGTATCCTCTCTCACTTGTCTATTTAGATATTGACCACTTCAAGAAATACAACGACACCAATGGTCATCCTATGGGTGACGTCGTTATTAAATCAGTGGCGCAAATTCTAATTAAGACTGGTCGTCGTTCTGATGTGGTGGCAAGACTGGGTGGCGAGGAATTTGCCATTTTGTGTCCTCACACCTCAAAAGAAGGTGCCGCCATAAAAGCAGAGAAAGTAAGACTCATTGTGGAAGCTACGAAGTTTCCCCATGGCGAAAAGCAACCCATGGGAAAAGTCACAATAAGTCTTGGGGTCAGCGAATATCCATCAGTAGCCATCGACGCGGCCACCCTTATCAAATCATCAGATGATGCCTTGTACAGAGTAAAGCAAGCAGGCAGAAATAAAGTTTGTTTGGCAGAACCCCCGATGGGGTTTCAGAGAGAATTTGAACCATTGGCAGTGCCCATGTACGCGGCCACGGGCGCACCGCCATCGCCAGGAGGATCGGCTGCATAAATTTTGCCTGAATTTCCAGGCTAGGGGCTCCATGGATTGGAGCCGATGACCGGACTTGAACCGGTAACCTACGCATTACGAATGCGTTGCTCTACCAATTGAGCTACATCGGCAACAAAGTGGCTATTGAGTAGAGTTAACAAAGCTCATGGATGAGGTCAAAAGGAAATGCTTGGAAGATTACGAAATAGTTTTGCAGAAATAAACCTAAATGCCCTCGAGCAAAACTACCTAGCTCTTGCTCAATTGTTGGGAACCAACGGCCCCAGATCTATGGCTCCCATGGTCAAAGCTAATGGGTACGGCCACGGTGATATTCAGGTAGCTCGGATTTGCGAAAAACTTGGCGCGCGGGCCCTGGGGGTTGCTCTAATCGAAGAAGGTATAAAGCTGCGTCTGGCCGGAATTCAAACGCCTATTCTTACTTTTTGTCATTTCGATTCCATAGGGGCTGAAGCCATTGTCAAGTATCGCCTAACTCCAGTGCTAAGCCAATTTGAACAAATTCAAAAACTAAAATCGGTGCTTCACGAAAATGCCGGCTATCCGATTCACGCCAAATTTAATACGGGGATGAATAGACTAGGGTTTGAACCCGACGCAGCCATTAAAATAGCAACGGAGTTTGAATCAGAATCCTATTTAAAACTTGAGGGTCTTTGTACCCATTTCGCATCGAGTGAGGACTATGTGAATCCAAAGGGCATGACTCTTCAACAAATAAAAATCTTCACGAATATCTGTGCTGCGATTAAAGATAAAGTTAAGTCCCAAGTTCTTTTTCACTATCTTAACTCTGCAGCTATCTTAAGTGGCGTAAAGCCATTTTTAGATTTAGCTCGCCCTGGCATCAGCCTTTACGGTGCGCTTCCTCAATTACAAACTAAATCTCCTTTAGAACTCTTGCCCGTCATGTCGGTGAAGAGTTTTGTGGGCTTTATCCAAAAAATTAAAAAGGGGGCTAAAGTATCTTACGGCGGAACTTGGGAAGCTGAAAAAGACTCAGTCATCGCTATCGTCCCCATCGGGTACGGCGACGGCATACCAAGACTCTTAAGCAATAAGGGTCGAGTCTTAATTCGTGGCGAGTTTTGCCCTATCACTGGAATCGTCACCATGGACTACATCATGGTGGATGTGACAGCTCTATGTGACCAAAATCGAGGTCCAGTTCTCAGTGACGAAGTCGTCTTGATAGGAAAACAAAAGGAAAACCGAATATATGCCGAGGAGTTGGCTGAACTAGTGGGCTCAATTCCCTACGAAATTTTTACGGGAATTCAAGGAAGATTGGCCCGCGTATTTATCCATTAAGGATGGGATGGAAAAAACACTAGACTTCAAACCACAGACACTTGTGCCACGAACAATTTCGAAATTGGGCGGAGTGGTTATTTACGGCGTAAAAGTTTTAGGGGACATGTCCGTATTTTTTTGGACGAGCATGGTTTGGATTACTCGCCCCCCATCGCGTTTCTTTGAGATTTTGAAGCAGGTGGAATTTGTCGGGAACAAATCAGTTTTTATCATTTGCCTTAGTGGCTTATTCACAGGAATGGTCTTTGCGCTTCAAACCTATAGTGGTTTTCACATGGTAAATGCTGACACCATGATTGGCCCCTCTGTGGCATTGGCACTCACTCGAGAACTGGGGCCTGTTCTTACAGGTCTTATTGTTACGGGTCGCGCAGGAGCAGCTATGTCGGCTCAGCTCGGTACTATGCGTGTGACGGAACAAATTGACGCTCTAGAAGTTATGGGTATTAACCCAAAACAATATCTCGTTATGCCCCGAATTGTGTCTTGCATCATTGCCATGCCCTTATTAGCAGCAGTATTTGATTTTATCGGTAACTTTGGGTCCTACTTTCTTTCTACTCATATGCTTAATATCGATGCTGCAACTTATTTGGCTAAAATAAATTTATTCACTAGACCCAAAGATATTGTGCAGGGAATGGTCAAAGCGGCATGTTTTGGTCTGATTTTTTCTCTCGTTGGAACTTACAAGGGATACCACACCCAAAATGGCGCCCACGGCGTTGGACAAGCTACAAATGAGACTGTTGTTTTGAGCAGTGTCCTGATCTTGGTTAGCGATTACTTTTTATCTGCCATTATTAAGTTAATTATGTACTGAGGAGTACTCATTGAACGCGAAAATGATTTCTGAATCTGATCTTGCCATTGAACTCAAAGGGGTAAGAAAGAGTTTTGCTCCTGGTACTGAAACTCTCAAAGGGTTAGATCTAAAAATTCAAAAAGGCAAAGTAACAGTTATCATTGGATTTTCCGGCGCAGGCAAATCAGTGATGCTCAAGCATATCTTGGGCTTACTTCACCCTGACCACGGGGCCGTGACCGTATTTGGAAAAGATATTTCACATCTTAACGAGCATGGGCTCAATGAACTTCGAAAACGATTTGGCATGCTTTTTCAATCAGCTGCACTTTTTGACGACATGACGGCTATCGAAAACGTCTCTTTTCCCATTTTAGAATTTAAAAGAGATCTTGATAAAAACCAAGTTCTCGGGGTTGCGCGAGAAAAGCTTGAAGTCGTTGGCCTTGGAGTTGAACATCATCAAAAATTTCCTTCAGAACTCTCGGGCGGAATGAGAAAGCGCGTCGGCCTTGCCCGGGCACTTGCTTTAGAGCCCGACATTTTGCTTTACGACGAACCAACAACGGGTCTTGATCCCATAATGTCAGAGATGGTCGACAATCTCATATTAGAAACCCATAAGCATCGTGAAGGATTGACAACAGTTATCATTTCTCACGATCTTCCTGCAGCTTTTCGATTGGGAGACAATATTGCCATGCTCGACAGTGGAAAGATTCGGCTTTTTGGCCCCCCCGAAGAATTTTTTAAAAGCCAAGACCCATTTATTCAAAAATTTGTAAGCAAGGTAAAGGAGTCTAAACGGCAATGATGAACTCCATCGAATTTAAGGTAGGGCTTTTCGTGGCCATATGCTTAGGTTTGGTGGCAGCCATGTCATTTCAGGTCAATAATGATCCAAGCATCACAGGTCGGGCGAAAAATTATGATGCGGTTCTCACCGACGCTAGCGGACTTGTAAAAGATTCTAATGTTAAGATGGCAGGTATTCCTGTGGGAGTTATAAGCAGTATAGATTTAAAAGACGGCAAGGCCCTTGTGCATATGAAACTTCGTGGTAACTTGCCCCTCACGAAAAGTGCCGAGGTTGAATTAAAGCCCAACGGAATATTGGGGGATAAATATTTAGAGGTGAGACCGGGAGATCCCAAAGATGAGGCACTTCCTGATGGTGCTGTTATCTATAATGTGAAAGATAAAGGAAGTTTTGACGCCGTCTTAAATCAAGTGGGCAAGATTGCCAACGATGTGGGCGAAATCACTCTGACGTTAAAAAAAGCAACGACAGGTAATGGCGACGAAGAAAGTCCCATAGGTCGAATTTTACGAAACATTGAAGACATCACCGGTGACCTTCGCGAAATTGCCGACAACAAAAAAGATAAAATTCAAGAAACAATCGATCACGTTCATGCTGTGGCAAAATCAATTGATGAGTTTGTGAACGATAGCTCAGAAGACGGATTTAAAACCAATTGGAAAAAAATGGCAAAAAGCTTGGGTAAAGTCGATAGCATCCTCACAAACGTCGATGATATAACAGGTAAAGTAAATAGTGGTAAGGGAACTCTAGGTAAACTCGTCAATGACGAAACGACTGTAGAAGAGCTCAATCATGCCATTTCAGGTGTGAACAATATGTTGGATTCAGCAAGTAAGTTTCAGGTGGATTTAGATTATCATTCTGAAATCTTGGGTGGTGGGCCATTTACTAAGTCTTATGTCGGTATAAATATTCAACCGGGCCCCGATCGATTCTACCTCTTACAAGTCGTTGACGATCCCAAGGGATCATTTGATCGAACTGACACGTCGCAGACTGTCAATGGGGGTGCTCCAACCGTTTCAAGCACATCAAATGTTTATCACAATAAGCTCAAACTCTCAGCTGAGTTTGGTAAAAATATCTATGACCTGACAATTCGAGCTGGAATTATTGAAAATAGCGGTGGAGTGGGCATCGACTATAGCTTTTTTAACAAAAAGCTGAAAATATCAGCTGAAGCTTTCAACTTTAGCCGTACGGAAGGTGTTGATGTTCGAGCCTTTGCGAAGTACAGATTCTATAGCGTTTTCTACGCGATTATGGGTGGAGATGACATCTTTAATTCTAAGGGAAATTCGTTTACAGGTACGGGTGCTGCGGGTTTTATCGGCGCCGGTCTTGATTTCACTAACGACGATCTTAAACTCCTACTTACAAAGGTCCCATTTTAATGTTTAAGCGAGCCTTAGTTAGTACGAGCGATAAAACGGGGCTCATCGAACTCTTAAAACCATTGGTAAAAGCGGGATGCAAAATTGTTTCTACTGGAGGTACCTCAAAATATCTTAGGGATAATTCTATTCCCGTTACAGAAGTCAGCGAAGTTACCGGCTTTCCTGAGATGATGGACGGACGTGTGCGAACTCTTCATCCTAAAATTCACATGGGTCTACTAGCTCGGAGCCACGTGGTTGAAGATATGAAGTTGCTAAAAGAATATGATGTGGAGCCCTTCGACCTCGTTGTAGTTAATCTCTATCCTTTCGAACAAGCATACAAAAAATCCGTAAGAGGTCCAGAACTAATTGAACAAATAGATATTGGTGGCCCCTCTCTCCTTCGCGCAGCGGCTAAGAGTTTTGAACGTATTACTGTAGTCTGCGACCCGACCGACTACAAATTAGTCCATGAAATGACTACCCAGAATCAAAATTCTTTAGAAACTCGCAAAGAGCTTGCGGCAAAGGTATATAGACATTGCTCTTACTATGATGGCTGGGTTTCTCAGGCGCTTTCACAAAAATCGTGGGAAGAACAAGATACTTTGAATTTGGGGCTAAGAAAAAAATCGAATCTGAGATACGGCGAAAATGCCCATCAAAAAGCTGTTTGGTATGAAAGTTCACATGAAGATTCTTTAAGTTTGACGAGAGCTCACCAGCTTCAAGGCAAAGAGCTCTCTTATAATAATATTTTGGATTTAGAAGCGGCAATCGGAACGGTTTGCGAATATTCTGAACCCACTGCCGTTATAATAAAACACTTGACCCCTTGTGGTGTGGCTTGCGCAAGTCAAATTGAAACTGCTTATACGCGAGCCTTTGACGCCGATTCTGTCTCAGCCTTTGGTGGCATAGTCGCACTTAATAGAAAAATTACAGCACCATTGGCCGAGAAACTGGCCGGACCGTTTTTAGAGTGCGTTATTGCACCGGGAATAGATTCTGATGGTCTAAGTAAACTCAACCAAAAGAAAAATTTAAGAGTTTTAACGCTTGAAAATCTAGACAAAGAATATTTCTTCGATCAAAGGGCCTTTGAAGTTAAAAGCCTTCGCGGGGGAGCACTCATCCAGTCACTAGATCGATCTGAAAGCTGGAATTCTCAATGGAAAATCGTAGGGCCCGTTCCATCTAAAAATATTCAGGACGACCTTGTATTTGCCCAAAAGGTCGTAAGACACGTAAAAAGCAACGCCATCGTTGTCGTCAAAGATATGCAGACGTTAGGAATATGCGGAGGACAAACAAATCGTGTCGACTCTGTGAAGTGGGCTCTAGAAAGAGCAAAGGGTAAAGGAAAAGATTTAGTACTCGGGTCTGACGCGTTTTTTCCGTTTCGAGACTCCATTGATTTGGCGGCAAAAGGCGGAGTTCGATGGGTCATTCAGCCGGGCGGGAGTTTAAGAGACGCTGAAGTTGAAACCGCCGCCCAAGAATATGGGCTCGGGATGGTTATTACCGGAGTAAGGCACTTCAAACACTGAGGCTTCATTGAAACAACAATGTGATATTTGCAATCGGACAATAGAACCTCACCTTGTCGAGCAAAAAAAAGGCCTTTGCTTCTCTTGTCTCACTGAAGGAGTGAGTCTCTCTGGGGCCGTGCCAACTTTTAATATTAAGAATAAACCGGTGCGAGCTCCTTGTGCTATTTGTGACTTTGAATCAAGTGGTCCCAATCTTTTTCCTTCTCCCTGGGGATTTATTTGCAATAATTGTCGAAGCCTTTGTGAGACTCAGACGGGTGTCACTTGGGATGATCTCAAGATTGTGGCCCAAAAAGAATGGCTCGTTAAAGCCGGCACCAGAATTATGGGGCCCTATGCTGCTCAAGAGGTCGAAGAGCAAATTCGTCAAAATCAAATTGTAGCTCACGATGAAATAAGCAAACCCGCAGGGCGTTGGCGCCTTCTTCGAGATGAAGACCAGTTTCGATTGGTGATCAATGAAATGCGAAATTACCTTTCCTCGGGCGTTTCGCGACTTAGTGAGATTACTCAAAGTGGAACGCTTACTCCAACAGCCTCATTGTCTGGAACTACACCTGTTAGCGACTATATCGACGATGAATATTTGTCTGGCAACCGGCCTCCGCCGCCTGATTCGGCAAATACAAGAGACCTATTAAAATCCTATGCGGCTAAAGAAGATGTGCGCGTAATGGCGGAGATTCAAAAGCATTCGAATAAGAGAATTTGGGCAGCTCTCGGGGTACTCATCATTGTCGGTGTGGTCACGGCCATCAAATTATCTCAACCCCAAGAGGGGACTGTTGCATCTAAAACTTCTTCGTTTCAAGAGGCCATGTCGTTAGGGCTAAGAGCAAAAAAGACCGGGGATTACCAAAAAGCCTTGGGATATTTTATCGAAGCCCGCAATATTAAACCTAACGATGCCGAACTTTTATTAAATTTAGCTCCTCTCACTTTAATCTATGAACATAGAACCACAGAAAGCCAACGAATGTTTGCCGAGATGTTAGAGATGGAGCCTGGATCGAACTATCAGCGAGCAGGCTTTTTAGGATTGGGTTTGGTAGCTATTGAGATACTTGATTACCAAGGTGCGAAAGAAAATTTTATTAAAGCCCTTAAAATAGACCCCGATCACATGCCAACTCTCGCCAATCTCGGAATGACTTCGTTTTTTACAAACGATCTAGTTGCGGCCGAGGTACATCTTTTGAAGGCACTCGAAAAAGGAAGCGCAGATCGGAGTACACCCGATGGGTCGGTGACATTGGCCCTAGCAGAAACATATTTGGCTCAAAATGACGAAACTAAAGTAAGCAAGAAACTTTCAGCAGCCCATCAACTTTTGGAGTCCTATTTGGGATTGAACAAAGATTTTGAACAAGAAATCTTACTAGAAGAAGCTCGTGTTCTAACAGCTTTACAGAAACCTACAGAAGCCGCTAAGAAGATCGATGAATTTCTAGATGTGGATCCCGAACAATCTGACCTGCACACCAAGGATTTTTTCGTTTACGGGGGATTTGCTTCGTGGGTTCGAATGGCCGATACCCTTAAGCGCGTGGCAAGCGAGTTGCCGCCAAGTCCACGTCTCACGGCAGCATTGGGCCTAACAGTTTTTCGAAGTCGAGAACGTTTAGACGGAAAACAAACTGTTGAGCAAGCCCTTACCCAATCGCCTCAAGATCCGCTCCTTATGGCCCTGACAGGGTGGGTTGAAATGAAAGTAGGACATCCTGAAGTAGGGTCAGTAAACATTCGGCAATCAGCTCTTATGACCGACAAAATCAAGCTGCCTCATATATTACAGGCTAGAGTTTGTTTTAATGAAAAAGACTATGACTGTGCAAAGCAACAGTGGACTATAGTATTAAATTTAGATCCAAGGTCCGTTGCGGCCTTTCATGGTTTGGCGCAAGTAGAATGGGCGCACAGAAATACCGACGGGGCAAATAAGTGGATCCTTCAAGGGCAGGCCACCGATGCATCGTATATTCCCAATCTTGTATTGGCCCAGGAAATTCAAAAGGCAAATGGGGGAAAATAGATAATGAAATCCATTTTGTTCGTTTTTTTGACAGTGATGATTTTCAGTTTTGGATGTCACAAAACTGATCCCCACGAAAAACTTAAGATAGCGGCAATGGATATGCATGAGTTTGAGGATGACTTTATTGTGCCTGGGCCCCTTTGGAAAGTCATTGAGACTATCTATCGTCCCATGGCTTTAGATCCCACTGGAGGGGAGGGTGGCGGCCATGGTGGGGGCGAAGGAGAAGGTCACGGTGAAGGAGGTGGACACGGTGAGGGCAGTGAGAAAAAAGAAGGTCATGAAGAAGCTCCCATATTATTGAAGAAGCGCCCGCCCGTTGAACACACTGGATTTCATGTTTTATTAATCGAAAAAACTCCTGGCGTTCTTGGTGGGCAAAATTTTGATCTTCATTACCCAGGTGGCGGTGGGGTATTAGACTATAGAGGGTTTGTGCCTGAAACCAAAACGGGCACTTTTTATTTGTCAGCGAAATTTGATAAAGAAATGGATCCCAAAGAGCTTCATATTTATTATTTATCAGATAGTAAACTTCGAGAAGTTGACGGTAAGCCCATGGGCAACGGTTGCGGCCGGTATTTAGACATTTCAGAATATTGGAATAAATCTATGAAGGACGAAGGTTTGGTTCTTAACACCGTTGAAAGCCGTCACATCAGCATCACGGCGGGCACGTTTTATTTTGTTACTTCGGTTGCAGGTAAACTTCGAATGGGTCATCTCACTGTTAAAGATTCACGTCATCGAGAATTGTTGTGTTCTACAGAGAATAAACCTTTTAAACATTGAGAACTTTGGTTGGCTGAAGCCATGACGACATTAGGTTTTCATTTAAGGCCAAGGTTCGGGCATTATCATGGGCTCAATATTTGATTCAGGAGGAACGATCTTTCCAGGTTTTAAGGTTTGCGTTTTTAATGGGGCTTCTAGTGTTGTCATGCAAAATTCTTTAGAACTCGCTGGACCCTGCAATGTAACAAAATTCAATTCTTTGCCGAAATAAACGGCACGGTTGTGTCCCCCTTCTATGATTAAACTTTTTGATATAAATTTAACCGCCCGCACATCGTCACCAAGAATATTTATTGTCCGTATCAGCTCATTTCTAGGAAAGAGCGAATAGACTCTCACTTTTGCATCCGAAAAAACCACAGCTACGAGGCTAGAATTTGAATCTATAGAGATGGGTTTTATTTCAGAATCGGTTTTTATATTAAGTATATTTTCATTTTTAGGAACCGTCATGACATTTAAACGATTGTCATCACTTAAATAAACCAAGTGGCGCCCATCATTGGTTAGCTGGCCTCTCATAAAAGGTTTTGAAAAGGCTGGCTTAGGTTGGACAATGACCGTGCCTTTAGACGGACTCATCACCGAGGATATCAAGAGTTTATCAAAGTATTCTTTTCGAAGCTGACGCATTCTAGCAGTGCTTGCCAAAGTGTTTTTTACGTAAGGATCATTCTGACTTAAAATTGAGAGCCCTTCAATATGACTACGTGAAAGGTTTTCTGAGCTGACGCTCCCCTGGGCATCGACTACATATTTGAAGTTCCCCCTCAGCGAGTAGGGAGCCTGAGCATCTGAGTTTAAAACGGCCGAAACGAAAAGTCTAAGACTAAGTCCTTTGAATTTCAAAACTGTGGGCCATGAGTCTGGACCCTGGCCTGCCACGAATACTTCGCCCTTATCGCCAAGTTGTCTAAAGTAGTCTTCTGTTTTTTGCTGAAAATTATCAAAAGTAATATAAGAATCTGGGTCATAATCAGAAAGTGTTTTAAATGCTTCCTTAGTTTCTGTGTCAACCCGCAAATCTACATGGTTTAATAATCTGGTGGGGAGTTTTTCGCTTAATTTTACATCAAAGAGTTCAATAACTACTGGTCTTTGAAAGTGAAGTCTAACAACTAAGTCACTGACTTCTTCAATTTTAGTCTCAATCCTTTTTAGATCAAAAAATGAATGAAAAGGCTGACCTATGAATTCATGGCCTTGAATAAATACAAGATTTTCGCTTCCCTGGTTATTGATCGAAAGTTCAATGGGAATAGACATCTGCGAAAATGCGGCGAAGCCGTTTATCGATCTAAGGCCGATTGCAAATAAAATGGTTAGAATTCTGAAACTACCTTGCATTATCAAAGTCCCTCTTTAGATACTCAATATGCAAAGGCCTGCAATCAGATGAATGCACTTAATGGGCTATGGTATCGAATCTAGTGTTGAATGCAAAAAATGGCACATATTTGACAGGTTTATTGGCAGGGTGCTTTCAGGACAAACTATAACCTAGGCAGTGTTACCCCAGTTTGCTTCATATATTTGCCGGCTTTTGCTCGGTAGCTGACTTCGCAGGGCTCATCACCTTCAAAAAATAAGACTTGGGCAATACCTTCATTGGCATAAATTTTTGCAGGCAGAGGTGTTGTGTTACTGATTTCTAATGTCACGTTGCCTTCCCACCCGGGTTCAAATGGCGTGACATTGATAATGATTCCACATCGAGCGTAAGTACTTTTGCCTAAGCATACAGTAATGACATTATCGGGAATTCGAAAATATTCAACTGTTCGGGCCAGAGCAAATGAGTTAGGTGGAATAATACAGACTGGCGCTTTTACTGTAATAAAGCTATTAGAATCAAAATTCTTTGGGTCAATGACCGTAGAGTTAATGTTGGTAAAAACCTTAAATTCGTCTGAGACCCTAATATCGTAACCGTAGGACGAAAGACCATATGAAATCACGCCTTTTCTCACCTGATTTGATTCAAAGGGCTCAATCATACCTTTGAGTGATTTTTCACGTATCCATCGATCAGCCTTAATACCCATATTTGCCCCTTGTTTTAAAGGTTTTTAAAACCCCATAAATAGACGGACTCTCACCTTGCTGGCAACGAAAATATATGTCATGTTTTTAGGTCTATGAAAGAAATCGTGGCCATCAACGGCGAGATTTTTGACCCCCAAAATGCCAAGATTTCAGTTTTTGATCGTGGATTTCTTTACGGAGATGGGATCTACGAAGTAACCCGAAGTTACTCGGGTGTCTTGTACGCCCTTGAAGATCATATTGACCGACTGTTTAATTCTGGCCGGATGATTGGCCTTGAAATTGGCATAGACAAAAGAGCACTTCAAAATGAATTGTACCGAATTTATAAGATTGCCGACCCGGCCCAAGACAATCTCTATATGCGAGTCATTATTACCCGTGGTGAAGGAAAAATTTCTCTTGATACATCTAGCGCAACAAAACCAAATACCGTGGTTATTGTGAGGCATTTAGAAAAAATTGACCCGTCCCTTTATACTAGCGGAATGAATATCATTGCCGCAAAGACACAGAGAAATCCTAAAAAATCTTTAGACCCAAACATCAAATCAGGAAATTATCTCAACAACGTTCTTGCATTAGCAGAAGCTAAAAAAGCAGGTGCCCACGACGCCATGATGGTCAACCGCGACGGCTTTGTTACTGAAGGCACCACTTGGAACATTTTTATAGTTAAAGACCAAGCCCTCATTACTCCCCCTGATGACGCAGACATACTTCAAGGAATAACGCGAAAAACTCTTCGCGCCATTTGTAAATCAAATGATATAAAATGGTTGGAGCGGCAATTTACAATTGAAGAAGCAAAAAAAGCCGATGAATGTTTCGCAACGGGAACCATAAAAGAAGTAATGGCCATACGATCCATTGACGGTGTCGCGGTGGGTTCGGGGTCTCCAGGGCCCCCTGGACCAATGACACTGAAAATAGCTCAGCTCTATAAAAAACACGTTGCAGATTATTGCAAAACCGCCAGGGGGTGAAACATGGCAAAAGTATTCATAAAAGACTTAAAAGAAAAAGACCATGTAGAAGCGGTATTCTTAGTAAAAACAAAAAATACTCCCATGTCAAAAAATGGAAAACCGTATCTCGCCCTCACCCTAGGTGATCGCTCCGGCGCCATCGATGGTCGAATGTGGGACAACATTGATGACATTATTAATACATTCCAGCTCGACGACTACGTGAGAGTGAGAGGCACAGTAAATGTTTATCAAAAACGAAAACAACTCGTAATTGGTGAAATTTCAAGAATTCCTAAAAAAGACGTCAATGCCGCAGATTTTTTACCAGCTTCGCGATTTGATTCTGAGGTTATGTTTAAGAATCTTTTGGCCATCGTCAAAGGTATGAAGAATAAACATTTAAGGCAACTTATTCTTGATACTCTAGAAGACCCTGAAATTAAGCCTAAGTATCTTCGATGTCCGGCAGCTCGAACCATCCACCATGCTTGGATCAGCGGACTTCTTGAGCACACTTTAAGCATTTGTAAAATCATGTTATTTTTGGCAACCCATTATGAGGGTCTTGATCTGGACCTTTTACTCGTGGGTGCCGTATTTCATGATATCGGCAAAATCTGGGAGTTGGATTTTGAGGGTAGTGTTTCGTACACCGATGCGGGCAAACTTGTTGGTCATCTTGTCATGGGATCAGAACTTATCGAAAAAAAGGCAACTCAAATTAAAGGGTTTCCAGATGAGTTAAAAAATATTTGCAAACATCTCGTATTAAGTCACCACGGTAAATACGAGTACGGAAGTCCTAAACTTCCCCAACTTCTAGAGGCGGTCATCGTAGGCTACATTGATGATTTGGATTCAAAAATTGCTGCTCTTCAGACATTCTTGGCAAGTGAAAAATCTCGGGGAGAATCGTGGACCGGTTTTAATTCTGTTTTTGAAAGGTATTTCTTTATCCCCAATTCAATTAGTCAAATTTATGATAATTCAATGAGCACTCAAGTTTCTAACGCTGATCAAGTAGAAGAATTGCCAACGAGCTAAAAATCTTTATGGTCATTTCTTCAGACGCAAAGCAATTCTGGAAAAAGGTTCAACATGACCTGATTTTCACCCAAAGTACGGCATTGGCTTACACCACTATTGTTTCGCTGGTTCCACTACTAGCCGTTGCGTTTTTTCTTTTTAATGCGTTTGGTGGTTTTGAATCACTTTTAGGTAAATTTCAGCCCTTTGTTGAAGAGAATCTTGCACCTTCGTTCAGTGAACAAATATTTAAGTATCTCCATGGCTTTATGACAAATATCCATGCTGGTGCGGTGGGAGCTTTTGGTGTACTCGGATTTATATTCACAAGTATTTCTACCCTTTCGACCATTGAGAATTCTTTTAATGTGATTTGGGGAGTTAAACAAAGAAGATCTTGGCCCCGGCGTGTGACTATTTACTGGAGCCTTTTGACCATGGGCCCACTTCTCTTGGCCATTTCAATTACCATGAGTTCAAAAGCACTTGGATGGCTCAAAAATGACAATGGAGCAATCAGTCATCTACTAGTTTGGATATTTGCATTAAGCCCTTATCTTTCAAGTGGTTTTCTTTTTACGCTTCTTTATTTAGTTATGCCCAACGCTGCCGTCGGAAAAAGAGACGCCCTAAAGGCCGGCTTTATAACCGGACTTATATTTGAAATTTGTAAAAACCTATATGCCATTTATGCTACCCATTCCATCGCTAATAATTCTCTTTATGGGTCTTTAGCAATAATTCCTATTTTTCTGCTCTGGCTCTATGTCATTTGGCTCATTTGTCTATTTGGTGCGGAGTTTTGTTGTTACTTTCAGTACAAGAGATTGGGCATTTCATATAATTTTGAATTCAACCGATATTTAAATCCATTTATCATCGCTGACATTCTAGAAGAGCTTTCTAAAAAAACGACCAAGCCCAAAGGTGGAATCTCGCCCTCTGAACTTGCGGGCCTCCTTCATGTTTCGCTGCAAGAAATTGTGACCCACATTAGATTTCTTGAATCAGAAGGATGGATTGTATCTTCGGGTATTGGCAACGAAAATGCCCGTAAATTTCACCTGGTTGTTTCAATTAGTAACACAAGTATGTCTGAGATCATCGCTCAGATGGATAACCGTCAATACAAACCCAGGTCGCCAAGGGCGGTAGGCCTATTTGCTCAAATGAAAAAGCTTTGGGCGTAGGCCGGGATCCATTTTCAACTAGAGAATCTAGGCAGCAGATTGTTGTAAGTTTTTGCGAGGACTAAAACGTTTCGCTATTTTAGTTAGTCTATAATCGAATAAAACTACTTACGTACTTGCTTACTCTTTATTTTAGCTACATCGCCAGCGACGATCTTCTTAACTGAATTTATATCTTCAGGTTTTACACTGTGTTGTCCTTTAACTTTTTCGGCTAAATCCACAGTGGGCTTGGCTTCGTAGAGATCTTGCAATATAATTTTCCCAGATTTCCAACGTCGAGATTCTGAAGGGCCAACGGTAGTTAGTATTTCGTCAGATTCTTTTTCACCCAAATTTATACCAACAGCTTGAAGCATTTTGGCACGCATTTGAATAAATCTGTCTCGCTCAGCACGACGAATATCACCTGGCTTTAATGCATTGATATTGATTTTGGGAGGATTGTAGAGGCCTAAAAGTGTGGCTACAATTCTTAGCGATGTCTGGTCTTTGTAATTGAGACCACCCTTCATGAGCATTCCAGCTAAAACCAGCTTAACCAGATAAAGTTTAGCATTAGTATCTAATTCGTCGGCTAGTTCTCTCAAGTACCCGTCGATAATTTTAGAGTCTTGGGAGTAGGCTTCAAATAATTCTTTACGCTCATCCCAGCTCTTGTTATTCGCGAGCGGCATTTCTTTATCTAAGATGGCCGCGTAGAGTTTTTGGTCATCTAAGTTTTTAGAATTTTGAAAAACATCACGAGTCACAATAAGCCAAACAGCACCCTTAGCCCGGCTGTCGTTTCTGATATTAAAAATGGATTTGGCCTGGTGCTTATTTTTGGCCAATTCAAATGCGACTTTCGCATTAAGTCCAATTTTTCGAGTGGCATAGCGGTCAAGCCCATAGGCCGCCGCTGCAGAAACACATGCTGCCAAAACCGGTATCATATTATGAACCGCGGTTGAGGTGAATGTCATCGCGTTAGAATTACCGCTAGGATCTTGGCCTACTACAATTTTATTTGCAGCTACTGCTGCTGCTTCGGGTGCTATCACTTTGGTGGCAAGGGCGTCGGCAAGAAGTGAAAGCTCACTATTACCTGCGGATTCGGCAACTTTTATCGCTCCAGACGCCGAAATTTGAGGAACGGTGTTAGCCAACATCTGACTTGCCGTTTGCTCAAGAGGAAAATATTTATTCGCGGCACTTGTTAAAAGTGATAGGACTGATCCGTGGCCAAATTGCAATGCGCCGTCAGCCAGCATTGAGATCAAGAATGAAGTTTGAACAAGTTTTAGTCTTTCATCCTCATCGTTAGGAAGTTCGCCATAGAGTTCAGCAAGAGTCATGATCATGATGGCTTGCTGGCGAAATTGGAGTAAAAATTCAGGGGCTACCGAAATGGTCATTCCTACACTAAACCCACCCAGATTATTGGGATCAGTAAGGCCCGGAAAAAATTGCTTTAAAACAAAAGGAATTGTTGAAATGGCGGCGCCTGACCAACCTGCATCTTTAGCGGCTGTCGAAACAATCTCTTGAGCAATAGCTTCGTCACTTTGATAACCATTTTTTCTGCGAAGATCATGCACCAACCCCGCATAATCTTTATTAAGAACTCCCGTGTACCGAATGAGTTTTACCCAAATGGTGTCCGTGGGCCTGATGTTCATGTAGAGATTGCTGTTTCCAAATCCATTGTAAACGCCAAAAGGGTCATTAGTAGGATCGCCAAAGTAATTGCCGTTAGGGTCGTTGGGCCATGAATTGTCAGAACCACCCCATGGGTCATTATTGGGATTATTTTGCCCTAAGGTCTGGTTCCAGAAATGATTGGGATCGTTGGGTTTAATTCCGTTATTCGACCAAAACGGATCAGGCGAAGTTATCGGCTGCGGAGCAGGTGTTTGCGCGAACGCACTACCCAGCACGATTTGAATAATTAAAAGCGGTGTTAAAAAATTACATGCAGCAATTGCAAATTTGCCCCACATATGACCCTCCAAATGTTTTAATTTGGCTACCCTACCTGTGGGGCAAATAAAGCAATCTTAATGCCGAATACTAGAGTTTTTACCCTTGAAATGGACTTACTAAAAATATTGTAAATAGTGCAGCATCCTTAAAGTCATCAAGAGTGCCAGAAGTGACTAGGGTTGCCGTGAAATAAGAATTTAAACCGTAGCCATAGGTTCCATAACCGCTCCAAACCCCATCCGAACCCTTTTTGAGATAAAGTGTAGAAAGGGGGCTTGTAATTTCAATAGAAGTTGCACTTCGTTTTGCGTGTACTTGGTTAAAATTGAGTGAGCCTTCTACCTGTACTTCATCGCCTGAGGAGGTCTCAACCAATTTCGAAGTAAAGTTTGCCGACCTACCGCCGATGACGCCTTGGCACTTGCCATCAACGCATGCCAAACTAGTCAGGCTATTGCCGCCTGCGACTCCTCGATATGTTTTGCTTGAAATGAGAAGATTGACAAGGCCGACAGAACCAAAATCGGTCATGCCTAAAACTTTATCGCCCTCTTGGCGAATGTCGGTGACGAGCGGAGCACTGGTTTGAGGCATAACTGTCAGATAGGCTCTACCAGATACTTCGGCTGCCGATACATTCAATGTCAATGCCACCAAGGAAATAATTAAAGTCAAAAATACTTTCATACGCGGTTCCTCCTTAAAGA
>JAHFAE010000085.1 GCA_023250675.1 Oligoflexia bacterium | reverse complement strand
TTCTTACCTTTGAAGCACCAAACATAAATTCTCCAGTGGCATCGGCTTGGCCGCCCTCGGGCCCGTCTATGAAAAATCCATCATCGATTTCTGAAATCATTTCTTCTAAATCACTTTTGCCTGGTTGTATGAATGTATTTCTCATTCTAATAATTGGCTCGTCACTAAACTCCCAAGCTCGAGCGTTGCCTCCGGGTTCCACCCCAAAATGATGGGCCGATTCGCGATTGTGAAGATAATTAATAAGTTTTCCGTCTTTAATAAGATCTACTCTTTTTGAAATAACGCCTTCGTCGTCAACGGGTAAAGTACCACCGGCACCTTTTTGAAACTCGCTCCCGCCGCTGTCAGCAAGAGTGACGAGATGGCTCGCAACCATTTGATTTAATTTTTGTGCGGCCACACTCCCTGACAAAACAAAGTCGGCCTCTACCGTATGGCCAATGGCCTCATGGCTCAAAAGCCCGACCATCGCGGGTGAAAGAATAACCTTAGCTTTGCCACCTGCTGGAGTTTCAGCTTTAAGAAGGGCAACGGCATTTCGACTGGCATCATCAATTAGCTTGTCGATGGATTTGTTTTGAAACAGGCAATCCCAAGCTCCCGTAACCCCCAAAGTTTCAGAGCCTCGTGTGCGCTTTGAACCATCAGCAGCAATGGCGCCCAATCGAAATTCTGGTCGAACAAGCTTGAGGTGACAATTGGCGCCATCGGTGGTTGCGATAATTTTTTCTTCAAACACTTCACTATACTGGCAAGAAGAACTTTCTAGTTGTTTAGATGATTTTCTTAATTGATCTTCGGCTTTTCGTACGAGTTCAAACTTTTCTTCCCATGATAATTTTTCAAGATCTTGGTAACCATCTAAAAAGAAATCACCTTTAGCTAGTTTTGAGCCAGATGCGAGTTGAACTTTCTTTTTTCTCCTTGTACTGAGTTCTCTGGCCATGGTTTCGGCGTTCTTAATAGCTTTTTTTAATCCCTCTTCGGTCAGGTCATTGGTACTCGCAAATCCCCAAGAACCCTCTACAAGACAGCGAACTCCTGCTCCCTCATAGAGTTTACTTGAGAGTTCTGAAACCTCTCCTCTAAGCACACCAAGAACGTGGCTTGCTTTGCGATGATAGCGAATTTCTGCCCAATTTTTTGATTGGCCGATAACGTTTGTGATTCTTGTTTGAATTGGCAGAGCCATAAATCCCTCTATTCTTGTGAAGTTTAGCCTGTCAATTATAGGAGAGCTTTGACTAGCCCACAAGGCTTGACGGGTCGAAATGGGCAGCGTCGGAACTATCCATTGTTTTTATGGTGATGATGCTGCGCGCCTTTGAGTGGCCCTGTATATAACTCATTGCGCTACGTTCCGGCGCAAAAAATTTAATATTTTGTAAGATTCTCTAAAAAACAGATTTATTAAAATTGAAATTGAACGACCAACGATTTACCGCCGACGTCGGCGGTAAACTACCGCAATGTGGATTCTGCGTTAACCCTCCAGAGAAATAATCATTCACTATTCACGGGAGAGCCTTTACGTTTTAGCAAAAAAAGACCTTCTAAATTTTGAAAAGTAACCTTTTTTGTCACCCGATCTTATCATTTTTACTCTGTTTGCCTCATAGATTTGACATGACCAATGGCAAGCAATTTGTAAGGTAACGACCGAACTAGTGAATTGAAAGGACGAATACATGTATAAAATTGCAGCAGCATTTTTGGTAACCGTTTTATTTGCCAATTCCTTATGGGCATGCGGTGGCGGTAACCAACTTCAGAGTATATCCCCTGATCTAAATGGGGTTACCCAACTTAAATTTTTAATAGATAACTTTGGGCAGAGTGAAAGCGTCACAGTGGAAGACAACGATGGAATGGCGACAACGGCGTTCTTGTATTTTGCTCTGATTCAAGATGTTTCCGATGGAATTTGGCAACAAAAAATAGATTGGGAAAAAATTAAAAACAAACCAGTGGCAGGTTGGAATTTAGTCGGCAAAAGAATAGTTGAATCCCTGAACAAGGTTACCCAAAGATATAAAGAATGGTCCGTTAAAGAACCTGGTTTGATTGAGTATTATAATCAAGTGAGCCCCATTATCCCAACACTACAAAAAACACCGACGTATGCCGTGCTTTCTGACAGCTTGGGAAAAGTACTTACTAATCTTGCGGAACACCACTCATATCCTGTTCAAGTTGATACTAAAAAACATGACTATCATTTAGTGGAAAACAATTCCGGCAATCCCGTAGGGATTTTACTGGCTAGCCACCCGTTCACATTACCACCCCAATATATGTCAAGGTGTGGAAGCCCTCTTAGCGTCGATTTGCGCAGCGTTTTAAAATAATTTAAGGAGTTCAAAAATGAAACGAATATTGTGTTTAAGTTTTATACTCTGTTTGTTTAGTGTTAATTCATATTCCGCCGATTCGTGTGAAGGTCTTTTGCGACTTGGAAGCCCCATCGCTGCTAACGCAGCTGTCTTTTCTATGCGAGATCAAGTGGAGAAGTTTGAATTCGTCATGAATGATAAGGGCGTGAGTTCGCTCATCGAAATTCACCGCGCTCAATTACTTAAGCAAGGGCAAGCGCTCATGATTAAAGGCTTCGGGTTCAGTCCTAGCCTTCGTATTGGTAATCAATTTGAGTTCACCATTGTTTTTGGTACCTATGCGATAGGCAAAGGCACAAAGGACTATGGATCTATTTGGGGTATCGCTAATCCAGTAGGTGTAATTAGTTTCGAATCAACTCTTTCAGAATAACTCAATCTCCAAAATCTGCCACACTTCAACAAGAATCCACCGCCGACAGCGGCGGTAAGATCACTTTGACCCGTTTGATTACTATAAACCATAAACCATTACACTTGTAGAAGCTGAAGCGTCTTCCCAAAAAAATTCAAGATTCGGATTCGGTTGTACAATGTTCGTGCATTATTAATTTGCCGTTTGATGACAATTTTGGATCTGGCTTTATAAACTAACTTGAAGTGAAAATGATTTGAAACTCGGGCAATTTATTTTGAAAATATAAGTTGTAAATTTTCCTATCTCGAAGTTAATTCTATTTACTTTTTTTGGTCAGGTTTCATTTCGAAAGGACTTGCAAACTGCTTAGCTGGAGACCTTGGAAGTCGCGCTTCAAGACTTGTTCGAGAATTTATAGAAGAACGCAAAACCGAACTTGAAAATGCTTGGCAAATGGCAACTGAAGGTAAAGAGGTCCCATGGATAAAACCGATATCGTGATAATAAACGTAAGGGCTTTGAGGCTTCCAAGGGTTGTTGTTGAAACAAATGAATCGAAGCGCTACGTTGTTAATCTTTCTGAATTCAAAAGTGTCTTCTGTTTTCCTAAAAATCAAAAGGAATGGGAAAATATCAGTATAACTGCGTCAGGTTTCAATTTGACCTGGGGAACTAGATTTGAAACGGGTGTCGACCAAGTTTTAGATGCCGCTGAATCAAGCGAAGAAATCAGGATGCACGCTTAACACTGGTCTAACAAGCGCCCCTAACTCCGGTAGAGTACAATGAGTAACAATTTTTACTATAGTAGACCACCAAGTCTGCATATCGTGCTAACCACGATTGGTCTATATGTTTTACTCAATTGAAACTTAATTCGACGATCGTTTCTAACCTAAATTGCAGTTTACGCATTATGGCGTTGGTATCCTCTTTGCTTTTGTGGAAGCCCTGGAGGATTTTTATGAAATTATTTTTTGCTCTATTTATCGCTCTATCTACGTCTGTTGCGTTTGGTCAAAGCCCGGCGCCCGTACAATTTGAGCTCAATTCTGGCTATGTCAAAGGTGTTGGTATTATCAATATAGAACCAGCAAATAATGGAAACCTTTCAGTTCTGTGGGACAGAAATGAATGCGGTGATGCGGGATGTACTGAATTATTTTTTGAACCTAAAGTTGTAACACCAATGGTAATTGAGAATCGAATCGCAGCCGATGGCCCTGCCTTAATTCAACTTACAAATAATATTAAACTCAAAGTTAATAATCGGATGACTGGCGGCCAGTCTTTCACTGCATTAATACAAATAAATGGTACAGAAGTCTCCGTGCCATTGACGTCTTTTGTGCAAATTAATTCCAGTTTTCAAAACGAATAATTTATTTCTGTAGGAGGAAAAATGAAATTTTTAGTTTTAGGAAGTTTAATCGCTACATTTGGAGTCCCGGCCTTTGCAAGTTACGCCAACCAAGTAGACATCTACTACTGTGGGCTTTTTAAATATAATGGAGTGCCCTTGGCTGGCGCAACAGCTCCGCGAATTGTTGAATTCACTTCACCGAAAACAGGCAATAAAGCTTACTACGTTGAGACAAGGCCTCTGGCCAGACGAGTTACCGTGCCAGATTACGAAAAATTAACTTTGGTTGTTCGTAATACGTCTTTAGTTAAGTACAGAAGTGAGAGCTTCAGAGTGACAGAGTATTTGCACTCCCAAAGCGCCGTTATTACCAAGAAGAGTAACGGAGCTCAGGCTCAATGTAATTCGGCTGTAGCCCAAGTTAAATAATAAGAAAAGGCGTGTCCTCTAAAAGTGACTTTGTAGTGGGCGCACTCGCTTCTCCAGGGCCCACAACTTGGCCACGGGAAATACCTGAACCAATGGAGTGAAGTTTTGTTACGAAGATCATAATACTTAAATGAAATGGCCCAGAGTTTAATCTGGGCTATTTTGTTTTTGAAATTCTGCAAAAAAACCGGCTCCAATCAAATCTTAAAAAATCAATTTCCTCGCGCCGGCGCAGACCAATCAAACATTAACAATTCTACTTCCCAAACGCCACACTAGTACCAGCTTCAGATCGAGCAGCAGCAGCGGCTTCTTGCACGGTGGCTTTGCTAATGCGCATTCCGTAGAAAGAACGCCATACAAAGAATAGGCCGATCACAAACATGACTGCGCCCACGTAGGTGGCTACCTCTTTGGCCGATACGGCAATTTCAACGGCAAGTAAACCAAACAAAGTCGTAAATTTAATAATGGGGTTTAATGCCACTGAACTAGTATCTTTGTAAGGATCGCCTACAGTGTCACCAATCACAGTGGCGGCATGTAAGGGGGTTCCCTTTTCTCTTAAATCAACTTCCACCACTTTTTTGGCATTATCCCAAGCGCCACCGGCATTGGCCATAAACATGGCTTGAAATAATCCAAAGGCCGCAATTGAAATTAAATAACTTGCAAAAAATGTGGGATCAAAACATGCAAAAGCCAAAGTAAAGCTGAAAATGACAGCAAAAATATTGATCATCCCGGCTTGGGCGTACTGAGTGCAAATCTTAACGACTTCTTTTGAGTCTTTCACAGAGGCCTTTTTGACACTTGAATCAAGTCGAATATTCTTTTTAATAAACTCAACAGCTCGGTAAGCACCGGTCGTTACAGCTTGCATGGATGCACCTGTAAACCAATAAATAACTGCACCACCGGTGATCAGTCCCAACAAGACTTTGGGATTAAGTAAATCAAGATGTAAATTTAAGAGTAAAATTATCGAGAAAATCATGGTTGTAGCACCAATAACGGCTGTGCCGATCAATACGGGTTTTGCTGTGGCTTTAAAAGTATTTCCGGCTGAATCGTTTTCTTCAAGACGATGTTTGCCCTTTGTGAAATCGGGTTTGAAACCAAAGTCTTTTTCAATTTCTTTGGAAACGTCAGGAATATTTTCGATTTGCGATAATTCAAATACTGACTGGGCATTGTCGGTGACGGGTCCGTAGCTATCCACAGCAATGGTCACAGGGCCCATTCCTAAAAATCCAAAAGCCACAAGACCAAATGCAAATACAGCCGGATAAACCATAAAAGCATCAAGACCCGTTAGGCTTGTCAAGTAAGAAACGTACATA
Source organism: Oligoflexia bacterium (assembly GCA_023250675.1). Lineage (GTDB taxonomy): Bacteria > Bdellovibrionota > Bdellovibrionia > JABDDW01 > JABDDW01 > JAHFAE01. The sequence goes on along the minus strand of JAHFAE010000085.1, from coordinate 6,911 downwards.
AGACCTACCATCACAAGGCCCTTCCAGAATGCACTAAAATTGCCGGCAACAAGGCCCGAAAGAATGGTCAACGATGCGCCGCCTTCACGGGATGCAGAAACAATTTCAGCAACGTGCTTAGACTTAGCAGACGTGAAAATTTTTGTAAGCTCAGGAATAATAGCAGCTGCAATTGTACCACAACTAATTATTGTTGAGAGCTTCCACCACAACGACTCACTCATGTCTGAAATAAGCAAGTAACTCACACCAAAAGTAACGACGATAGAGAAAATTGAAGTGATCCAAACAAGTGAAGTCAGCGGAGCTTCAAAATCAAAATGTTCTTTACTTGCATACAGGGCTCGAGAAATGAAGCCATTAATCCAATAAGATCCTATGGACGTAATAATCATCAATACGCGCATGACGAAAATCCATACAATAAGTTTTGCTTGAGTATCAGTGCCACCATTCATCAAAACGGGGTGACCATTGGCATCTAACGTCATACCCACAGCCAAAACAATAAAGCTGATAAGAGCAACACCTGTAACACCGTAGGTTTCAAAACCATCGGCCGTGGGGCCAACAGAATCCCCCGCGTTGTCACCGGTACAATCGGCAATAACACCCGGGTTTCGAGCGTCATCTTCTTTAATGTTAAATACGATCTTCATTAAGTCTGAGCCGATGTCAGCGATCTTAGTAAAAATGCCGCCGCAGATTCTTAAAGCGGAAGCGCCTAAAGATTCACCAATGGCAAATCCCACAAAGCAAGCACCAGCACTCTCAATGGGCACAAAGAGCAAGATGAAAATCATCATGAATAATTCAACGCAAATGAGTAAAACGCCAATGGACATTCCAGAGCGTAAAGGAATATCCATGACCGAGTAAGGCTTACTTGTTAAAGACGCAAAAGCTGTTCTGCTATTGGCGTAGGTATTGATTCGAATTCCAAACCATGCAACGCCGAATGATCCTAAAATTCCAAGAACAGACCAAACAAGGATGAGGAAAACTCGAGAGAGCTCCATATTTTGCAAAAAGAAAAAGTAATAGAATATGCAGCTGCCGATAAATAATTCCAAAATGGCCAAAAACTTACCTTGTTGTAGTAGGTAGGTTTTGCAAGTTTCGTAGATGAGAGCTGAAACTTCTAACATGGAGCTATGAGCTGGCAATTTTTTGATTCTTAAGAACTCTATGAAACCAAAAACCATTCCTAATGCGGCAACGACCATTCCCCAACCTAAAAGGGTAGTACCAGAAACCGCATTGCCCATTATGTTATAGACCGTGGTCAACTGAGGAATCTTAAGTTCGGCCTCACTGGCCAAAGCGATTTGACCAAACGTAACCAAGAATAAAGTTCCAATAAACCGACCGCACCAAGACATTAAGTTGTTTTTTCGCATACACCTTCCTCGAAGCTTAAGTTTAAAAGCCTATAGGGAGGAGATAATGGATCAAGTATGGGAAGTCAAAGGCTTTATAGGTTTTATCAGTAGCCGCGATAGCCTTGATATTGGCAGGTCCCCGATGTACCAAAAGTGTTGAAATTTGAGTACGGAAGTCCACCGTTATAAACCGGTGATGGTTGGGCTGTCGCCGCAGTCCCACTGGCAACACACATGAATCCAGGTGAGCACCCGACAACGTTGTTCACGCCGCCGTAGGCATAAGTGTTATTGTATCCGTTGTTGTAACCGCTGTTATACCCGTTATTAAATCCGTTGTTGTAGCCACTATTAGGATAACCACTGTTAGGATAGCCATTATTGTAACCGTTATTATAGCCATTGTTATATCCACTATTGTAACCGTTGTATCCACCGTAGGCGTAGCTATTGTAGCCAACCGAAGTGCAAAACTCGCCGCCACGACCAGCTGGAGGAATCTGACCTACTGGAGAATCGCCGCCACCTGGATAAAGTTGATCGTTATTATAGCAGAGCCATGTTCCACGCCAGTTCACCAGAGTCTGATTTACGACGGGGCAACTTGTGACGGGGGCGTACAAAAAACCACCAGGCTGATTGGGAACTTGGCCGTTACCATAAGCTCCGTAAGTATTCATTGTGATAAAGCGACATGAGTAACCAGAATCGTCGTAAGTTAGAACTTGTCCGTAGGGACAAGCTGGAGCTCGTCTATGTTCGTTCTTCGCACATGATGCAAACATAATTGCAAATAGCGCAAAAACCACAAGATGCTTCGAGTTCATTAAATATCCCTTCATAAACAAATCTCCAATTAAGCGTATTAATCCTTGCCCACTCCAATTGCAGGTTTAAAGCCAAAGTATTTGAGCCCTCAAAAAATTAAAAAGCATAGTTATTTCATATGTTTATGTATAGTCAAGGTCCCTATCTATGGGGCTCAGTCAATGGCATTTGAGTTACAAAGGTTTTACAGTCATCACCTTATTACGAGGCGACATAGTACATAACTATTTGAAACTATTTAGTAAGTTCCCTGTTTGAAAATTGTCATTAATGGGCCTTCAATTGTCCCTGCCGTTTTTTGCTGACCATTGCCTTAAATCTATTTGCGATGACTTTCTAAATTCACCATTAGGGGTCTGCAAATTGCAAACAAGGCTACCCATATATGTTCAGCGAATCGATGAGAATAGGAATTTGGAAATTCACCTTATTATGTCTGGTCATTTGCCTTTATATGGGTTGCTCCTATAAAGACGAACCTACGCCGGAGTTCATTTCGCAAGTTAAGACTTATGATACTCCGGCGGGGACTATTTGGGTTCTCAATGATAAACCTAGTTTAGGCCAAGTTGTACTTTTTCACGGGTTGACAGTTGATCATAACCAATATTTTCACGGCCAACAGGCAAGAGCTGTGACTAAATTATGGACCGAAGGTTACCAAATTATCTTTATTGATTTACCAAATACTACAGTTCCTTTCCCGTATGTGAAATTAAAGGAAACCCTCAATGAGACATACCTAGAAAATTGGAATGATCGGATAGCTCATCTCTTGAGTTATTTAGATGAAAAATTCGGCATACCTGCAAAACGTACTGTAGGCGGAATTTCGTGGGGAGGGCTGCATAGTTTGATGACTGCAGCCGCTTTTGCCGAATTTATGAATTATTTTGCATTGATTCCCGTAACGGACGTTAAGTTTTTATCTGGTTTTAACGAAATTCAGGTTGATAGTTTTTCACCTTATTTTCGAATAGAAGACTTAGTACCCAAACATGGTTTCATCGCTTGGGCCGGGCGAGACTCAGCAGTGGATCCGAAAGCGTCCGGAGATTTTGTGTTAAAACTAGTTCTAGCAGGAGCTGATTTAACTCCCCAATATCACGGCACCATTGGACACGAAATTTCAGAAGAAATGATTAATCAGCTCTGCCGATGGTTAGATACAATTCGATAATTATTTGTGAGTTGGCTCTTTTTCAGGATTCGCTGGATTAACACTTTGTGGTTTTCGCACATCATTAACAATCAAAATATCAATGCGGCGATTTTTGGCCCTGTGCTCAGGCGTATCGTTGGGAAATCTTGGTCTCTGATCGGCATAACCAATGGGCGCAAGTTTCGACGGAGGATAACCGATTTGCGTTTCAAAATATCGCACAATGGTACAGGCCCGAGTTGAAGAAAGTTCCCAGTTACTTGGGAATTTGGACGTATGGATGCCTTGATTATCAGTATGCCCTTCAATAATTAAGCTGCGATTGGTTTTTTTCAAAGCTCTGGCAATTTTGTTCAAAGCGGGCAGCGCTTCTTCTCTGATGAGTGCATCTCCTGGATCAAAAAATGTAGAAGAAGCAAGACTCACACGAAGGCCCGTAGCATCGGTATAAAAATCCACCTGCTTGTCTTCTTCTTCAGTCATTTCTTTATCTAGTTCCCGCTCTAAATAATCCTGCATTTCTAGGGGGCCCTTACCTTCTTGTGGGACAACATCGATTGGTGGGGGAAGAAATTGGGTTGCTTCTTTATGGTCTACATATTGGCCAGGGAGGCCACCAAAATCTATAAAACTCTTAAAGGCCTGCTGTAGAGAGCGCTGAAACTCTTGGGCTTTAGAAATATCCTTCTGAGAGGTCGCGTAAAGAATTGTGAAAAAGGCAAAGAGAAGAGTGATGAAGTCTGCGTAAGAAACGAGCCATCGCTCGTGGTTCTCGTGTTCTTCTTCGTGCTTTCTCTTAGCCATGAATTACGCGGGCTTCTCTTCGTGTTTTTTACCATGACCATGGGTATAGGCTCTTAACTTTTCTTCGATAATGAAGGGATTCATACCACTGACGATCCCGATGGCACCGGTCAAAATCATCTGTTTGATATGTCCTTGCATTTTGACTTTTCGTTTGATTTTGCTACCGAAGGGCAAGAAGAAAATATTAGCGCTGCCGACACCATAGACCGTCGCAACGAAGGCCACGGCGATACCTGCACCTAGTTTTGATGTATCGGCTAAGTTTTCCATAACGTGAATAAGTCCAAGAACGGCTCCAATAATTCCGATCGTAGGAGCAAACCCCCCCGCGGTTTCAAATATTTTTCCGCCGGCCGTGAGATGTTCTTCTTCTAAAAAGATTTGGCTATCAAACATGTCTGCAATGGTTGCCGGGTCCACACCGTCAATAACAAATCGAAATATAGTCTGCATAAACGGATTAGAAAACGATCCCAATTTCTTTTCTAAAGCCAAAATAGACTCTTTGCGGGCGATTTGTGCGGCCTCGATAAGTTCTTTGATTATTTTTTCTGGGTCATCGCCTTTGATATTTAAGAAAACCATTTTAAGTAAACCCATGCCGGTCTTTAAATCGCCCATGGGTGTGGCGACCATGACTGCTCCAATGGTGCCGCCGAAAACGATAATCGCAGCAGTTCCTTGCATGAGAGAACCGACGTGACCACCCTCAAGAATTTGGCCACCCAAAATACCGCCGATTGCTAATACAATCCCACCAATCGTTGTTAAATCCATGATGTTCGTCCTCCGTGACGACTACTAGCAACCTACTTAGTGAGTACTAATCCAACTCTTCTTCGAAATTGAGCAATTCGCTCGATAATGTCATCAGGTTTGGTGCGCAATAATATTTTATCGCCATCGGTAAATGTCACCACCGTATCAGGAGTGACTTCGATGATTTTTATCGTATCTGGGTTTAAATATAACTTTTGCCCGTTTACTCTCTCGACTTCGATCACAATTTATTCTCTCATATGACATTGATCCCAACAAGCCATGGCGTAAGTAACGCGACTGGTCTTTAAAGAAAATTTAACCCTGACGTGACTTCAGTCTGTGTGTGTTCTAGAATTTTCTAAGGAGAAAAGTATGGACCTGATCTTGTCTAAGAATCCCGCCTCTGGAGAAATCATTCACACCGAAAAAACATTTGATCATTCAAAAATCAGTGAAGTCGTTGAACGAGCTAAGGCGGCTCAAAAGACCGTCTGGGGGAATTTTTCGATCAAATCTCGAATGAAACATTTAGAAAAAGGGCGAAGATTTTTGTTAGAAAATATCGACTCCATCGCTCAGTCCATTTCTCAAAACAATGGCAAGCCTTTGGTCGAAGCCTTGGCAGAAGTAGTCCCCATGATTCAAACAATTTCATATCTTTCAAAAAATGCAGAAAAAATTCTAAAAGATGAAAAAGTGCCCATGGGGTTTTTTCTCCCCACAAAAAAGGCCTATCTCACCTACCGCCCCTTGGGGGTCGTTGGAATTATCTCGCCGTGGAACTACCCCCTATCCACTCCCTTTGCCGAAGTTGCTCAAAATTTAGTCGCCGGAAACGCAGTAATTTTAAAACCAAGTGAAGTGACTGGTCTTGTAAATCAATGGATTCAAAAAATAGTCGACAAGATGGAGCTCCCTGAACACGTCTTCACCATGCTCAGCGGCAAAGGGGATGTCGGGGCAGCGCTTGCTTCAAGTTTTGTGGATCGAATCATGGTTACCGGCAGTGTAAATACGGGTCGAAAAGTAATGACATCTGCGGCTGCCAATCTTACGCCGGTGACTCTAGAGTTAGGCGGCAAAGACTGCATGATTATTCTAGACGATGCCAATATTGAAACGGCCGCCTCGGCGGCTGTAGTGGGCGGAATGTATAATGCGGGTCAAACATGTTGTTCGGTAGAACGATTAATTATTCATGAGTCTATAGCAGAAGAGTTTTTGAATCTGATGAAAGAAAAACTTAAGAAAATCAGAGTTGGGGAAAGTCAAGATTTTCAAAATGATATGGGGCCCATCACTTTTGAGGGGCAAAAAGCAGTCTATCTGAATCAACTAAAAGACCACATCAAACATAAAGAGAGAACGGTATTCGGCGATACAGATTTTGACGGTAAAGCGAGATTCATGAAGCCCCTGGTTGTACAAACCGGTGATTCCCGTGATTTTTGGAAGGAAGAAACCTTTGGGCCAGTGATAGCGATTAAAACTTTTAAAACTGATTTAAAGGCGATCGAGATTAACAATAACAGTCGATTTGGATTGACCGCTCTTATTTGGTCAAAAAATACTGCAAGAGCCCGTGAAATGGCAAAGCACTTGAATGTTGGAACAGTTGTCATTAACGACGCTCCATTTACGAACGCTATTCCCATGCTCCCCTGGGGTGGAGTAAAAGAAAGTGGCTTTGGAAAGGTTCATGGGGCTCAGGGGTTAAGAGATTTGAGCCATATGCGAGTCATTTCATATGATATTGCTGGGCAACAAAAACAGTTTTGGTGGTATCCCTATAGCCGAGTCCAGTACGATTTTTTGAAGAATTACGCTCTCTTATTTGAGGGTATTGGATTCACGACAAAATTTAGGGCTTTTTTGAATGTGATAAAAAATATCACAAAGATGGGACCGAGAATATAAAATGAATGGATTGACGAACTATAAGTATTATTTGAGTCAGCTCATCGCTTTTG
>JAHFAE010000084.1 GCA_023250675.1 Oligoflexia bacterium | reverse complement strand
ATTTGGATTCGAGCTGAATTGTACAGGTCGTCAAAAGTATAATGTCTTCGTAATAACGCATTACAAACTTCTGTCTCTGTTAAAACGAGATAAACATCTGGCTGGTAGGGAACAGATTTTGTTACAAAATCATTTTCCTTAGAAAAATCTACCGACCAACTAGCATCATGGTCTCCAGCTACGTTAAACCTGAATTTTAGTTTTTCATTTTTAAATTTACCTTGCTCCTTACTTGCCCACGCCACTAAATAATTTTTGAACATTTCTCCAAGATGAGGAAGAAGAGAGGGGTGGACCACTTCTTCTTGTCTTTTCAGTTCAATAGTATGAGCCCAGTATTTAGAGTATTCTTCGATTTCTCGCTCTGTAATGACTATAGAATGACTGACCTTACCTTTGTTGGCCCCTTGATTTTTAGTCCATGTATCACCATGATTTAAAACAACTGAAGGTGTTTTGGTCCCTTGAGACGCCAACCACTCAACACACTCAGCAGGCGTTGTAGAAGCAATTTTGTTGAGCCAAATATTTTCAGGTCTCAAATACCCAAAGCTTGCCGCGAATGGAACATAAGCTTTGGGACTTAACGCTTCAATAGTTTGTCTCATTCGTTCAAAGAGTTGAATGGCTTTTTTCTTACCCACTTCAATGCGATACTCCAAAGGCCAAAGCATATAAGATGGAAACGACCCGGTGCCCGCATAACACTGAAATGCCAGGTCAATATTCCATTTCTCACCTATTTTTTTCATCTTCCCCGGTGTAAACCAACTATCAGTATGGTTGTAAATACACGTTTCTCCATCGGTGAGAACGAGAGAAGAATCTTTGGCCCCCGTATCAGAAAAATTAATACATAATTTATTTCCCTGAGGGGTCGTAAAAACTTCGCCATCTTCAAGGGCCAATAGTTTTTGAGTAAGTCGCGCTTTTTGCAAAGTGGCCAACATCATACCGTCGTGATACTTAGGAAAAAGTATGGTCGCTTCAGGGGTCAGCTGCCTCAAAGCCGGAATATCTAGATGATCTGCATGCTCGTGAGAAACATAAATAAAATCAAGGGGTGGAATCTCTGTAATTTCACGTGAGTATTTGGGCAAATGATACCAAGAATTGGCCATCACAGGGTTTGTAAACCAGGGGTCGGTCAAAAACCTTTCACCTTGAGCTTCAACAAGGAGGCAGGCGTGCCCCACGTATTCAACTTTAAGTTCCGATGGTGTTTTCGACGGCATTAAATTTTTCTCTCCTTTTTAACTCTGAAGATAGAATTTCAATGAGTTCAGAACCGGGCAATTTGCCACTTGTAGGAAAATTGATTCCCATTTCTGAGAGCTTGAGGCTATTTTCATTTGAAAACGTATATTTTTTGTAAATATCCATTTTACTCAAAGGGTAGAAAAAATAGCGCACATCAATTTTCTGTGCTCTTAGTTTTTCACAGACTGTTTCACGACGATCTTCTTTAACTAAAGCACTCACGAGCCAAGTTACTTTTTTACGATGGGGAAGATCGTTTCGCTGAAATTCTACAAAACTAATTTCTCGTAATTGTCGACGGTAAGTGTTTTCGATTTCTTCTCTGCGATTTAAGAGTTCATCAATGCGTTCAAGCTGGGCACAACCGATGGCGGCCTGAAGGTTTGTCATACGGTAATTGTACCCTATAGTTTCATGCCAGTACTTTTGTTTTCGGCTCATTCCATGATCACGCAAAGTGCGCATTTTTTCTGTGAGATCAGAAGAATTGGTAACACACATTCCACCTTCACCGGTAGTGATGATCTTATTTCCATAAAACGAAAAGCAATTTATGATTCCAAAAGATCCTACACGTTGATCCTTAAAGATAGCTCCGTGAGCTTCGGCACAATCTTCAATGACATGAACGCCGTGGTTGCCCGCGATCTTCATGATTTTATACATGTCACAGGGTTGACCATAAAGATGCACAGGTATAACTGCTTTGGTCTTTTTCGTGATTGCCTTTTGAAATTCTTGGGGATCAATGCACCAGCTGTCTTCTTCTACATCGACAATAACCGGCGTGGCGCCCGTATACAAAACCGCATTGATTGTCGCTGCAAAGGTTAAATCTGGAACTACCACCTCATCACCGGGGCCAATCCCTAACGCAAGTAGGGCTAAATGAAGTGCCACAGTGCCGTTACTGACCGCCACTCCGTGATTGACTCCGCAGTATTTTGAAAAATCATTTTCAAAACGGGTGATGTAGGGACCCGTACTTGAAATCCAGGTGGATAAAAAAGCTTCTGTTAAATATTTTAATTCGTTGCCGTTGAGATCGGGCTGAGTAATGGGGATATGAATTTCAGGAAGATACTCGGCGTAGTCCACAATTTTCATATCTCGATCGACAAGAGGAATAATCTTAATTTTTTGATTGAGTAAAGTCCTGATTTCTTCGTGGGTTTGCAAGACCGACCCGTAAACAAACTCCGGGGACAAAACATTTTTTAAAAGTGTTTGTAGGTCATTCTCGCCTAAAAAGAGCCGGCGGATATCACCATCGGTTAAAAGCCCACAGAGCTTTTCATCTTCGTTGACGATAAAGACAATACCTTTGCCAACACGATTTAATACTTTGAGAGCGTCAAAAAGGGTTTCATTGTTTTTACAGATGGGAATGTCAACTTTATGATTTAGCTTTTGATTCGGGGTCATGTTTGCATCCCTTGTAAATTTTTGACTAATTCATAGGATTTTTTAATATCTTGAATTTCTGTATAATACTCCAGTGTCACCGTTTTATTTTTAAAATCATAACCTTTCAGCGAATCATAGATAGAACTTTCATTTTGAATGCTATGGTTTAAATCTTCAAGAGCGTCATTATCGCTAAAGTGAAGGTAGTCAGACTCACCCATCAGAATATCTAATTCAGACGAAAACTTATTCCCCAGTGATTGAGCACTTACTTTGAGATGCCCCACATCAAGCAATAAATTTAATTCGGGTAAAAACCGCTTAAGCTCAAAATAATCTTGAGAGCTAGTCAGCATCAACGGGTTTTGCCCTTCATAGGTTTTAGAGTTTGAAGAGGAGAGCACGTTATTTTCTACATACAATTTTACTTTGCCATCGGCTAAATCCAAAAGTTCTCGAAAGCCTTTAACAAAACGGCTCAGGCACTTTTCTCGATCAAAGAGTTTGTACCGAGAAATCTTTTGCCCTACTTCTTTGGTACTCAAATCAATGAAAAATCCAGCATGAAAGGCAAATTTTGAAGCTCCAATAGATTTTGAAAGTTCAACGGCTTCTTTAAGATGATTAAAAGTGCACTCATAAATCTCATCGTTAAGTGATGCCAAGTTTAAGACGAAGTGCTTCTCAGGTGGTGGAAAGTAATTATGGCAAAGAAGCGATAGGTGGTACCGCTCTTTTAATTCAACCAGATCTTTTTGCAGATCCCCATACCTTTGGGTGCCGCCGGTCAGCTCAATATGATTGAACCCTTCGCGAAAAAGGGCTTCAACAGATTCTCTAATTTTTGGAGCCTTGACGCATGCGCTAGAAATATAGATCACTCTTACCTCTTACTAGGCTGATGTTCTAACGTCTTTAGCGGGTTTTAACAATATTTATTAAAGTGTTGATGCCTAGCGTCTTTAGGTGGTATCCCATTGTGGAAAACGAAAAGTTTTAAGGTACTTAGGGGGGATCAAGAAATGCGAATCAAATTATTTTTAGCTGAAACTACTGTTCTAATCATGACATTTGGAATGCTCGGCTGTGGCACTCAAATTTCTGATGAAAATCGGTTGGGAATAACACCGAAACCGGCAGTCAAAGCTTCGGCATTAATAGGGGATTCTTTTAATGTCAAAGCGACGCCAAAAGAAAACCCTGGTCTTAGAGTAGATAATGCAAAAATTTCCATATCTAAGGCAGCATTAGACAAAGAATTTTTGTTGCAAGGAATGTTTACTGAACAACCGAAGGCTCCCCTTGGCACTTCCCTTAAAAGTCGTGTTGTTTCTTTTTCGAAAAAAGGCGATAAGCTTTTCTTATTAGAGGCAACTCAAGGTCATAGTGTAACAAACGAATTTCCTCAAAATTTGATACTGGCTCAATTCTCGATTTTAGAAGAAACCCCTGATCAAATTACGTTTGATTTCAATGCCGGCATGTCAAATATTTTCGTTTACAGCGATTGGCATGGCCAGGATTTTGAATCGGGTACTTATGACCCTGCGGTTCAATTTCAATCAGTTCGAGTTCGTTATAGTTTTATTGATAGCGCAATCATGAGCGAGCAAAATCAACTCGTCATCAGACAAGTGGCGCAGGTGGTTTTGCCCACACCAGCTCAAGAAACTAATAAATTAGTAGAAATTAAATATTACCTGAGCCCTTACAATCCGCATCTGGATTTCGAACCTGTACTTTCAAAAGGATTTGATCGAATGGGATTTTTTGAAGTGGCGCCACAGCTTTCGTCAGGCGGTACGTCTATTGTTAGGGCTTCAAAACACAACCTCAATAGACCTATAGTTTATGCTGTTTCAGCAAATACCCCGCCCGAGTATAAACAAGCGGTAAAAGACGGCATACTTTATTGGAATAAGGCTTTTGGAACCAAAATCTTCGATGTTGTTGATGCCCCCCAGGGCGTTGTTGCACCCGATGCAAATTTTAATGTTATCCAATGGGTTGATTGGGATTTGGCCGGATTTGCCTATGCAGATGCCCAGATGGATCCCCGGAGTGGCGAGATTCTTCACACGCAAGTTTTTTTAACAAGTGTTTTCGCGTTTGGCGGAAAAACCAAGGCAAGGGCACTGTTGCGAAGATTGCAACTCTTGAACAAGGAGCAAAGCAAATCAGATAAAGTCATTTTTCTAAACGGGTTTTTTCAGCCTAGAATTTGTGAAATGACAGGTGACGAGAGATTAGAAAAATCTTTAGCTGGATTATTGTCTTCAGACGTCGATGATACAAAAATCTTTAAAGCCTCTCAAGATCTTGTACGAGAAGTAGCCGCCCACGAAATTGGTCATACTCTAGGTTTAAGGCATAATTTTGCAGGGTCATTGGCCACAAACTATTCCTTAGAAAAAAGAGAAGACATTGTGAGGCAGTACTTTGAAAAGGGTGCCACTCCCACGGGAGTTGTTACAACCAGCTCTGTTATGGATTACCCTCTCTTTGAAGAAAGAATAATGTCTGGAGATCAAGTTGCGAAACTGCCGAAATCTCTAAGCTATGATGAAAAAGCAATCGGGGTACTCTACCTTAAGAAAAAATATGACGATCAAGAACTTCCTCTTTATTGCACTGATACCCATGTTGGGAAACCTCAATACACAGACTGTAGAAGAAATGACGTGGGTTCTTCCTTTGTTGAGTATGCTTCTTGGAGCGCTCAAAATAATTTAAAATTATTACCATCAGTTTTATTTGAAATGTTCGTCGCAGCAAAAGCGCCCGATCATGATCAAGACCCGGTGCCATTAGAAAAGGTGCAAGTTCCCTCGGCATCTGTATTGGCAATGCTAGCGCTCATTGATCGCAGTGAGCTCTTAAGAAATTTTACGATCGATTTAGGATTCTTAAAAATTCAAAGAAGTTTTTCGGTGGTGAGTGGAGTCAATGAAGAGAGTGTTCGAAAATCTGAAATTGAATATATGGCAAGTGAAGTGGATCGACTTGGGGGAGTTAGTTCTCTTTTAGGCCCCATCTCAGATAAAATATTAGACGGTCTCTATGCAACATTTGTTTCCCTTCTTGAGAGGGAGAATTCGGGAATTGGTTATGGTGGACAAACATACCAATTCACTCCTCAAGAAATAGATACGATGAAAACGACCATGGCTAAACTTTTCAAAGACCTGCCAAAAGCATTAGTCAAGACCAATTTACAGGTTTTGAGCGGCGCTCAAGGAAAATTCGTTGACCATGATTTAGGAGATAAACTTGCAGGATTATTTAAAGAACAAGTTGTTCGATACACTTTGGCGACAACGGGTGAATTTATAGTTGCTGAAATCGAGTTACCTTCTGATTCAGGAGGTGGAAACAAAATAGTCTCAGTAAAGTTACCCATCTTTCAAAACGATTTGGACATAAGAATTTTAGGAGCCACCCTCTTGAAAGAAGGTCGCGGAGCTTCAAGCATTTGGGCGTTATACGAGCGAAGTGAGGCAGTATTGAAACTTAAAAAAATTATTGAAGATGCCATCCCGGCACCATTTCCCAGTCTAAAACCAGAAAAAATGCCTAAAGCAGTTGCTAAATGGATTGTTGAGAATAAACAGGTTTTATTAGCCCTGGGAAGTTACTAGGGCTTCAACTCGATTTTTAGTTTGTGCAATTATTTGCCTACAAGCCTACTATGGGCTTTTGACTTTTTAGATTTTACTTACTCAAAGTCGCTACCGGGAGTTTGTTTTAGAATATATTCTAACACGAGGACAAAGCCTCTTTGTTCTGTGGGATCTTCAGTTTGGGGATAATTGTTATTGCTCACTTCACTGTAGATATAAGGTGTTACAGTCCCAGCCAAATAATCTGAGTCGGTAGATTCGGAAATTTTGGAAGTTTTTTGTACGGTCTTTACGACTCTAGTTAATCCAATTGAACAGGCCTCGCTGTCATTCTTTAATAAGCCTAGTTGCATGGCGGATTCGGCAAAACCGTAATACGTAGAAGGAATGACTGGGTCGAATTTAAAGTAACCGTAAGCAGAATCCCCATACTGAAAATGGTTCTTAAAACTAAACAAAAGTTTATTTTCTTGAATGACTTTTAAATTGACCCCATCGGTTTGGTCCGTTTGCCGAGTTTCTAAGTCTCCAGTCTCTGAATTTCTATCTTGTTCTAATTTACTCCATCTTTGAATATGGCTATCTACGGGAGTGCCGGCATCTTTTACGCCGGGGAGCCAGCGGTAATCTTTGCAAACTATCTTTGGCATTAGATTTTCTGGGACCAGTCTTTGTTTTTCTTGATAAGTCCGACCGCCACCTCTGTAGGGTGCCAGTGCAAATTCTAAAGCGCCCACTTGAACAAGACTTTGCAAGACCAGATCGCTATCTTTTATGCTAACTCTTTGACCCACTTTTGTAGGATCTGGATTTTTTGTCCAAAGCAAAACTATTCCCGCATCGATTTTAGGTATTTCAAAAGAGCATTTTAAGTCTAGGGGTTTGCCATTGATTTTACGGCCGTCGTAAAAATCTGTACAGGTATTATCAGACACTCGAAAATAAACATTTTCTGTGGTCTCATTAACTCCCGCTACGTTAAAAACCTGAGCTTCTCTCCCATCATCAAACGAAACGATAACAGGTCTCCCAACGGTGAAATTGGCAGTCACTCCTTTTGCAGCTCCGAACGTCGTAAAGCTCAATGTTAAAATCAGAACAGCAACGACTAGATTTAGTATTTTCATTTCAATCCTCATATTTTTGCTAAACCAGGAATAGGAAACGCAGTTCCACCACTCCTAGGACTATAGTTATTAAATATGACTTGTACTGACGCAGCCAGATTCTCAGGTTTTAAAAGCATAGAGTTTTCTTTGGTTTGACCTGGTCCACCGGTTTTAATGTCAAATGGGGCGCCCATATGGATTGGCATTCCACCGGGAGTACGACGTCTTGAGATAACAACGCTTTTGCCAAAAGTTTTGTTAGAATTAATACCTTTGCCAGCCAATAACACAGAGTTTGTGAGATTATTATGATCCTTACCATTGTTACCATTGAGAGCAGGTGTTCTGCTAAATTCTGAAATCACCAAAAAGGTTGTATGATCAAACAGTGTCTTTTTCTTGTAGGGTAAGTTTTTAAAGACATTGAACATGTCTGAAACTTGAGTCCAAACCTGCAATTGAGCCTGTTTATGATTACCCTCATGGCTGCCATGGCTATCAATATTATTGTTAAAATCAGTAGATACTTCAGCTTGTTTAGCAGCACCTGATACAAAAGCAGCTGCTATGGCGTGAGCATCTGTTATAAACTGTGTTTGTTGTCTCATTTTATCAAGAGTCCTTTTTAAAACAGGTTCAATATTTTGTGTTTCAACTAAGGCCTTTTGTGAACGGGCGAACTCAGAGCTACTGTTTTGGGTCCCGGCAATTCGAGACGCTGCTTTTGAAGCAGAATCGTTATTTGAGGCAAATTGTCCATCTAGAATAGATTTTGCGCTCGAGACTAGAAGACCGTTGGTTTGGCCTTGCACTGACCTAGCTCCGCCTAAAACTACGCCCAATGGGCCCGTGCCTTTTTGCAGGCCAAGAGAAAACGGAAAAGAAGCAGGATTTGTTCGCGGAGTTCCTGAAGAGATATAGTTGTTTCCAACATCATGGCCTAAATCTGCACTACTCATGAAAATGCCATTGACCACAGAAATATCTTTTGCAAAAAGCTCAAGTGGAGCAGCAGATGGGCCCAATTTGATTTCACCACTTCGAATGATCTCGTCGGGTGAGTATTCTAAGAAAACATCATTTTGGTCTAAACCACCATGATGAATTTGGGGGTCTAATCCCAATGTGACATCTAAACCACCTTGTGTTCGATAAAGAACAAAGAAATGATCTTTATCATCGGGGTTAAGGGCTTGAGCCGATGCGATGATGGATTTTTCGATCATAAATCCTGAAAGGCCTAATTGGGCGGCCAGGGTGCTTGCAGAAACTAAAAATTCTCTTCTATCAAAAAACATATAAATTCCTCACTTAAGGTGACATTAAAAATTCATCAGACAACGTTATGGTAAATACAGCGCCAATAAGTGCCTCTTGAATCGAACTTTTTTCGTCTAGAGACAGATTTACGCGGCTAACAAGTGCATCTTGCTTATCTTTCTTCAGGACTCCGGGACCTACAAACGATTCAACCAGATGTTGAATTATCAAAGCTCGATTATTTGGTTTGATATCCTGCCATTTCAAAAAGTCTATAATTTGACTCATTTTATTAATAGAAGAAAGTTCCTTAGGATATTGCCTGTTCATTTCCCAATACAATAGAGCAATGCCTTCATTACTTAAATATTTTTTTGAAGGCATATAAAATTGATATGTCGACGAAGTAAAATCATTATCTATCACATTGTATGCAAAATCCACGTACCATTTGGCAAATGCTGGGGACGGAGCTTGGGAATAGGGCTCTCCTGTAGCCGGGTCATTGGAACCCCATAATTTTTCAGTTTCAGGATAACTTTCGCCATTTGATTTGCATAGTTCTTTGGACATTACTTTGCCCTCAGGAAATTTTTGGTTGAAGAGCAAACACAAATCTGTAGGGCCGGGGTATCTATTGTTTTTAAAGCTCATGGCAAACAATGATGACTGGCCAAAAACCGTGATTGCTATTATCGTGAAAATTAGTTTCATTTGCCCTCCAGCATTTTCAGACCTTGGCCCAACTCTAAAGTTCTGCGATCTGTTTCATCGGGCGCATCTTTTGAGATCCACTCTTTGATCCATTTAATTTGATCAAAAGTGAGATCCCAGCCAGCTTGGGTTGGGGGCATGATTCGATTTCGACCATCATTGGCCAAATCTAATTTTTTTGTGACTTCTGTTAACCATTTCAAATGACTAGGTGCTGTGCCTCCAATGGGGAATCTAACCAGACTGGGAAATCCCATGGTCATATGACAACTTGTACACTTTTTTAGGACAGGTTTGACGTGTGAAACATAGAGATTTCCGTTTATTGCTGAACCTGTATCACTTGCTGCCGGTTTGCCATAAAACTCAGGGAGATTCACAAGTTTTGCGATAAAGCTATTGGGCTTGTGATTTAATTTATTAAATTCTGAAGTCAGTTCTTCTAGTCTTTCATCGGTCAGCTCGGCATCGATAGGCATAAACCAATCCCAAAAGCGATGTACCTGACATTGAGAATATTCAGGTTGTTTTAATATAGCGTTTGCAATATCGCCGATACCTCGTGCTGGGATTTGGACAAGGGATCCGTCTTTTCTACGAAATACAAGACTACCGGGTGTGGGTTCTGTAGATAAAACTGAACCCATTGCAAAAAAGGTTTGAGCCATGGGATCAAGTTTATAGTGGCATGCTAAACATTTAGGGTCGTCGGCATGGCGTTGGGCCGCTGTTTTTTCTGTTTCTGTATCGTTACCAGGTTTTGCATTTTGCGAATCTTCTTCTAGGGCCAAATGAATAAGGGCTTCTAATTCACCTACGTCAGTTTGAACAGCAGGCCTCATGTCGTCACAGAGAAAAATTCTAAATACGGCAGCGGCGCGGCGTCTATTCTTATTGGCGATGGTATTTGCATAGCGGGATGCAAACTTACCTGTGGTAATGGACCCTGCAAGTCTGGGATCGTCGCTATTACCGGTAACAGTTTGCGTTTTCGCTTTGTCATTTAGATTGCTAAATATACCTTGAAAAAAGCGATTGTCTGAAATGGTTGGATATTTATTTTCGCCACTACTGTAATAAAGTTCTTGCCTATCGTAGGCTTTTTGAATTTGGTAGACCTTTGAACTTAGGAGTTTATCCCATGTCAAATTGTCGCTCACGATTGATTTAAAGAGCTTCTCTAGTGCGGTATCAAAATCTAAAATTACTTTTGATCCCTTATTATTACTTGAATCTCGAAGATTATCCTCTCGTATATTATTAACGTTTATTCTAATTCGAAACAATTCTCCAAGTCGAACCACCATCTTTCTTAAATGGTCTGGTGAGGCCGTGTATTCTCCCGCCTTTGTCTTGAAAAACTCTTCTTCCTGACCCTTGTTGAAAGCTGCCTTGAGTTGGACATAATCTTCAGGCGCAGGATCAAGGCCTTTGATAATTCGTGACATTTTTTTAAGCCGACCAGAAACCGTCAGTTCGTCTGAATAGCCAGTAAAACAATAACTTAATGCTACAAGCACAATGCCAGATTTAAGCCAGGCTTTTAGTCTCGATTTCACCACACTTTTTCTCCTACTAATGTAATTTCTAGTCTAATTTCATCACTGACCATTTTTACTTTTTCAACATAGTTATTAAGATTGAATCCGTAATACCGACGACTGATTGTTGTAGTTCCCTTGAACATTTCTGTTCGCGAACCAGGTGAAGATGAAATGCGAACAACGGCAATAGTAACACTTTTAGATTTGCCTCTAAGTTCTAAATCACCGACTAACTTAAAAATATTTGGATCACTTGTTGATTGAAAACTCTCACTTTTAAATGAATATGGAAGATATCCATGGAATTTCTGATAGAAATAAGAGTGTAAATACTTTTCTGCTGTTCTTTTTAAGTAATTAATTTTGCTAGAATCATTTGTTTCTAAATTATAGTCGTAAACATCTCCCTTGGTATATACTACCGAAAGATCAGCATAGTCTGGATCGTAGACGAAATAACCTTTGTAGAGACCAATTTCGGCTAAAATCTCTGATTTTGGATAATGAGAAATCGTGAACTTTACAGAACTTGGCTTTTGAATCATGTACATGGCCCCAAAAGATTTTGGTGGCGCGAAACAAGTCGTTGCAAATAATACCAAGTAAAAATAACGCATTAAAAATTCTCTCCTAATTTATGATCGTTTGCCTTGAGCACATTTCGGGCCAAATGGAGAAGCCATTTTAAAAATTTTGGCTGCGATTTTCTTGTTAACTTTTGGTCAGCACGAGAACTAATTTCAAAAAATATTTCTGCCCGTTTGTTTTTTCGAACACTCAACCATAAAAAACTGGGCACGGGATTTGTAGAATGAATTGTCGAGGATTCCAAAAAATTACCGAGGAGAGATAAAAGATGAGATTTGCAACCCTTGTATTTTGTACCATCGTAGCGACGTTTTTGGCCATTTCTGCATGTCTAGATGTGAAAGAAAAACCAGTCATAGATTTGGGAGCCATCGATGCAAGTAAAGAATCTGATGCCGTCAAAGCAGAGCGCTACGCGCAGGCAGGTGAGCTTATCGTACTTGGCCCTAATTTTATGGACGCACAAAAACTCATGGATAAGGCTTTAGCCTATGACCCACAAAATACGAGAGCCGGTTTTTGGACCACCATGCTCACAGTTCAAATGCTTAACAAAGGTATTTTTGCTCGACTAGAACCCCTCATTCAGACATTTGATAAAGAAGATCAAGAAAAATTTAATGATTTAAAAAGTAGGTATACGAAGGATTTGAAAGATAGTTCATTCACCAAGTTCGTCATGGATGGGGCTGGTGATATTCGGAGTGAGGAGGAATTTGAAAATCATATACTCTATGTTCACCTTGCATTTTTAAATATGGAATCCTTGTTAAAAAAACTGCGCGAAACCAAAATGACAATGAAGTCCTATATTATGAACCAAGGAATGGACGAAGGTATTGGGGACTGCAAGGCTGTCATTGAAAACGATGTACTGACTCCCTACACTTGTCCAAAGGCAAAACTTCAACAGTGGGATTTAGACTATGCAGACTGGGAAGCCCTTCGCCTTTACGCCATGGTTGAGGATTACCACTATACTGGTGCAGCAGCCTATGACCTAACAGGTGCCTATGAATCTCACTTGGCATTAAAAAAGGCAAAAACCGAAAAGGCTCAAATTTTAGCACTCAAAACAAACAGAAGGTTGGGTCAGTTAATAAACCCTGAGATGCTCAAAGAAATCAATCAGGCCGGATTAGAAAGTATCGAAGTTATGAAGATGGCCATGGCCAATGAAGATAGCTTTTGTAAATCAGGTTCTTTTGACACCAATAACCGTCCAGGCCACCTCATATATGTCGGTTTTTGCGTGGATGGTGAAACTCGAGGTGTGGTGAATTTTGTTGAAAAAGCCTTGAAGGGCCCTACTAAGGTTGCGATCAAGACCTATAGTTCATACGGTGGCTTTCGATGGCAATCAGGTAAACTCCGAACTGTATTTAATTCTCAAAAATTGCTTGATGGATCAATAACTAATCTTC
>JAHFAE010000010.1:32323-52556 GCA_023250675.1 Oligoflexia bacterium | reverse complement strand
AATTCGCTTTTTCGAGTGACTCAATTTTCGAAGTGGGATTGAAGAGGATGGGATTTAAAAGTCACCAACGGTACACCTTCAAATTATAATCAAGAAAATGACAAAACAAAGTAAAACCGCTCGATCGCTTCGTGAAAGGCAAATTAGGAATTAGAAAAACAGGTCAAGTTCTTTTTCATATTTCTTTTTCATATTTTTAAAAATATGTACAAGAATTTTAAATGAAGACATTAAACAAATTTTACTTAAGTCTTCTAACGTTTTATTGAGATTACTCAATGTTTTATTTTCGGTGTTTTCATCCTGGCGAAATCCTCATGGTTCTTGGTTGGGCGGCTGGCCGGGACCTCCTGAAAGGTCCCACGGCCGCCGCCCCCGAAGCTGACTTTTGTGGGAATGCTCAAAGAGTAGATGGTCGTTGCACGTATGTGATCATGTCCTTTATCAAGTTTCTACATTGGTTCTGGACCTTGATCCAATAGTTGGGCTTTCTGTTGTGGGTGGCTTTTGAATGCATTCACATGGAAGGTGCTGGGCAGCCGCGACGCCTTTTGTAACGCTCGCCGATCGAGATTATTTGTTTTGTGAGCGCTTGAAAAATTCTAAAGTAGAAGCAAGTCCTTCACGTAAACTCACCTTGGGTTGCCATTCTAACTCGCGCTGCGCTTTTGAAATATCAGGACGTCTTTGTTTTGGATCGTTCTCAGGAAGTGGAAACGATTTGGTTCTAAATTCAACACCACAAGCAAGAGAGACGTTTTTGCCAATATCTAAAATTGTATATTCGTCTGGATTACCGACATTGGTCGGAGTCTCAATTTCGCTTTGCATAAGGCTAAAAAGACCTTGAACTAAATCGGTCACATAGCAAAGACTTCGGGTCTGTTTGCCGTCGCCGTAGATAGTTAGAGGCTGGCCGTTTAAACTTTGGGTAAAAAAGTTTGGAATCACTCGTCCATCTTCAGGGCGCATTCTGGGTCCATAGGTATTAAATATTCGGGCTATGCGAATATTAACCCCGTAACGTCTCTTGTAGGCCATAGATAGGGCTTCGGCAAATCGTTTGCCTTCGTCATAGCAACCTCGAATGCCAACGCAATTAACATTGCCATAGTAAGATTCGTTTTGAGGGTGTTCCAAAGGATCCCCATAAACTTCTGACGTTGAAGCGAGCAAAATTTTTGCACTATGAATCTTGGCCCAGTTGAGTAAATTCAAATGCCCTACTGCTGAAGTCTTTAAAATAAAATCGGGCATTTTTTCAAAATCAACGGGGCTGGCGGGACTTGCCAAATTGTAGATTTCATCGCATGAAACATTCATGTGCAAGGGGGCCGTAATATCGTGTTCAATCCAATTGAAATTTCTATTTTTCAACAAGTCTTCGATATTTTCGCGCTTGCCAGTGACTAGATTGTCTATGGCAAAAACTTTATAGCCTTTTTCTAGGAGCAATTCGCAAAGAAAGCTGCCTATAAATCCGGCTCCTCCAGCCACAAGTGCTGTTTTCATGCGTGCTCACGTCCTAGGCAATAATAATTAAATCCTAGGGAGCGAATTTGGGCAGGATCAAAAATATTTCGGCCGTCAAAAATAACTTTTTGTTTTAATAAAGCCGAGATTTGATCAAAATCGGGACTTCGAAATTCGTTCCATTCCGTCACAACCACGAGGCCATCGCTATCTTTGAGAGCATCATAACTTGAAGTGGCCCATTGAACTTGATTTTTGTATCTTTTCTTTCCATTTGGAATCGCTACAGGATCATAAGCTCGAAGTTTCACACCCTCTTTAAGAAGGGCATCGATAATCACAAATGAAGGGGCTTCACGAACATCGTCGGTTCGGGGTTTAAATGACATTCCCCAAATCGATAATGTTATACCGTTGAGATTTGAATAATGTTTCTTAATTTTCTTAATTAACTCGCATTTTTGTCTGTCATTGACTTTATCCGTAGCCCGAATGACTTCCATTCCCACGCCGTTTTCAGCTCCCGTTTGGGCAAGGGCCTTTACGTCTTTGGGAAAACAACTTCCTCCGTAGCCAACTCCTGGATAAAAAAACGACGAATTAATTCTAGAATCTGAAGTGAATCCCCGTTTGACTTCTTCAACATCAGCACCCACGGCATCACAGAGCAATGCGAGCTCGTTAATAAAACTAATCTTAGTTGCCAAAAATGCATTGGCAGCATACTTGCTC
The DNA here is from genome assembly GCA_023250675.1 of Oligoflexia bacterium. Taxonomy (GTDB): domain Bacteria; phylum Bdellovibrionota; class Bdellovibrionia; order JABDDW01; family JABDDW01; genus JAHFAE01. The sequence goes on along the minus strand of JAHFAE010000010.1, from coordinate 50,351 downwards.
AATTCTGCGGCCTTGTTTTTCATAAACAATACGGGATTGCCATTCTTAACAAATGGTGCGTAGAGTTTTTTCATGGTGTTTCGGGCAAGCTCCGATGTGCACCCAATGATGACGCGATCTGGTTTTAAAAAATCATCGATGGAAGTGCCTTCTTTTAAAAACTCAGGATTACTGACAATATCAAAGGGCTGCTTAGTCAAACTTGCCACCAAAGAAGTGACCTTCTCGGCCGTACCAACAGGGACAGTACTTTTTAAAACAATCATCTTATGTTCTGTCATATTCTCAGCGATTTCCTGAACAACTTTGAGAACGTGCGATAGATCGGCTGAGCCATCCTCACTTTCAGGGGTACCTACAGCGACAAAAATTATTCCCGCTTCTTTTACAGCCCGCCTTTGGTCTATAGTAAATTCGATTCGATTGGCCTTTAAAGTGGATTTTAAAAGTTCATCTAGACCAGGTTCAAATATGGGTGAGCGGCCGTCTTGTAGGCCCCTGATTTTTTCTTCATTGATATCCACACCAATGACCTGATTTCCGGCGTCGGCAAAACAAACCCCAGCTACTAATCCCACATAACCGGTGCCAAAAACAGCTATCTTCAAAACGGTGGCTCCTCTGGTACAATAATGTATAGTTTTAAAATTCTTTTCGATAAGTTAGCCAGTGTAAGGGGCAATGTCAACTCTCGAGGAATCGTTGAAAAAAACACTCATACAGTTGCTTAAACTCTCGTTGGCAGCGGGTCTTATCTATTGGCTGATCCACACAGAAAAGATCACTGCTGAACCATTTATGATGTTATTAGCTACACCATGGCTTATTCCTTTTATTTTCGTAATAACATTCCTTTCTATTCTCATTAATAACTACCGCTGGCTATTGCTCTTGCAGGGTCAAGGCATTGAAACAACAATGGGCCAAACGCTTCCCCTCAGCTTCATAGGGTTATTTTTCAACTTGGCCATGCCTGGCAGTGTAGGGGGCGATGTGATGAAGGCCTATTATATAGCCCAAGACCAGCCCGGCACAAAGCTCAGGGCGGCAACCAGCGTTCTCATGGATAGGGTAGTTGGAATGTACGCCATGGGGCTCATCGCTGTCGTTGCCGTTTTATGTAACTGGTCTGCCATCATGTCAGCTCCCAACCTATCAGCTTTGGCTCTTTTTATTTTTGCAATGGCCATTGGGTTCACCTTATTTTTTATGCTTGGATTTTCAAATCGGATTCGCGGGCATAAATTGACTCATAAATTTCTTCAATCCATTCCGGCGGGTCAGCTCGTTGAGCGTGTCTATGATGCTGTTCACGATTTTCGTAACGGAAAAAGACAATTCGCCTGGGGCATAGTGCTAAGTATTCTTGTACAATCCATTAACATTGTGTGCTTTTATGTTATTTCGGTGACTCTCCACTTCAACGTTTCACTTGTTTCATTTTTCTTTATCGTGCCTCTTGGTCTCATTGCTATAGCAGTGCCCATTAGCCCCGCTGGAATTGGTGTTGGACAAGCCGTATTTTTGGCACTATTCACTTGGTACCAAGGAACTTCAAATAATTTGGGCCCCACATTAATAACAATCAGTCAGGTGGCCCAAGCAGTTTTAGGTTTGATCGGTGCCGTATTTTATTTTTTACGTCGAACGCCAAGTTCATCTGAAGAGGCAGGGTTAGTTGATTTCACAAAGAGCACAGGAAGTTAAAGGCCGAGGATTTATTCTGCGGCTCACACCAGCTCAAGAAGCCGACGTCATTGTTAATATTTTAACAGCCACTGGCGACAAAGTCTCTGCGTTTGCCCGCGCCGGGCTAAAAAGCCGCAAGCGCTTTGGTGGTGCTCTTGAGCCGTTGTTGCACGTCGATTATCGTATGACATGTAAGAGTGGCCGGGATCTTTTTTATTTGGAAGAAACTCAAATTATTCACGATTTTAGAAATATTAAAAAACAAATTGAGCGTCTGGCCAGTGCTAGTTATTTGGCAGAACTTGTCGAGCATAGTGCCCAAGAGGGTTTGGAGCATGTAGAAATCTACGATCTTTTTGGAGCAGCCTTGCGAGCCCTTGACGCAGGTTTGTCTTTTGCCGGAGTTTTACGCCAATTTGAAGTTAAGCTTCTTGCCATTCTAGGCTGGTTGCCTTCTTTGAACCGCTGTGGCCGTTGTGAGGTTGGGGGGCGGACTATGTCACTTGATCCCCATCAGGGATTAGTTTTGTGTCAAGATTGTGGGGGGCAAATGCAGATTTTGATTTCTCAAGACCTTCAAGAGACTCTATCGTATCTTTTGCGCACCTCAATTTTGAAGAGCCAAGTGAATTCTCAAATTTTAAGTTCTCTTGAAAAAGTCACTTCAACTTTACTCTCGGCCCATTGGGGCAATAGGCGGCTTAAGTCGGCTGATTTCTTGAAGAGTGTAAGTATATCTTAATGATTTTTCGACATTTCAAAAACATAAGCAAGGGGCGTATTCATCCGTTCCACAATATGAATGACCTTCCCTTGAATCCGCTTGTGAAAATCCCATCTCGTTGTGGCTAAGACAATATCGGGATCATCATTCATTTCTACAGAAATAAATCGTGGTTGTATTTGATTTATTTTTTCTAGAAAATATCCAGACAAAAATGACGCAGAACAATTGGCAACTTTCACAGGGTGCTTTTCAGACTGGTAATTTTGTATGAGCCATTGGGCGGCTTCTTTATAAGTCATTCCCCAATAGTCACCTTCAAAATTTTCTACAGCATGAGAAAAGCCTCCTGAGAACATACGATTATAATAGATAGCTTCGTAAGGGTGAAGTTTAATCATATCCCAAACACAAGTAGCTGCTGAAAGTGCAATTGCCATAGACGTCATCCATTTAAATAAGCTTTGTGCGGAGCCTTCTAGAAATTTCGAATAAGAAACCCCGGCGAGTACTGCTAATAGTGGGACGGTGAAAATGAAATGTCTTATACCATCGTAGAGAACGGCGTGACTCACAATTGCCAGCAAGATTGGTAAAAATATGGCTAAAAACAAAATAAAATAGAGATTTCCATTTAAAATTTTATTTTGACTAGATTTCATTCTTTGAAAGAAGAGAAACCCTCCAAGAAATAGGCAAACAAGGTAATATTCGGGCAATGTGATAAGAAACCAGGTCAGAACATAGTCCCAGGGCAAAGAACTTGCGCTTATAAACCGGCCTTTGAAGTGGTTATTAAAGGGCCAATTAAAATGTGAAAACTTCAACAAGGACTCTAGCGGATGCCATAAGGGGCTAACCTGAGCGTAAGGCCAAAATGCCAGCATAATGGAATAGGCGATAAAGGTAACGACGAGAAATTTTTTTAATAGAGTTTTCAAATGAGATTTTGTTTTCTGATTATACATCCAAAGTGACCAGGCTCCCCCAAGATAAAGTAATAAAGAAAAATTTATGACCCTAGTGCCAAGTGCAAAACCAATACAAAGAGCCAACTTAATTAATAGACTCGTAGAGAGATTTGGAAGTTTTTGATAGCTAAGCACTATGTAATAAAACGAAGCCATAAAGAGTGCTGCGATAGGAATGTCTTTTGGATTATTAAATGAGTGGCCCCAGAAAATGGGTGTTAAGGCTAAAAAAACAATAGAAAAAAATGCTGCTTTTGGGCCGGCAATAAGGCGACAGGTTTTGTAAGTGTAAATCACGCCAACCAAACCAAAAAGGGCATTTAAAAGGTGGGAAGTTTCAAAAAGTCCCAGCGGAGAAAAGCGATGGAGAAAAAATGCTAGTCCCGTAAAAAAAGAACCGTAATAAAAATAGTCTTCCTTACTAATAAGAGTGCGGTCGGTAAATAGAGAAGTATACCATCCTACGAAATGCTCGCCTTCTTCCATCGAAGCCTTTTCATCCCAAGTAAGACCATAATGTCTAAAAGTAAGAATGATTAGGCTAAATAACAAAATTAAAAGAATGCCGGTAGCAATGTCCCACTTAGAATTAAAATGATTCAAAAGTATCGCCTCTCGAGGATATGGTATCTGCTATTTCATTCTCTGCAACAATAGACTGCTTTCATAATAAATTGCTGCTATGGCCGCCAATCTGGTTCTGGCTAAAAAAAGCCCCAAGGTATTACTCCTCGGGGCCTTTTTAAAAACGAAATCTAAAATTTATTAAAACGTCTCAGTCAATCCGACACTTAAAGTTGTATCGGCGATGTCTCGGTAGGTATCAAGCAACATGAGTCCGTCGGTTTTAGTATTAAAACCGCGGGCCAAAGATGCGTTAAGTTTGGTTTGTTCATTCCAGTTATAAGAAGCAAAAACTTCACCAGAACTAAGTGATAATGCGCTTTCGTGAATGACGCCGCCGGTGTTGGCATCACGTTGTACGGAGCTTCCAAAACCATTGATGGCATGCAGAGTAACTCCAACACTTCCCGTTGGTGTTTCACGAGAAATACCAAGAGCTGTTCTTAAAGCCAAAGTGTGCTCTTCTGTGATGTCATGGCTACCCACTTCGTTTCTAATTTTATATGTGGATGGAGTATCATAGGCCAATTGACCTGCAGCCAATACATGATTTGCCGAACGGCCAAGTCGACGATCAGCTGTTAATCCGCCGGCGATTTGCCAAGCTCTTCCAGCCTCTGCAACACCAATTGACGTATCATAAACCGGTAATCGAACCGATAATCCTGCACCCGTGTTTAGATTTTCAGATGATGTCAATGTTGTGAAGGCACCAATTTCGGGACGACCAATTGTTCTAAATGGTGTTCCTTCATAGGTAGCCCAAGTCATAGGTAAGCTACCATAAAGAGATTGATTTTCTTTTAACTCCACGGCCAATTGCGGTCGAATCGTTGTGAACTGGAGTTCTGCAGTTTTGTCTAAAAAGTAATTGGTGTTTTCTGTGGAAGTACTTAAATTTGGCGTCGCTGTTCCAAAAGTTAATTGAGTTGATGCTGAAAACTGTTTGGATTTTGCCGCACCTTTGATCATGGTGTTCATTTCGGTTCGTGATTGACCAAGGGTGATGGGGATCATGGCTTGGCGAATTCCGGTGCTGTCATTTGCCTGCACAGTCACGCTACTTGCTGTGCCTTCATTTTGGCCATTGGCGATAGCGGCATTTAAATAGGCCTGAACTTTAGCCTTTAGTCTTTTTGCTGCGGCTGCTTTAGTTGAATTGCTTGCTCCAGTTGTTCCGTAGGCCGGGCATAAGGCCAATGTGATAGATACGAGTAAAAAAGTTCTCAACATGAGTTTCCCTTTCCAGTTAATTAAATGATCCCAAAATTTAAAAATGACGCTCCCGACTATGTCGTGAGGTATGAGGCAAAGTCAAGAAACCTTTAATGAATTTCTTGACTTTCGTCTTCATGCCCCAGTACTTCTAATAGTGGTTGGCAAGGAGAACATCAATGACCGCGAATCAGGGCAACCAAAGTACTACTGGTGTTTATGAAGTCACCATAGCCGGAATCCCGCTTAAGCTAAAATCGGGACAGGACCCTGAAATGGTTAAGAAATTGATTTCTTTTGTCGACAAAATGATACAAGAGGCTCTGCCAGCGACCAAAAGTGGGTCGGTGCAGAATGCGGCGCTGTTAGCCGCTCTGAATTTGGCAGAAGAACTTTTCGAGTTGAAGGCCGAAGCGCTAAATCAGCTAGATAAGTTCGAAAAGAAGGCCCAACGTGCTCTCAATGAGTTGGAACCTTCTGCAAAGCCTCCGAGAACGGGTCTTGATAACTGATTTTGATACTGATTTTTGATATTGAAATGAAAGACTAAAAAGTTGATATATCAAGTAGTTATGACAGCTAATTATAATATGGGTTAAGTAAACCTGTTTTGATTTTTCTACTTTTTTAGCCGTCTAGATCAGAGTTTCAAGGCCCGTAAATAAAATGGCCATAGTGCCAAGGATGTTTACGGTGTTAATGGGTAATACAAAGTCTTCTTCCAAAAATGTTTGGCGAGCAAAGATGTTGCAGTCTCGCTTACAACTCGGCCCTGAAAAAACCAGCCAACTCAATCGTGAAATCTGTAAGAATCTGTCATTTGTCTGGGCCATGGGTGGGAGTTTAGAAAAAAATGACGCGTCACCCCTATGGTTTGCCTACAAGAGTTTTCGGTGGGAGGCTGACCCTCAACAAGCAGTTATTGATTCAAGCCCATATATTCGATGGGCCTTTCCGCGAATTACAAGTGATTCTCAAATGGAGTTTTTTATACCTGATGCTACCAACTCCTTATGGAGCAAAAACTCTTGGGGTCTTTGGGAGCCAGACCCACGCACCGCAACTCCAGCACTTATTCAAACTTGCGTCGGTGTTTTGGTCCCGGGAGTAGCCTTTGACCGGCAAGGGCAACGTCTGGGATATGGAAAAGGATTTTATGATCGAGCCCTCACCGGATTCAAGGGGCTTAAAATCGGCGTGGCTTTTTCAGTGCAATTGAGTTCAGAGCCACTGCCTTCTGACGACTCGGACATCAAAATGGATCTCATTGTTACGGAAAAAGAGGTCATCAAGCTAGGCGAGGCTCGTCATTGATTAAGGAGCGATGTTATGGATTTAGTGACTTTAGGATTACCAATTGCAGGAACAGTTATCGGGTTATTAACAGGGTTTATTGTAAAGAAATCTCTGGATGCCCGAAGAATCAAAGGCGCTGAGAAGGTTGCTGAAGGCATTGTCGCCAAAGCGAAAGAACAAGCCAGCGTTTCTGACAACCAAGCCAAAAACCGGGCCAGAAATATTGAACAAGCAGCTCAGCAAGCAGCTGATAAAGATTCTCGCAAGCGAGAACAAGACTCTCGCGACCAAGAGCGTCGAGTTCGTGATAAAGAAATTCAGTTAGAACAAAAAATAGCCTCGACTTCTCAAATGGAGAGCCGCCTTAAAGACCAAGAAGAAAAGAATCGTCAGGCAGAACACACTATTCTCGAAACTCTGAAACAAGTTAAACAAAAACTTGAACAAACATCGAGCATGTCTCAAGAAGAAGCCAAAAAAATGCTTCTTGAAGCCATGGAAAACGACGCCCGTCACGAAGGTGCCAAGATCATCAAAGTTGTAGAAGAAGAAGCCAAACAAGAGGCAGAGAAAAGAGCCAAAAAAATCATCGCCTTGGCCATTTCCCGCTACGCTGGAGAATACAGCAGTGAACGAACTGTTTCTGTCGTAGCCCTTCCCAGTGATGAGATGAAGGGGCGAATCATTGGCCGTGAAGGGCGAAATATTCGTGCCCTTGAAGCAGCTACGGGAATGGACCTCATCATCGACGATACGCCCGAAGCCGTTATTATTTCAGGCTTTGATCCCGTCCGACGTGAAATAGCTCGGGCGACCTTAGAGATTTTGCTTCAAGATGGACGCATTCATCCGGCCCGCATTGAAGAAGTCGTCGATAAGGCAAAATCCCAGCTCTTTAAAACCATAAAAGAAGATGGCGATAAAGCCATGTTTGATTTAGGTGTTCATGGAGTAAATCCTGAAATTGTAAGACTCATTGGTTCGTTGAAGTATCGAACAAGTTATACTCAAAACAATTATTCTCATTCAATTGAAGTTGGATTTTTAGCTGGAATGATGGCCGGCGAACTAGGTATTAATCCAAAAACTGCTCGTCGGGCTGGCGTATTACATGACTTGGGTAAAGCTCTCGATCATAATATTGAAGGAAGTCATGCCGTCATTGGGGCTGATTACGCAAAAAAATATGGTGAAACACAAGAAGTTGTCCATGCCATTAGGGCTCATCACGAAGATGAAAAGCCCGATACGATTTTAGCCCAAATTGTTCAAGCCGCTGATGCCTTAAGTGGGGCTCGTCCTGGGGCTCGTCGAGAAATGATGGAAAGTTATGTCAACAGGCTTGAAGATCTAGAAACTATTGGCAATAGTTTTGATGGTGTCACTCGAACGTTTGCTATTCAAGCGGGACGCGAAATCAGAGTTATGGTTGAAAGTGAAAAGGTGACTGACGAACAAAGTATTATGTTAAGTCGCGACATTGCTCGAAAAATTGAAAGGGAGCTCACCTACCCAGGCCAAATTAAAGTAACCGTGGTCCGTGAAACCCGTGCCGTTGAACACGCACGCTAGACGTGAAGTAAAATGACCATGCTGGCCGCTGACGAACAACTGAGACTTCTTAAAAAAGGCATTGTTGATTTAGTTTCTGAAAAAGAACTTCTCCACAAGCTAGAAAAATCTGTAAAAACGGGTAAGCCTCTAAAGATAAAAGCAGGGTTTGATCCGTCGGCTCCTGATCTTCATTTAGGTCATACGGTCTTAATCAATAAAATGCGTCAGTTTCAAAAACTTGGCCACGAAGTTACATTTTTGATTGGGGACATCACGGGTATGGTAGGTGACCCCTCGGGCAAAAACGAAACACGTAGACCGTTGACCAATGAAGAGGTTCAAGAAAATGGCAAGACGTATGCACGCCAAATTTTTAAACTCTTGGATCCCAAAATGACCATTATTGATTACAATTCTCGATGGTTTGGTGAATTTGATATATTCAAACTTTTTAAACTGTGTGGCCAATATACGGTGGCACGAATGCTGGAGCGCGATGATTTTAGCAAGCGCTACAAAGGCGGCAATCCCATAAGTATCCACGAGTTTTTATACCCCCTTCTTCAAGGTTACGACAGCGTGGCATTGAAGTCTGACGTTGAGCTGGGCGGCAACGATCAGAGGTTTAATCTTCTTGTAGGCCGAGATATGCAAAAATCCTATGGTCAAGAATCTCAAGTGGTCATGACAGTACCCTTACTTGAAGGTCTTGATGGTATTCAAAAAATGTCAAAGTCTATGGGCAATTACATTGGCGTTGATGAAAATCCCAAAGATATGTTTGGCAAAACCATGAGACTTAGTGATGAGCTTATGATGAAGTATTATGAGCTTCTTACGGACATTACCGTAGATGAAGTAAATGAATTAAAGCAAAAAATGTCTAAAGGGGAGCTTAACCCCCGCGATATTAAAGTCAATTTAGCAAAGACATTTGTTGAAAGATTTCACTCAAAAGAGTTGGCTGAAAAGGCTGCAAAAGAATTTACTGAGATTTTTTCTAATAAAGGTATGCCCGACGAAATACCTGAGTGGGTAACAGCACCTGCTCAAGATGTTTGGATCTGTAAACTTATGTCTGATTCCAAAGTGTCCATGACTAGCAGCGAAGCCAAGCGGCTGGTTGAAGGTGGTGGTGTAGAACGAGACGGAGTGAAAATAACTGATTCAAAATTAAAACTAAAATTATCGTCTGGAGAAAGTTTTGTCTTAAAGGCCGGAAAGAAAAAGTTTGTGCGGGTTATTGTGAAGGGCTAAATGAAATTGAGAACGCATATGTGTTTAAAAGTTAGTTTGGGAGTTTGCAGATTCACTTTGATGAGCTTACTATGCTTACTTTTTTCTAATGTTACTTTTGCCTGGGGCAAGAGGGGCCATGAAATTATTGCGAGTATTGGAGCTGAACTTTTAGTTCAGAAAAGGGGAGCCCAATATCTTAAGGTCCATGGGTTTGACTTGGGTTACTATTCAAATGTTCCTGACATCATATTTAGGAACATTAATAGTGAGACCTCTCAGCTTGAGGGTCCTCAGCACTTCATCGATTGGAACGAAAAATTCATTAAGACTTTTGAAAAGCCAGAAAATCTCCCAGTTAGCTTTAGTGAATACAAAGAAAAATTTTCTGAAGGTTTCAATAGGGAGTTGGGTTTAGTTCCTTGGCGAATTCGTTCTCTCATCGATGAGTGTAAGGGTTTAGCCAATCAAGTGATGCAAAATCATGAACTAAATATTCAAGGAAAACTTCTAGTTTGTCTTGGAGTCCTGTCTCACTATGTGGGCGATCTATCTATGCCCCTTCACGTCACTGATAATTTTGACGGCCAAAAAACCCACCAGCAAGGTGTTCACGCTTTTTTTGAAGTAACGGTGGTTGATTCTTTGGACCCAGGATTGAAAGTGAATGTATTAGAAAAATCCCAACAGCTATTTGATGAAATGAGTCAGCAAAAATTGAATCCAGATCAGAGAGTAAGAGCTCTTGTATCTGACAGCTTTTCTCAGATAGACGAGCTTTTGGCCATTGATTTGAAAACTGACAGAAAAGATATTGGCTTGGCCAAGAAAAGATTTCGTGAGCTGGTGACTCGGAGATTGGTTAAAGGTTCAGTCGTCAACGCTCTTATTTGGGAAGAAATTCTTAAAGGCGTTACGGAGTTCAATGAAAAGAAATTTTATTTTTTTGATGGGAGCCCTAAATACATTTATCCCAAATTTGAGACTGAAGGATGAAAATATATTTCGGGCTTGCGCAACATCAGTTTTTAAATGAAGAGAGCAGCAATCAATGAGAGTTAAGTTTCTCCCACAAAACATCGAACATGAGATAAATCCCAATGAAAGTGTTTTGGAATTAGCAAAGCGTACGGGTATATTTATTAAATCTATTTGTGGCGGATTACCCAGTTGCTCTGAATGCCGGGTTAAAGTGGTGGCGGGTGAACACAATATAATTCCGCCCAATTTTAAAGAAAAATCGCTAATCGGATCTGCTTACTTCATTGACCATTCACGTCTTAGTTGCCAAATCAGATGTATGGGGGATGTAACAGTTGACTTAACTGAGCAAGTGGCTAAAGAGCACGCACAACCAGCGAGCAAAAAACCACGAATGCCCATGCGATCTCGCAAAGATCAGCCACGATCTTCTGCACCTCGACATCAATTTAAACCTCCATCGACCGAGAAAAAAGAAGGTGATGGTGGCGGTGATGAAAATGCGAGTTGAGCAAGGTTAAAATGCTGAAAGTAAAACTTAAGTCAGGTCTTGAAGTTCCTTACCTTGAAAAGGGTTCGGGTATTCCTGTTTTTCTCATTCATGGATTTGGTAGTACTCACCATGATTGGAATGCCATCGTTGATTCTTTAGACAAACATTTTCGCGTGATCGTTCCTAATTTTTCATTGCAGCTTCTTGGAGAACTAGAACCAAAACCTGCACGTCTATTTACAAAGCATGTTCAGTTAGTAAAAGAATTTGTAGAAGAATTAAGTGCGGGAGCCCCGCAGAGATATGCCGTGGGCCATAGCTACGGTGGCGCTCTTTGTTGGGGAAACCTCATAGAGAATTCTGGAATTTTCACCGCCACTGTTTTATTGGGGCCCATGCCTTCAAATCCAGCTCCTAAAATTCAAAACAAAACTTTAAAGACCCTTGTAGACCTCGCTCGTCATCCCAAACTTTTGGACCTCTATCTTATTTCTCCTTTAGGTCGCATTCATTTGCCCTTAATAGAATCTATCTTTCATGCGCCTTGGATTCGGCCCGGCAAAAAAAGAAAATTTGCCCATCTCACAAGCAGAAAAACAGGCATCATCACCCAAGTCGTTCGCAATTATTCGAGAATAATTCAGCAAGAAGATTGGAGCTATTGGGATACTCGTTTTCATCGAATCAGGGGGCCACTCCTTATTTTGTTCGGTTCAGACGATCATATTTTTAAAGAAGGAATGATTGTTATTTTCCGTCAAAACATTCCCCAGTCAGAACTTGTCATGATGGAAAACACAGGGCATATGGCCATGCGCGAACAACCCCATGCCGTTACTCAACATCTTTTAAAGTTTTTTAGTAGAATCCCTGTACAAGCGGTTTAAAAAAAATAACCAATAGATATTTGACCTTCAGGCACTATCTTGCCACGTAAATCTGCGGGTGCATTTAAGAATACATCTACGGCAAAACCGATTTCATAGGCAAATCCTGAAAGGGCAGTATAGAGAAAACCCAAGGGGACAGACAAAGCTGTGGCTGAATTGCCGTCGCCAAAGACAATTCCGTTATAACTGGTGGAAGACGAAAATCCGTAAAAATCCCAGTTTTGATAGCCGACTCCAAGATAAGTGCTCCAGTCATCACGAGAAAAATAATAGAGAAGATCTGCTTCTTTAATACTCCAATAAACGCCAAGGGACGCTTGCAGGTCCATTCCAAAATGTTCTGAAAAATTGATGTCGAATTTGCCAAATGCAAGTTTTGGAAAACTCGCTCCGCCCATGATGCCGAAATTTCGATAGTCAAACATGCTTCCATGTGACAAGGAGCATGAGAAAAAGAGCAAAAATAAAATGAATAACTTCGACGTTTTTGCACTAAATTGGCTCATTACGCCTTGCATTCTCGGCGATCTAAATACAAGATTGAACATGCTCCAGTTAAAGTCCCATAATTAATCTTTGTCAATGAAGCAGGAGGCAAAAGTGCTGCAGACTTTAAGACGATCCAGGATTTCTGGCGTGGGTAAGTTTTTACCTCCGCGTATTGTAAAAAACCAAGATTTAGAAAAGCTCATGAACACTTCTGACGAATGGATCAAACAAAGGACAGGAATTGAAGAAAGACGTTGGATAGAGCCCGGTATGACCAACGCAGCCATGGGGCATGAGGCGGCCGTTCAAGCATTAAAAGATGCGCAAAAAACCCCAGAAGACATTGACGCCATTATTTACGCGACGTTGAGTCCCGATCATTTTTTTCCGGGATGCGGGGTTATGATTCAAAAGTCCTTATGCCCAGGTAAAACCGTTCCAGCTCTGGATATTAAAAATCAATGCTCTGGATTTCTCTACGCGCTTTCGGTTGCAGACGCTTGGATTAAATCGGGAATTTACAACTGTGTTTTGATTGTTGGCGGTGAGATTCATAGCACTGGCCTTGATCAATCTCCTGAAGGTCGTGACATTGGTGTTTTGTTTGGCGACGGGGCTGGGGCCGTCATAGTGGAGCCTACGGACAAAACAGGCGATGGCATTTTGGTCACAAAACTTCATAGTGAAGGGGAGCATTTAGAAAAACTTTGGTGCCATGGCCCCTCAAGCAGTGATTTTCCTAGGCTCATCAAAGGCAGCCAAGTGATTGGAGAATCTTATTTCCCGAGTATGGATGGACGATTTGTTTTTAAAAATGCAGTGACAAGAATGTGTGAAGTCATGGTGGAGAGTTGCCAATCAATTGGCGTAAAAGTCAAAGATATTGATTTTGTCGTGGCTCATCAGGCGAATTTAAGAATTAACTCCATGGTTTTAGAACAGTTGGAAGTTCCAGCCCATAAAACTCTAAATACTCTTCAAAAATATGGCAATACGACGGCGGCCACATTACCCATCGGTCTTCAAGAAGCTAAAGAAGGGGGACTTTTAAAGCCGGGACAACTGGTTGCCATGGTCGCCTTTGGGTCAGGATTCACCTGGGGTGCGACGTTAATAAGATGGTCTTAAAATTCGAGGTTGGCCAGCCATAATCGGCATTTGGCGTTTCTCATATAATTCGTTCACCGGTTTTTTCTATATGCTCGCGAAAACCATCGGTGACAGCGCGTAAATCCAAGACATCAACCTTAAAGGGGAGTTTTGACTCATCAAAAATCTCTTGGAGCTTTAGAAGTTGGAGCGGGTTAAGTGTCTTCAAGCCCTGTAAAGCCACATCTAAATCAGAATAGGTTTTGGCTTCGCCCCGTACACGACTTCCAAAAATAATAATTTCTACGTTCGGAAATACCACTTGAATGGCATTTAAAATGAATTGCCTCTGATCAGCTTCGAGTTGAATGGATTTCACTTTTGAAGGACCTGAAGACGTTCAAAAAGTTTTTTTGCTTCCGGATAAAATCCTAGAGCTTGATCAAAAACGGCCTCTGCTGTTTTGAGATCATAGGTATGGGAAGTTTTATTGCGGGCATCCAAAAATAAGAACCAACGCTCGACAGAGTCTATGAGCCCCTGTTTTCCTGCTTCTCGTATTATATTTTTGACATTACTTTCAGAGAGCTTTTGATTCCACTCGAAATATCTTTTTAAGCTTTTCCAGCTCAGCTCAAAACAATATTCAAATCTTTGAATTGTAGCGTCGCGGACAATATCAGTTTTTTTTTCTTTTATAACTAGCCCCAAAGATTTAAGCGCATTATCGAGGGGTGTGAGATCGACTTTCAACGGCTTGTAAACTCCTCATGCCAGGCCATTTGAATAGCCTCTAAGATTTTTTCGTTTGATCGCTTGGGGTCATCCTGAAAATCTTTGAGTCCAGTGACGTACTTGTGAAGATCGGTGAACCTTACCGTCAGAGGGTTGATTTCAGGATATTTTTCTAAAAGTTCCAGCGCGATGTCTTCTGAATCAGTCCATTTAATCATATGAACTCATTAATATCCTATGACATTGAGATGGTCAACCGGCGATTCCCATGCTCTTATTTTTTTAGTACTTGATCGACTGACTTATTTTTCAAATTTTTCTTAAGTGCTAGATCCATCACCAGACCTGCCACGGGCTTGGCGATTTCTTCCAATTTTTCTAGTTCATTTTTAATGGCAACATAATCACTGCCTTTTAAAAGATTTCGAACTTGGGCAATAGAATTGTTGATAGGTTCTAACTGAGATTTGGTAAAAGAATTAACCGCATCACTGAGTATTTTATTTGCAGCCCTCAGCACTCCTTCGGCTTCAACACGGGTGTCGATGAGTTGTCTATTTTTCATATCACTTTCTGCATTGTCAATACTATCACTCAACATTTTTTCAACTTGTTCGTCAGAGAGTCCATAGCTAGGTTTCACTTCGACTTGTGTCATAACTCCGGTGGCTAGTTCTTTTGCAAATACCGTGAGGATTCCGTTTGCATCCACAAGAAATGTTACTTCGATTTTAGGTAGCCCAGCGGGCATAGGGGGAAGACCCCTAAGATCAAATTGCGCAAGAGATCTACAGTCAGCAACCAATTCTCTTTCACCCTGCAAAACGTGGATCAGCACATTTTTTTGACCTTCGACATGGGTGGTAAATGTCTCTTTTGCTACAGCAGGAATTTTAGAATTTCTAAAGATAAGTTTACTGAGCGTCCCGCCATAGGTTTCAATACCTAAGCTCAACGGAACGACATCAAGAAGAACCATTTCTTTGTTGCTCCCAGAAAGAATATCGGCCTGGACAGCCGCGCCCAAAGCGACAACTTCATCAGGATTTACCGATGTATTGGGAGTTTTGCCAAAAAACTCTTTTACTTTTTGACGCACAAAGGGAATTCTCGTCGAGCCGCCTACCATTAAAATTCCGTCGATTGAATGTATTGAAATCTTCGCGTCTTCAAGGGCTTGTTTTGAAATCTGAATTGTTTGGTCAATGAGTGAACAAATGGATTCTTCAAATTCATATCGAGAAATGGAGGTTCCATAGGATATCTCTTCCCAGTTCAGATTCGCATTTACAATTTCTTTCTCTGAAAGTGCTACTTTCATTTTCTCAGATTGATCCAGAAGATAAGCGCGAAAATCCAGATCGTCAAAATGAACACCCATCTTATTTTGAAGTATTGAATATAACGAGCGGTCAAAATCATCGCCCCCAAGGGCCGTGTGGCCATTTGTTGATAAGACTTCAAAAAGACCGTCCTGAATTTTTAAAATACTTATATCAAAAGTTCCACCACCTAAATCATAGACTGCTATAGTGCCATTTTTCTTAACATCTATTCCGTAGGCCAATGCTGCCGCCGTAGGTTCATTTACAATGCGCACCACATCTAATCCCGCAAGGGCCCCGGCTAGTTTTGTCGCTGTTCTTTGGCTATCGTTAAAATAGGCAGGAACAGTAATGACGGCCTTTTTTACTTCTATTCCTAATGCAAGTTCGGCCTGGGATTTCAATTTTTTTAATATTTCTGAAGATAATTCTGCAGGCGAAAATGACTTTGCCCCAAGCTGAATTGTAATATTTTGATCGGTAGAAGATCTCGTGTTAATTGTTGATAGTTCACCGGGGTCCAAATCACTTTTGCCTTTACCGATAAATCTTTTAACCGAGTATGCGGTATGGCTCGGGTCAGTGACTCGAAAATGTTTTGCTTCGGTCCCTACCTGAGGTTTTTTTGCACCGTCACTCCAGTGTACGATACTGGGTATCATAGTTGACCCAGTTGGGGAGGCAATGACTTGGGGTTTGCCGTTTACACAATAAGCAATGAGGCTATTTGTAGTGCCCAGATCAATGCCTACGATTAAGCTCCCCATTTTCTCCCCAAATCTGCTGTCAAGCTGACTAAGTACGAATGTTGATCCATTTCGTCTCTGATTTTTTCTAAATCCCTAAGAGCTGTTTGATTAATGGGGGCCCCTTTTTGTTCCCATTCTTTAAAAAGATTGACCTTGGAGTTTTCTAAAGAATTAATTGTCAGCTTTAATTTTTTTGAAAAATTCTCGAATATTTTAATTCTTTCTTCTTTTGAGAGGGAGTTATCTTCTATTTTTTCTTGCAACTCAAAATACTCTTCAGCTAGCTGTAGAGGTCGTTTGCTAAATTGATTTGTTTTTTGCTCAACTAAGCCCAAAGACAAAATATACCTAGCCCTCTGATCATCATCTTTTAGAGTCAAAAATGCATTGTTTGCAAAAGCTGACCATTGGGTGGCCAGGATTAGATTTTCAGAAGACAGCAATTGATGTTTATCGGGGTGAAGCTTGCGAGTTAAATCGTAGTAGCGATTTTGTAACTCTTCTTGATCAATGTGATACCTGACGTTTAGACCATAGAGCTCAAAGTAATTTGGATTTGTTGTAGGTACAACTAATTGACCGCATTGAGGGCAGATTGAAAATTTTTTTGATTGGTCATGGGAACAACTCATAAAATCACGATTAGGCCGAAAAAGAACTGCCGCAACCACAACTCTTTTTGGCATTGGGATTTACAAAATTAAATCCCGTGCCTTGAAGCCCATCAGAAAAATCCAGGGTTGTGCCAGCAATATACAAATAACTCTTGGGATCAACGACGACTTTAACGCCTAGTTCTTCAAAAATTTTATCTGAGTCCTTCATTTGGCTATCGAAGCCCAATTTATAAGACATCCCAGAACACCCGCCGCCAACCACTTGGACCCGCAAGAAAGAATCGGGCGCCGTTTCCTTTGCTAAGAGGCGTTTAATTTCGCCGGCGGCCTTTTCGGTCACATGGATCATTACTTTCTCTCCTGCTTATTTTGGTAGTCAGCAATGGCAGAACGTATGGCGTCTTCGGCTAAAACCGAGCAGTGGATTTTAATAGGCGGAAGTGAAAGTTCTTGAACGATATCAGTGTTTTTGATTTTCATAGCTTCTTCAACGGTTTTTCCTTTAAGCCATTCTGTGGCAAGACTTGAACTGGCGATTGCACTTCCACAGCCAAAGGTTTTAAATTTTGCATCTTCTATGACTTGAGTCAGGTTATTAATCTTAATTTGAAGCTTCATGACGTCGCCACATTCGGGGGCGCCAACAATTCCTGTACCCACAGCGGGGTCAGCCTTATCAAGGCTTCCGATGTTTCGGGGGTTATCATAGTGGTCAATAACTTTTGGACTATAAGACATATTTTTTCTCCTCAGTGCTGGTTTGCCCAGTTCACTGTTTTGATATCAATACCTTCCTTGGCCATTTCATACAAAGGCGACATCTCTCTTAATCGTTTCACCGTGTTAATCACTTGGTCTGCTGTATAATCAACTTCTTCTACGGTGTTAAATCTTCCTAAACCAAAGCGAATAGAAGTATGGGCCAAATCTTCAGTAACTCCTAAGGCCCTAAGCACATAACTTGGTTCTAAAGAAGCTGTTGTGCAAGCCGAACCAGAACTCACAGCAATATTCTTAATACCCATCATGAGGGACTCACCCTCGACAAAGGCAAAGCTCACATTGAGATTATTAGAAAGTCGTTCGGTGGGATGGCCGTTGAGGTGAACTTCGTCTAATTCTGCAAAAATTCTTTTTTCTAAACGATCGCGTAGCTCTTTTACTTTTAAGTTTTCTCTGTGCATTTCATCTTGTGCCAGTTCGCAAGCTTTTCCCATGCCCACTATTCCTGGAACGTTTAAAGTGCCCGAACGCATTCCTCTTTCATGACCCCCGCCATGAATAAGGGGACTAACCTTAACACGGGGATTTTTTCTTCGAACATAGAGGGCGCCAATGCCTTTGGGGCCAT
>JAHFAE010000010.1:0-32313 GCA_023250675.1 Oligoflexia bacterium | reverse complement strand
CAGAGATAGAGAGTAAATCAATATTTTGAGCTTCTACGTCAACGACGACTTTACCCAAAGCCTGAACAGCGTCGGTGTGAAAGATAATTCCTTTTTCTTTAGCGAGCTTTCCGATTTCGGCAATGGGGTTGATGGTCCCAACTTCGTTATTGGCAAACATCACAGAAATGAGAACCGTTTTTTCGGTAATGGCTTTTCTAATTTCGTCTGCGCTCACGCGACCAAACTGATCTACAGAAATATAGGTGATATTAAACCCACGTTTCTCGGCGACCTTGCAACTATCAAGAATGGCCTTATGCTCGATGTTGGTGGTGATAATATGATTGCCTTTTTCTGCATACATTTCGGCAATGCCAAGAATAGCCATATTATCGCTTTCTGTAGCGCCACTGGTGAAAATGATTTCTTTTTCATTAGCATTGATGAGTTGAGCGATTTGTTTTCTTGCAGCTTCTACCGCTTTTTCGGCCTTCCAACCAAAGGCGTGATTGCGACTGGCGGCGTTCCCAAAGTCATTCATAAAATAAGGCTTCATGGCCTCAAAAACTCTTGGGTCCATGGGAGTTGTAGCATGATTGTCTAAATAAATTAAATCTTTCATTTAATCCTTGTTTCTACTTTATTGGTCAATTCATCAAGCTTTACCGATTCAAGCAATTCGCGAACACGTTGATTAACTTTTTTCATTCCCGATTTCAATTCACAAGATTCATGGCGACTACAAATTTTTGCCTGAGGCCCATCGCTCATGCATTCCGTAATTCCGATAGGCCCTTCGATGGCATCAACGATTTGAGCAAAACTAATTTGAGATAATGGGCTCACAAGAATGTAGCCCCCATTGGTGCCTTTGGTGCTATTCACAAAGCCTGCATCTTTTAACTTTTGCAAGGTCTTAGCCGTGATTTCGTAAGGGATTTGGAGCCCTTCAGACACCTGCCTTGCGCTGACTGCTTTAACTTGTCCCCCGATATAACCAAGGGCTAGTATCCCGTATTCAGAGACCTTATTAACACGCATCATATACGATTAATTTAGTCGTATATCGTCCTAGAGTCAAGCTTAATCATTTAATAAATCATATGTACTTTTAGAGGGTTATCAGGAGCCGTAAGTCACCTGTTAGAGCGGTATATTACGAGCAGGGCTATTCGTAAGCCTAGATTCACTTTAATACTTCAAATTCTCGCTCAGTTCTATTGTATTGCCCTTTTACAAGTTTGCCTTTGCGGTCGATTAACTCGACGACGAGAGTATGTTTACCCGTAGACAAATCTTGAAAATAAATGGGTCGCCACTGGTCCAAAACTTCAGGGCGTTTCTTGTCGATCGTATAGCGAACTTGATATCCATTTTTTTCTAATTCCGCGTTGCTCAGCCAAAAATCAAATAGAATACTATTGGCCTTTTGCCCTTCATATTTTCCTTTCGGCCGGCTGTAAGTCAATACAGGTTCTTTAGAAAAATCCACTGGCGGCTTCCCTTTTTTAGATTCTACATAAAAAGTCAGCGAGGCAAAGGCCGTGTGTTCTTTTATGCTTTCATGCCAAGCCCGACTTGGGAAAGCTCTAAGAGTATGAATTCCAGATTTCACATCCTTCAACAAGTAGGGTTCAGAAACAGAGTAGACGGGGACATAAGGCTCGTTATCCAAAATCAAATGAATATGTTGGCCTTCGGGAGCAATCTCATAATTTTCAAGTCGAAATTTTACCGCGACGTCATTAGAATGAACGACTTCTCCTTCTGTGGGCCATTCAATGGCCAGCGCAACGGGGCCTGTAACAGCAGGCTTGACAGCGGGAACAGCCGTCTGGTTCACGTTTGTCGACGATGTTTCACATCCCATTAATACCAAGAAAACTAGAATAGTTAAAAATTGAAATTTCATCATCGGTCTCCTAGCCCCTTATTGTGCGGCTCTATCTACCATTTTTTGAATTTGTTCAGGCCTGCCTACCGCAATAACACGATCTCCCCCGACAAGTTCGGTTTTAGCGTCGGGTTTAAATAACATTCTTTGATTATTTCTTTGAATGCTCACAACAATAAGTTCCAAAGCTTTAATTTCTGGACTTTCTAAAGACATTCCATCGTAGGCGCAACCAGTGCGAATTTCGACTTCGGCCATTTCAATTTCGGGCCGATCTCTATCTGTGGCCGCTTCGATAAAGTCAACTAAGGCGGGATTCAAAATGGCTTGGGCAATTCTTGTTCCCCCAATAATATAGGGCGAAACCACTTTGTTGGCTCCTGCTAATTTGAGTCTTCCTACGCTGGTAGAGTCACTAGACCGAGCTACTATTCTCAATTTTTGATTTAATCCTCGCGCCGTCATGCTGATAAAGGCATTATCAGCATCTGTCGACACGGCAGCAACCACTCCTCGAGCGCGATCGATGCCGGCCAATTTCAAGGTCTCTTCGTCATTGGCGTTTCCGGCAATGTAGACAATACTCTTGTTGTCTAGCAGCGACCGTAATTCTTCTAGATTTTTTTCGATGACAACGAAGGGGACACTTTTCTTTTGAAATTCATTGGCGATTACTTTTCCCATGCGACCGAATCCGCATAATATAAAATGCTCCGTCATTTTTTTGAGTTCTTTTTCCATTCGACGTCTCCCAAAGATTTCTTGGATTTCACCATGTAAAAAGCTTGCTGCCAAATGAGAAAGTGAAATGAGGGCAATTCCAAATCCCAAAAACAAAATGATCAGGGTAAAGACCTTCCCTCCGGTGGAGAGGGGATGAACCTCCGAGAATCCGACTGTAGTTATCGTAATTGCTGTCATGTAAAAGCTGTCAAAGACGCTCCAGCCTTCGATGAGCGAGTATCCTGAAGTTCCTACAACCAGAATTCCTAAAAATCCAAAGATTGAATTTCGTAGTTTCATGAAAAGATATTTTGACTCTCAGAAATGGAGTTGTCAGCGAAGTTTCGTAAAAAAATCAAAAAAACTCTGAATCTCAATTGCCCTTTGGAACTGGATTTGCTAGAAAAAATACCCGCTGACCCAGGTCTGGCGGGGCTTTGAAAAAAAATGCGTTAAATTGCAATGCGTCAAGTACTTATAATTCTATATGTAGTAGTAAAAACCAAAAAACCCCACTAGGGATAGTGATAATTGGACTTGACCGACTCAAAATACCCGTGATCTTAATAGGTACATAAATTCTGCGAAAAGTTGCAATTCGAACAAAGCGGCATTAGAGCAGAATCAGTGGGTAATCCGCTGAAATAACAGCGCTTTTTAGTTTTGTAAAAATGGACGTAAGTCTTAAAAAAGCTTAAATCAAAACGCCAGCTTGGATGCTGCGCATTAACATCCCGGGGGAGGGGCAAGTGGAACAAATTTCATCGGAGAAGTCAGCATCAAATAAAAAGAAAAACCTAAACTTAATTAAAAAAGAGGCAGCGTCAAAAGGTAATGGGCTTCAGTTTAGGCCTGTATTCGTGCCTCCGGGAGAAGATCCCTATGAGATGGTTCAATGGGAAAAAAGAAAAAGTAAGATTTCCGGAGCTGACGGCGGCAGTGTTTTTGAAATGGATGATGTAGAGGTTCCAGCTGATTGGAGTCAACTGGCCACAGATATAGCCGTCTCTAAATATTTTCGAAAAGCCGGAGTTCCTCACGCAGGCAATGAAAAAAGTGTGAGGCAACTTGTGTTCCGCGTTGCTCATACGATTAGACAAGCGGGAGAAAAATTCGGAGGATATTTTCAATCTTCAACAGATGCCGAAAACTTTGAAAAAGAATTAACTTTTATTTTGTTAACTCAAAGAGGAGCTTTTAATAGCCCTGTTTGGTTTAACTGCGGCCTTTTTCATCAGTATGGAATCAAAGGATCGGCCGGGAATTTTCGATGGGATTTTGAAACAAAAAATATCATTGAAACGCGATACGCCTATGAATATCCCCAGTGCTCGGCCTGTTTTATTCAGAGTGTGAGCGATGATCTTATGAGTATTTTTGATCTCACAAAAAGTGAAGCGAGAATTTTTAAGTATGGCTCAGGTACGGGAACTAATTTTAGTAAAATCCGCGGACGCCAAGAGAAACTCAGCGGGGGTGGTTATTCTTCGGGGCTTATGAGTTTTCTTGAAGTCTTGGATCGAGGCGCTGGTGCCACAAAATCTGGCGGGACTACTAGGCGCGCAGCCAAGATGGTAACTCTAGATATTGATCATCCTGAAATCGAAGACTTTATTAACTGGAAGGTTCGCGAAGAAAAGAAAGTCGAAGCTTTAGTCGCTGCCGGTTATTCGAGCGATTTTAATGGTGATGCTTATAAGACTGTATCTGGACAAAACAGCAATAATTCAGTTCGCCTCAGTGATGAATTCATGCAAGCAGTTATTGACGATAAAGAGTGGTCCACACGATTTCGTACAGATGGGGAAATCTGTCAGACCTACAAGGCCCGGGATTTATGGAAGCAAATTTGCGAGGCGGCTTGGAAGTGCGCTGACCCCGGTGTCCAATTTGATACTACAATAAATAAGTGGCATACAAGCAGTGGGACTGATCGTATAAACGGTTCTAATCCGTGTTCTGAGTACATGTTTCTCGATGATACGGCATGCAATTTGGCCAGTATCAATTTAGTTAAATATCTAAATGGTGATGGGTCCTTTGATGTTGAATCCTTTCAACAAACCTGCCGTACTTTTACTGTGGCTCAAGAGATATTGGTTGATCTTTCTTCTTATCCAACAAAGAAAATCGCCCAAAATAGTCATGATTTTAGACCCCTGGGTTTAGGTTACGCTAATCTTGGAACGCTTTTAATGATCAAAGGAATTCCCTACGATAGCCCCCAAAGTTACGCTTGGGCCAGCGCTCTTACCGCTATTATGACGGGCAGCGGGTACAAGGCCAGTAGCGATGTGGCTAAAGAAAAATCACCATTTCCTGAATATAAAAAGAACGAAATATCCATGATGAAAGTCATGAAGCAACATCGCGAAGCGGCCTACAAGATTTCGTCAAAGCACGCTCCAGAATATTTAGTTAAAGCGGCACAAAAAGACTGGAATGATGTGGTCACTAAGGGTGAAAAATTTGGATTTAGAAATGCTCAAAGTACTGTCCTTGCCCCCACCGGAACAATCGGCCTTCTCATGGATTGCGATACCACGGGGATTGAACCAGATTTCGCGTTAGTAAAATTTAAAAAATTAGCAGGCGGCGGATATTTTAAAATTGTAAATCAATCAGTTCCTGAGGCTCTTAAGACCTTGGGGTATTCTACCGAAGAAACTCATCGCATTGTAAACTACGCGGTGGGCACAAATACTCTTCAAGGTGCGCCCCATGTTAATCGAGAATCTTTAGCGGCAAAAGGTTTCACCTCCTCAGATATTCAAAAAATTGAATCTGCATTGGGAGCTGCTTTTGATTTGAATAGTGCCATTGCACCATGGGTTATAGGTGAAGGGGTCATGATGAGACTTGGCATTGATCCAGAGAAAGTAAAGCAGCCTGGCGAAAGTATTTTGCGAGAGTTGGGATTTAGTTCAACGCAAATCGAAGAAGCAAGTCTTGTGGTTTGTGGTCGTATGACTTTAGAAGGGGCCCCTGGATTAAAATCCGAACACTTAGCGGTATTTGATTGCGCTAATAAATGTGGCCCCCATGGTGAAAGATTTATTTCGCCCATTGCTCATATTCATATGATGGCCGCAGCCCAGCCATTTTTAAGTGGAGCCATAAGTAAGACTGTCAATCTTCCTCCATCTGCCACCATTCAAGATATCGAGCAAGTTTATATGGAAGGGTGGAAGTTGGGCCTTAAGGCCATCGCTATTTATCGGGACGGGAGCAAAATCAGCCAACCTTTGAATTCAGCAAAAACTAGAGAGGAAAAAGTTTCTAAGGAAGATATGGAAAAGCTCATAGGCCAAGCGGTAGCCAATGCTTTGAAGCAAGCGCAAAGCGCATTGGGTGCGGGTCGTCGGCGCAAGATGCCAAAGAAGCGCCACGGCTTTACCGTAGAGGCGCGAGTTGGGGGCCATCAAGTTTACCTACGTACCGGTGAGTATGATGACGGTTCCTTAGGTGAAATTTTCATTGATATGCATAAAGAAGGTGCAACCTTTAGAAGTTTACTCAACTGTTTTGCAATCGCTGTGTCTTTGGGACTTCAGTATGGAGTGCCCCTTGAGGAATTTGTTGAAAAAATGACTTTTACTCGTTTTGAACCCCAAGGTGTGGTGGATCATCCCAATATCAAACAGGCGACTTCAATAATTGATTATATCTTTAGAGTTTTGGGGATGGAGTATTTGGGACAGACAGATTTTCTCCATGTAAAGCCCAACGAAGATCAAGAGCTTGCTATGAATCGACCTCGATTGCCCGTGCAAATGGACATGAACCCTGAAATGCCGGCCGTTGATAACATCAAGTTTAATGCAGATGTTCGTCAAACTGATTCGGCGTCGTCCACGGGAAATGTGTTAAGTGCTCACCTTCAGTCTATGATGGGCGACGCGCCGTTTTGTACCACATGCGGCCATACGACGGTGCGCAACGGAGCTTGTTATAAATGCCTTAATTGCGGCAATTCCATGGGGTGTAGTTGAACAGGCCTAAAAATAAAACCGGCGGTCAAAACATATCGCCGGTTTTCTTCCCCTTGCCAAAAGCCTCTTAAACAAATACAAATTAAGCCATGCACATTTGCTTGTTTCACGACTCCGAGCTTCCACCCCAACACTATGGTGGAATCGAACGCATCGTCGTGGCCTTAGCTGACGAATACAAAGCTCGGGGACATCGAGTCAGTGTATTATGCAAAAAAGGGTCAAAACTCCCTGGCGTAAATACGATTGAAGTGCCAGACGGTAGATTTGAAAATATCGACGATGTGATTCCAAAAGATGTGGATATGATCCACTCCCATCAGCCTCTTTTAAATGAGCCGAAAACAAATTACCTCATCACGATTCATGGAAACGGCCATAAAGGGGAAAAATATTTTTCTAACACCAATTTCTTGAGTCGAAGTCATGGTCGCAATCACAATTCAAATATTTTTGTTTTTAACGGAGTGGACCCTAAGAGATATACCTTTGTTGAAAAAAAACAAGATTACTTTATTTTTCTAGCACGAACAACTTGGCGGGTAAAAAATCTAAAAACAGCCATCGCATGGGCCAATGATCTAGGTGTTCATGTTAAAATCATAGGTGGCAATGGAATTTCTCGGGGAAAGATCGAATACCTTGGTTTTGTCGACGACAATGTCAAAAATGAAGTTTTAGGTAATGCCCGCGCACTGATTTACCCCACGAACTGGGACGAGCCCTGTGCAGGCGCACCTTTAGAGGCATTGGCTTGCGGGACACCGGTGATTTCGACTCGAAATGGATGTATGCCCGAGATGGTGACCAACGAAACTGGAGTTTTATGTGATACCTATTCAGAACTCTTAGGAGCGCCAATAAAACTAGAAAAAATATCTACTAAAAAATGTCGTGAAAAGGCAGAGTATGAATTCAGCGTGGGGAGAATGGCCACAGATTACCTTGAACTTTTTGATCGCATAACAAATCTTGGGAACCTCGTCGATGACGACCACCTTCCCAAATATGGTTTTAAAAAGAGCAGCGTAAGATTTCTCTACAAACCGACTATTGTAAATAAGTTTCGCCTTGGATTATTGGGTAAAGTCTAAATGAAAATTTTAGTTACGGGGGGTGCAGGATTTATCGGGAGCCATCTTACATTAAGCCTTTTAAAAGAGGGCCATGAAGTTACGGTTATCGACGATCTTAGTCTTGGGCAAGAAAAATTCTTAAATGAGAGTAAAACGTTAAAAGGGTTTAAGTTTCTAAAAAATGATCTATTAAATTTTGAGGCAATCTTGGAGGCTTGCCGAAGAGTAGATCAAGTCTGGCATATGGCCGCTAATTCTGACATCGCAGCCGGTGGAAAAAAAACCGATGTGGATTTAAAGATTGGCACCATTGCTACCTACAATGTTTTAGAAGCAGCGAGAGTTCAAGGGGTTAAAGAATTTATTTTTGCTTCTACCAGTGCCATTTATGGTGAAACGACCGTAAAGCCAACTCCAGAAAATTATGGCCCTCTGCTACCTATTAGTTTTTATGGTGCGAGCAAACTTGCCTGTGAGGCCTTAGCCACAGCTTTTGCCCACAATTATGGAATGAAGATTTGGATTTTTCGCTTTGCGAATATTGTCGGGAGCCACACCACTCATGGGGCCATACACGACTTTATTAAAAAACTTAAACTAAATCCTGAAGAACTCGAAATTCTTGGAAACGGCAAACAGTCCAAAAGTTATCTTCACGTGAATGACTGTGTGAAAGGCATGATGTTTGGTCTTAAAAATTCTAATGAACCAGTTAATCTCTTTAACCTTAGCGGCGAGGGGTCATGTAGTGTTGATCAAATTGCAACTTCTGTAATCTCGAAAGTCAACCCCAAGGCTCGTAAAAAATTCACAGGGGGTGATCGAGGGTGGCCTGGTGATGTGGCTCAAGTCCTATTAGACGGATCAAAGCTTCAGAAAATGGGATTTAAAGCTAGCTTTAATAGTGCCCAGGCCGTCGCCAAAGCTGTCGATGATATTATTGGTGATTTAGAAACGGGAATGAGTTGACTTGACCCGCATTGAATTCTTGGTCTATTAGTTTCTCTTAAGAATTATGATTATTTCTAGAACACCATTTAGGCTTAGTTTTGCTGGCGGCGGCACAGATCTTCTTCAGTTTCATTGCGAAGAAGAGGGGGCGGTTCTTTCTACAGCTTTAAATAAGTACATGTACATTACAGTCAATAAACGCTTCGATGAGACGCTTCGCCTTAGTTATTCAAAAACTGAAATTCATTCTTCAGTGAGAAATATTGAACATCCCATACTAAAATACATTCTCTCAAAATATAAACCCGATGGTGGTTTAGAGATCATTTCAATGGCCGATATTCCCTCTGGCACAGGCTTAGGTTCTAGTTCAAGTTTCACCGTTGGAGTGCTTAATGCATTAAAAAAATATTTAAAGTTGCAACCGAGCCCCGAACAACTCGCCCGAGAAGCTTGCGATATCGAAATCAATCGCTTAGGAGAGCCAATCGGCAAACAAGATCAGTACATTGCCGCTTACGGTGGTCTTCAATTTATTCGGTTTCAGCCTAAGGGCCAGGTCTTAGTTGAGCCTGTCAATTGTTCAGCAAATACAAAAGTAAAACTAAAATCCAGTTGCCTCTTGTTTTTTACTGGCCTTACGCGAGATTCAAAATCTGTTTTAAAAGAACAGAGCGAAAAAACGAATATGAAACGAGATGTGCTTCGCGAGATGGCAGCCATTGCAAAAAAAATGAAACTCGTTTTAGAAAGAGACGATAACCTAGACTTATTTGGAAATCTACTCCATGAGGCTTGGGTATTGAAAAAGTCTATGGCTTCAAATATCTCCAACCCCCGTATTGACGAATGGTATGATAGGGCTAAAAGAGCCGGAGCCCTGGGAGGCAAAATTTTGGGAGCAGGGAGCGGGGGATTTCTGATGCTTTTTTGTGAACCCAGTAAACAAGTGGCTGTTACCCAAGAACTAAAAGAATTAAAGCCTTTTCAAGTAGAGTTTGAGAATCAAGGTAGCCAGATAATTTTTGAGGGATGACGATGACCGCAGCTGAGTTTGTTAAAAAATATTTAGATGAAGCCCACGGAATTTTTGACGCTTACCATGGACCAGCCTTTGATAAAGCAATGGATCTGATGTGGCAGGCTTACGCGAGTGGTAAACAGGTTTTTATTTTTGGAAATGGCGGTTCTGCCGGAACGGCTTCACACATGGTCAATGATCTTTCAAAAGGCACAGCAGTCGATGGAAAAAAAAGACTAAGGGTTATTGGGCTTTCTGATAATATGAGCCTTCTTACCGCCTATGCTAATGATTGTGGCTATGAAACAGTTTTTGAAGAACAGCTTAAAAATCTTTTGAATCCTGGTGACGTTTGCATTGCTATTTCGGCAAGTGGTAATTCTTCCAATGTTATTCGGGGGGTGGAATATGCAAAGAAAATGGGAGCTAAAGTAATAGGACTAGTGGGCTTTACCGGTGGCAAATTAAGACCGCTTTCAGATGCTCCGATTTATTTTGAAACACATAACTATGGTATTTGTGAAGACGCGCAACTCATGTTTTCTCACCTCAGCAGTCAATACATGTATCAGAAAATAAAAGCCCTGTAAGGAGTTCGAAGATATGTTACATGGCGCCGAAATGATCAAAAATGCTAGTCTTGAGAGCTTTGAGAATCGCACTCAAGTAAGAAGATACTGGGTCGAATTCACCTGTCCTGAATTCACGTGCCTTTGCCCAAAGAGTGGGTTCCCCGATTTTGCGACAATTCAAATTAAATATTCGCCTGATAAAAAGTGTGTCGAGCTGAAAAGTCTAAAACTTTATATCAATCAATTTCGCGATCGAAATGTCTTTCACGAAGATGTCACTAATATCATCATGGATGATCTGATTAAGTTATTAGACCCCTGGGAGATCGAGGTCGTCGGAGATTTCAATGTTCGAGGGAATATTAAAACCGTTGTAAGGGCTCAGCATAAGAAATGAAAACTGTGCCTCGAGGCTTCAGACCATAAAGAAAATCCAGCGATAAAATTAGAATTTCGTCATCACCGCGTTACGATTTTGTTAAGGTTGCTCTTCCACGAAGGCAGAAATCACTAATTCTCAAGACTAACCCAAAATCCTTTCATGACCGATTCTCGCTCAAGAGGAAATTCAAAATCATACGGAGGGCGAGAAACTTGAATGCGCACAAGCTTTTTGATAGTCTTTTGTACAGAATTCTCGATCATACAAGAGAGGTCATGTTCTGAGAGTGTTTCGTCGTTAACAGTCACTAGCATAGTTCCTTTGGGAGCCAATGATTCAAATGCAAGTTCTAAAACTTCTGGAAAATTCTTTTTAAGACTAAAAACACCGTGTTTATGCCGAGAAAATGTCGGAGGATCTAAAATTATAGTATCGAATTGGCGCCGCCTTTTTAACGACGATTTAAGAAAAAATTCTGTGTCAGCCACAAAAAATTCAAATTGATTTGGGTTTAAATCATTAAGAGTAAAATTATACTTTCCCCAATCCAAGGACTGGGTTGAAGTATCCACACTGACCACTTCGTGGGCCCCTCCAAGCGCTGCCACGACACTAAAGCCGCAAGTGTAACTGAAAAAATTGGCCACCCGTTTGCCTTGGGAATTTTCTAATATTCTTTTGCGGTTCTCACGCTGGTCTAAAAATAGGCCAGTACTAAGCCCTTGGTTGGATTTTAGCTCAAATTTGACTTTAGATTCTTGAATGACCCATTGAGGAGGTAAGTCATTTGACGAAAATATTTTTTCGCGGTCATTCATATTTCTAACAAACCAATGACCGCATTGGGTCGCTCGAGCCATTTCTTCGATAAATTCCTTTTGAATAGTTTGATTGGAATAGTCCATAAGGTGCAAAACGGAGCCCAATTTTTCAACAGCAAGACGTGGAGTTTTATTTTTTGTCCATTCTCGGTGGACTAATCTGAATGCATTTGTATTCCCTTTTTCTGACGTCATGACAAAACGACGCCTATCAAAACTTGACAAGAATTTATGGGAATCTTTTGTTGGCAATGGCACCGTAGTCTCAAAAAGAATGGGTAGAGGAGAAATAGTTTTTGAATTTTCCATTTCGATTTCATGAGAATGTAACATAAGCCTTACAAATGGATCCCCACC
Source organism: Oligoflexia bacterium (assembly GCA_023250675.1). GTDB lineage: Bacteria > Bdellovibrionota > Bdellovibrionia > JABDDW01 > JABDDW01 > JAHFAE01. The sequence continues at coordinate 20,542 of JAHFAE010000010.1, read as the reverse complement.
GTGTTCAGAATCGCCCAAGATCGGAATACCCGAATTTTGGGCGTGGATTCGAATTTGGTGGGTCCGACCTGAATTTATTTCAGCTTCATACATGAATCCAAGAGTGCACGGGCCAAGCTTTGCAAATTTGGTGAAGCTGTTTGAATCTCCTGCCACGAGGGCAAATTTATGATTTCCAGTTTTTTCAATTCGCCCCTCAACAGACCATAGCGAATCTTTGGATTCGCGTGATGAGATAAAAATATATTTCTTTTTTGCCGATTTCAGACTCTCAGAATACTCGGCGACTGCTTTCTCTGAAGTTGTTACTAAGAGACAACCTGAAGTTCCGTTGTCTAGCCTATGGACGGCCCAAAGGGGGCGATCTAATATTTTTGAGGCCATTTCTAGAAAACCCAATGTATGGCCGCCATCAGGCGTGTGTGTGGCCACACCACTTGGTTTGTCTAAAATTAATCCCGAACCCAATTCTCTTAGAATCATTGTCGTCATACTGTCACTAGGCTGTATCCAACGCAAAGATATTGAGCACTTGACGCACAAGTGAATTTTCACCACAATAATACTTAATTTTTCTTACAATCTGCTTTACCTTTTTTTTTAATCATCATCTAATATTCAGCATGCGGGGAATAAGTCGCATTAAACTCTTGCTTGGTTGGCAAGGAGACTTCGACGGTTCGAAATGGGAATGAACCGGGAAAATGCGGGTTATTAGTTACAATGAAACTACAAGGAGAGGGGTTACAGGGCCTAAAAACCTTGGTGCCCATGGATGGGCGTTTTTTTCCTACATGTTTTTCCACAAATCAATTCGCATGTAATCAAAACAACATCATTGGAGCGGCAAGAAAATGTCAGTAGAAAAAAAGGGATTGGTTTTCCAAAAAGTAGGGGTGTTTGTTGACGCAGAAAATATTGAAACATCAGGGTGGAAGCATCACAACGGCAGAACAGATTATAAGAAAATTCTAGAAGCAGTTGGTGATCGTGAAATTATTCGCATTATTTATTACAAGCCTCAATTTAAAGAAATTTCTAACGAATTTGAGGTCTTTTGGTCTCGAATGGGTGGCGAAGTAAAGAGGCCCGTGAAAAATGCCGACTGCTTTCTCATCATTGACGCAGTGACTATGGCAGAAAAACTAGATGTGGTTATTATTTTGGGAGGGGACAAAGACTATTTGCCTCTTATTTGGTATCTAAAATCCAGGGGATGTCGCACAGAAATTTGGGCATGGCCCGAGGCAACGAGTACTGAAATGCAACATTCTTCTGATGCATTTTTTCCGTTGACGAAAGAATTCATAATTCCAGGTCAGACCAAAGATCCTGCGAGCGGGCGGGCCGCTCCTGCTAGGTAAGTTTGAATAGTCGCGAATTAGCACCTTATAATGAGTATTAAGTCTCATATATTTATCCCCGCCACGTTTGACGCAAAATGCTAAAGTTTAAGTCCGAAAAAACCGACTAAAGTATGTACGGAAAGTTTAAAACAATAAAGGATTCCGATAATTCGAGACCAGGTACTTGGTCAGTTTTTTAAGGGTGATTTGAACGTATGCTGAAACACTTAGATAAAATAATCACAGTATTTATACTTGCGTCGTTTATTCCTTCACCGGGAACGGTTGTAATGGCTCTTCAGGTGCCATTGTTATGGCAGTTGACGCCGTGAGGGATTTCACTTTATCAGAGCCAAAGTGAATTCACCTACGTGGGGACATATAAAGTTAAGGTCATTTACTAAGGGGGGCGGTTGTTGGAAGACCAACCGCTGCGGGTAACCGTGCATCGCTAAGGCTCGAATCGGCCCTGGCGATGAGTCTTCCTCCATCACCTGCAATTTCATAAAGTTCCGCATAAAAGGACAATGACTTCTGATGAAAAACTATTTTTTGAAATATCAATGGATAACCATGATTCAAGGGGCAAATGGCTATTTGACAGACCTACAAACAGTCACTACATTTGCGAAATTAAACGTGATTTCTTGATTACGCGGCCGTAGCTCAGCTGGATAGAGCATCAGACTTCGAATCTGAGGGTCGCAGGTTCGACTCCTGCCGGCCGCACCAGAGGTTATGGGTCCGTACCGGACAATAAATTCGCCTTACTGAGAACACAATTCTAATTCGATTGACTAAGACATTGATGAAATTAGACGGCTCGCCTAGACCTTTATCCAAGCACGGCAAACGTAACTAATTGTAATTAAAGGGTGACATTTTCGCTGCGGGACAACACGTAATTAAGGTCAAGGTTTGGAATACCGAAAAGATATCACTGGGAAGGTGAAAAGCTTGACCGACTTTAAATCAATGTGCCAGATCTATGATATGCTGTTAGACGGCGTAGTTGTTGTCGATAGCGATGAAAAAATTCATTACTGCAACAATGCGTTTGGCTCAATAATTAAAGTTCCAGTTAAACGCATTAAATCAGATTCTAGTTTGGATTCCTACGTCACCTTTGCACCGAAACTTAGGAATACTTACGGGCCCGAAGGACTGGAATCAGTTAAAGAGCCTTTGCCCTACCGAGAACTAAATTTCACTTCAAAAACAGGTTTCACTGGAAAAATCATGTTTACCGCTCAACCACTGCCTCATGCCCTGTACCCGAAGCCACTTTGGATCCTATTCATTCGAGATGTGGTGCTTGAAAGTAGTCTTCAAAACAAATATGTCAAAGAACTTGGTAAGAAAGAAAGGATACTTGAAAAACTTCAGGTCGCCCACAAAGCTCTCAAAGAGTACTCCCAAACACTCGAACAAAAGGTTTCACAACGAACTCGTGATCTCGCGGTGACAAATCAGACCCTTTTGGCCATGGTCAATAGTTTGTCCCAAGGATTCGTCGTGGTCGACAAGGGGGGGATCTGCTCCGCAACTTACTCACGAATCTCTTTACGACACTTTGAAGCAGACCCATCTCAAAAATCAATTGCCACTCTGCTCAAGATACCGCCGAAAGAACAGGAAACTTTTCTAAACTGGCAAAGAATGCTTGTCGACGAACGACTACCATTTGAAGACCTTGTTCACTTAGGACCAAAAACTGTTCCGCATTCCAAAGGTAAACATATAGCCGTGGAATTTTATCCAGTTCGCAATGAATCTAAAGCAATTTCGGCTATCGTCGTCGTGACCACCGATAAAACAGAAGAAATCAAAGCACTATTAGAAGCTGAACGAGAGCGACTTTACGCCAAACAGGTCATTAGACTGACCCAAGACAGGGAATACTTTTGGCGATTCGTAGAAGAGGGTCAAGAAATCTTAACAAAAATCCGCGACTCCGTTGATCGCATCTTCAATGACAGAGAAATCCAGGAAACAGTGTTGCGTCTTGCTCATACATTAAAAGGGGAAGCACACATTCTCTCGATTTCGAGCTTAGTTCAAGACATACATGATTTTGAGTCAACCGTGAGTGAAGTGATTGGATCGGCGCGGGCTTCAGGTCCCACAAGAGAAAATCTTCTTGGGGAGATTCTTCAAAAAGCAGAATTAAGTTTTCAAAGGTACTGTCGAGAAGGCGAGCGCATTCTTGGAGTTAAAAATCGATTTTCAGGTAAACAGGTAGAGATTCCGTTTAAATTCCTAAAGTCTTTTCAAACTAAACTCATCCCCCATAAAAATTTGGCACACGAATTTGAAGAAAATTTTTTAAAGGAACCAGTTGAAAAATACCTTAATCGCTACAACGATCTTATTTTTGAAATTGCGACCAAATGTGGGAAAGAAATTAATCCCTTAATAATTAGAGGTGGAAACTTTCGCATTTTGATTGACGAATACTCCCATTTTTTTGACACTCTTGTTCATATTATCACAAATGCAGTCGAGCATGGCATCGAACCACCCGCAGTGAGGCTAACCAAAAACAAGCCGCCAGCAGGTACAATTTCGATTGAAATATCAAATTTAAGTGGGCATCTCACTTTTACCGTTGTCGATGACGGCAACGGTATAGACCCTTCGAAAATGAGAAAGAAGTTAGAATCTAATCAAAAAGCAGTAGGTGATGAAAACGATCACGAAGTGATTCAGCACATTTTCGATGCTGGTTTTTCAACCAGCTCCAATGTCACCTCTATTTCGGGTAGGGGCATGGGGCTCAACGCACTGAAAGTAGCTGTTAGTAATCATCGCGGAAAAGTCGAAGTTTACTCTGAGCTAGACGTAGGAACATGCTTCGTAATAACATTCCCGCTCAATGTTTTCGAAGCGGCATCATAGGAGAAAACGACGTGGGCACACCCCTATTTGGCAATAAGTCATTAACGAAATCAGGTCGCCTTCACGAGCGTTTTCGTTTGGGCCCCCTACATAAAATTTCTGTGCAGTGGGTAAAGGAGGATCTCGATTACAAAGCCTCAAATATCTCGATTACGGGTATAGGTCTATTTTTGGGGGGAAGGGAGGGTGCTCCAATTGGTGGAAAAGTATCGGCAGAGATCAGGATCGATCAATCAAAATTTATCGTAGAATTAGAAGTGGTGCATAAAATTGATGAAGTGATGGGCTGTAAGTTTCAAAACTCAACTGAGGAAATGAAAGAAAGCATCAAAAACTATTTTTCAAAGGAACTGGCGGTATTAAAGTTAAGCAAAGTTGAAACTCGAAAATTAGAGGAGTCCACCGAAAAAACACTTTTCTTTCATGGGCTAAATAATTGTGAGCTTCTTGTCCGCGAGAAAGACGAAAACCTTCAACATTTTAGCCTCATCTTATTTGGAAACTACATCGAGGGCTCTTCAGAAGGGATTAACGTTATTGGAGAAAAAATTTCTAATTTCGATACAACCACTTCAATTAAGGGTGTTTCACTTTTCAAAACGATTCAATATTTAGATTTTCATTTGCTCGAAAGTGCGGCGAAATTTATCGAAGGTATTGAAGGGCTCTCACCTAAAAAACAGCGATGGATTTTGGCTGCCCTTAAAAAACAATCAAGGTTAAAAAATGAGTAATATGAATTTCAAAATGGGCGATCACATCTTTCGGGCAGAATTTTCTTTCGATGAAATCTCAAATTCGATTTCATTACCACTTTATAAAGTGAAATCGGATTCTCAACCTATTCGCCATTTAGCAGAAGAATGTGTAAAGGTTTTGGAAGGTGAAACAATTCCCCAGTGCCTTGATTATATGGAAAAAACCAGAGTCTGGAATATGGTTCAATCAGACTCTCGACAATTCGAGGACCGACTACTCTTGGTGGCAAGATTAATTCATCACCCCGAATCATTCTTAAAATGGCCTTCTCAAGAAGTTTTCAATTCAATCGTAGTAGAAAAAAAATGGGAATTCAGAACTTCTACGGAAAAAATGAGAGTATTAAATTCTCTACGAAATTATTTAGGTAGCATTGCTGGGGCCAAGGCCATTGTAGAATCGGTAGTTTTGGCTGCCGACGAGCTATTTACTAACGCGATCTACAATGCGCCGTTTGTAGACGCCAATTACACACTTGATAGGGCAACGGTGGTCGTTCTAGATTCAGAGAAGTCGGCCCAACTTCTTATTGCCCACGACCATGAGCGAATATTTTTAGCATGCCTCGATGAATTTGGGACCCTAAATTGCGAAGCGCTTATCAAGACAGTTCAGAATTGTCTCAAAATTGGTGTAAGTAAATCAATAAATTTGGACGTAGGAGGCGCAGGGATAGGAATATTTAGAGTCGTAGATCTTTCGAGCGAATTTTTTGCGGTAGTCGAAAAGGAAAACAGAACATTGGTCGGATGTAGTTTTCTTCTAGGTAAGAGTTCTAAACAAATTCGCTTATCACCTAAAAGTTTTTATTTTCAGATTTTCCAAAATATTGAATTTAATTCATCCAAAGTAAGGTTGGAGCGCCGCGGGAATAACCTTCTCCTGAGATTTATTGGTAACTTTACGGAACCTTGGACGCTTGACCAGCTCGATTTAGACGGAGTTGATGAGATTAGCCTTGATTTGAGGCAAATGGAAAGCTCGAATCTCAACTTTCTTGCTCAAAATTTAAAGTTCTTTCAAAAGTTAAAAAATTTAAAGTGTGTGTATCTCGAATACCTGAAAACGGCAAATCTTGATGAAGCACTTCAAATCATTGAAGAAGTGCCTTTTTCCATAGAAATAAGATCGCTTTATGTTCCAATTAGTTGCCCGAAAGGACATTTAACAAAAAAAGTTCCATTCTTTAGGTCATTAGAAAAGATCGAATTTGATCGGAACTTCAAGGTGCCTCAGTGCCCCAAATGTAATGATACTATGGTAATTGTTGAATCAACCAAGAGGATCATTGCCAAAGCAGACAGGTCATGAATAAAAGGAAGTTTTTAGGGGTCTCACTTTCTCTTTAAAAAATTAAAAAAACTTGGCAGGACGACATCGATTTCGGCACCTTTACCGCATTTATTGCAGGCAGAGACTTCGTGGACTTCGTTAATATTTGCTTTGACACTTTTTGCTTCAAACATTTTGAGAGTGATTGAAATACAACTTTCGCAATAGTAAGGCACGTTAAAGGACTCGATAGAGCCATTGGGTGGGATGAATCCCTCAATCATATTAACATAATCTAAAAAGATCGAATTGCAGTTAATAAATCTAATATTAGCGCTTGGATTAACTCCTTTAATCCAACGAACCCAATCTCTGCTGCCACACGAGTTAATGCTCTCTACAGCTCCAACATCAATAATAATGTCTTTCTCATTTCCAACTTTGATTTTCTCTAAGAACGCATCTTCGCCAATTGAGCCATCAAGCCGCAAAACGAGACATTCATTTTTCTTTTCTAAAGATACTTTGAGGGCATTCATTTACTTCCACTGCCTCCGTATTGATTATCGGAATCTAGATGGTAGTCTTTAGAAGTCCAGCGCAGAAGTTCTGCGCAGAAGTTAATTCGACCTAAGTAGGGTCCATTCGTTTGCTCTAGACCTCAATTCAAATTTTATCTGAAATTTACCGAATGTAAGAGTGCATGCCAGTAAAAAAACAGGACCCAGAAGAATGGTTTCATCAGTCGGCAACGACTTACGTTCAGGCACAGATTCTATTTCATCTGAATCAGACTGGCGTAATTAATTTTATTTTTTCAAATGGCCCATCTACTTCAAAAGAAATAGCAGAGAAGCTTAATTTAGTTACAGGCACCTTAGAAACACTACTTGACTATGCCTTTCACGTTGATGAAATCTTTCAAAGAGATTCAGGCAGAAGATATGAATTTAGTGAATTTGGCCGTGCTGTTTTGAAACGATATGGGCGCGAAGTGAATGGAATGCATCATTTTAATTTTTTCGACGTACGCTTAGGAGGATACGAACCAGTTTGGAATGGACTTAGCAAGTTGCTTAAGGGTGAGGCCAAATACGGGAACCAAATCCATCGTCGCGGTGAATTTGCAGCTGAAGGTTTGTTTACAAGTTCCATTGGTTTCTTTCCTACACTTAAAACAACTATTGAGTCAGTAGAAACACCGGGCGTCGTTGAATTTGGCGTAAGTACAGGCCTTCTAATGGCCCTCGCCCAAACAGGAATTAAACGAAAGTGGTCTGGCCTAGACAGAAATCCCTCGGAACTTTTGAAAGCAGATTCCAAAGCGTCCGCATTGGGAGTGACTGGAATTAAATGGATTGAAGCCGACCTCTATGCGCCTAACAAATGGGCTAAAGAACTCTTTGGCTTGCCCCAAATTTTCTTTTCTGTTCACTTTCACGAATTTATGGCCAAGGGTTGGAAGGCAAATGTTGATCTTTTGAAATCGTTGCGAGAACGATTCAGTGGAAGTTACGTCATTGCTCTAGAACAGCCAAGAAAAGAAATCCAAGACCGTGATAAACTTCCAAAAAGCCAGTGGCTATACTCTCAATCAAATGTCCTAATCCATCACCTGGTTGGTAATGGCAATATCCTTACAGAATCAGAGTGGTCTAGGCTATTTGAAGAGGCCGGTTGTAGTTTAGTAAAAATCGATAAGACAGGTTATTTAGGTTACTATCTCTTCATGTTCAGGTTTTAAAGGAAAATTCGTGAAAGCAATGTTAAATAAGCAATGGATTTATGATTGGAATCCCCAAACCAAATTAAAAACAAAAATTGAACTAGTTGATGAGAGTCTCCGGGACGCACTTCAGTCCCCGTCGGTACACATCCCTTCGATCGAAGAGAAAATAAAGATCATAGATTACTTGGAAGAATTAAAAGTCGCCCGTGTTGATCTAGGTTTGCCGGGTGCAGGCCAAAAGGCTTGTGAAGAAGCCGTAGTTTTGGCTCGTCACATTGTTGGGCAAAAGTACTCTATCAAACCTTACTGCTGCCTTCGTACCCATATTAAAGACATTGAAGCTTTAGCCTCCATTTGTGATAAGGCAAAGACCGAGATTGGCGCTTATACTTTTGTAGGAACAAGTCCAATCAGGCAGTACGTGGAGAATTGGACGGTAAGTTCTCTGATGGATACAGTTCGAGTGGCCATACAGCGCGGAAACGAGCTTGGATTAGCAATGACTTTTATTACCGAAGACACAACGCGCACTCCCCCCAAAATTCTCAGAGAACTTTTCTTACAAGCCATAGATCTTGGTTCGGTCCGCATCGTTCTTTGTGACACAGTAGGGCATTCGACTCCTGAGGGAGTCATCAAAATCGTGAAATGGACTCGAAATTTAATTGCGTCGACCAAGAGAAGTGTATCCATTGATTGGCACGGTCATAACGATCGTGGGCTAGGAGTAATTAATGCTCTTGTGGCACTAGAGGCGGGTTGCTTGGGCGTGCATGGCTCTGCTCTGGGAGTTGGTGAACGTACCGGGAATTCGTCTTTGGATCAGATCATTGTGAATTTGGACTTACTTGGAAAATTCAGTGGCAATCCCGCTGTTCTGGTGCCTTTTGTTAAGTTCTGTGCTCAGGCTTACGGAATTGAAATCCCTGCAAATTATCCTGTCGCCGGTCGTGATGCCTTTCGGACGAGTACCGGAGTACATGCATCTGCTATTTTAAAAGCTTCGAAAAAAGGTGCTTCTAATATGGCTGACGCCATCTATTCTTCAGTACCGGCCCATCGCTTCGGATGTGAACAAGTCATTGAAATTGGCCCAATGAGTGGAAAAGCCAATGTCAGTTACTGGCTTGAAAAAAATGGTTATAAGGCCTCAGCAGAATTGATCAACCAAATACTGATTGTCGCTAAAAACTCGCAAACCATTCTCACTTCAAATGAATTGGAGAAAATAGTTAGCCAGTTCCATTCTGTTTCAAAAAAGGTTGGTTGAAACAGTCATCATCTTTTAAAGGCTCGTTTCCATCATGCATCTTGAGGCATGTGGACCCTTCGGACATATGTGGGGATCGCTAGGTTAGTTTAGAAGGTGTGCGCTCGAGAATTTCTGCTAGCCACGAAAAGAGCCTTTAAGAAAGGCTTTTTTGCCGATAGAAGCTTTGGGTTTCTCCGATCTAACAATTAACCGATGCATTGTGCGTCTTGAACCACCGTAATCGTTAATAGCCAAATGTTGAGTACATCGGTTATCCCAAAGGCCAAGAGTCCCCTTTTCCCACTTCATACGACACGTGTATTCATGTCGAGTAATTACAGTTTGCAGGTATTCGAGGAGAGGCTTACTCTCTTCTTCTGTCCAACCTTCAAAACAGCTGGTGTGACTCATGCTTACATAAAGACATTTTTCGTTTGTCTCCGGGTGAACGCGGACGGCAGGATGAATGGCCTCCACTTCCTTTGCTCGATCTAAGTTTGCATGATTCATAGAGCCCCGTTGTAACGAAAAATCGCGCCTTCCGCCGAGCCGTTTTAGTTCCGCAGAATTAACTGCCCTAAGTTTTTCTAACATATTTTGGAGGCCAGGGCTTAGTGATTCAAAGGCAAGACGGGTATTGGCAAAAAGTGTATCTCCACCCGCATCAGGAACTTCCAACGCTAACAGCATGGTGACGACTGGAGGTTCCAACAAATAAGTCGAGTCGGAGTGCCATTCTCCACCGAAGTTAAGTGTATCGCTAGGTTCCTTTCGAATTTCAGAAATATCAGGGTAATTGGGGACGCCCTTTGAAAATGGGTAATGGACAATCTCTCCCCACCTTTGAGCAAAATCCAAATACTGTTGATGAGTTAACTTTTGATCACGAATAAAAAGAACATGATATTTGAGAAAAGCCTCATACAAAAATTGAAAATCCAGGTCAGAGATTGATTCCACGTTTATTTTGGAAACATACGCACCTAACCCTCCTGCAGCAGGCTTGAGAACAAAAGGTGCTAAATTTATATTGAACGCGTTCGAACGATGCTTCATGAAAATTCCTTATTCAAACTTTTCGGAAAAAATAAAAAAATAGTGAGACAACTCAAAGTTAAACTCATTTGTCATGCCCCCAAAGTGCCTTGTTTTGGTCAACGGACCAGGCTAGTTTTTTTTTGTCTAGATTCATAGTGTCTTCAAAAGAGATGGGCGGACACCCCATTAATTTTTCATAGTCGTTTGTGAGTACGGAATAAGTTCCTTCTGCCACCTTTTCTAGAACGAGTTTAACATGAGAACTATACCAATCAGGGACATTTGTAACGAACCATTCAATAGGCTTATTTACAACCTCAAGCTTTTGGCCCAAAACCCGATTGATTACACTAACAACTTGTTGCGGCGAAACGAGCTTTTGCCCACTTAAATGGTGAATTCGATTCAATGGGGCCGCCTGAAGTAAACACCACCCATAGCGCGCCAAATCTCGATAGTCTATGTATGCCATATCAAATGAATCTGGGCACACAAAGTTTTTTGAAAGAAACTGACGAAAGATGTTTTGTGAAAAAAAGGCCGGTCTAATAATATCAAAATCCAGTCCCGATTTCATTATGGCTGTCTCGTTACGAAAATGAGCCTGCCCCACGGTAGAGGTTGTCCCTGCATATGTCACGGCATTGCCGCCGCTGATTTTGATGATATGGCTGATCTTTAATTGTTTAGCAACTTTGATAGCGTTATTTTCAAGTGCCGAATCAATGCAGCTCTTTCCGCCGATGACTAGAAAAACTTTCGTGCATCCCGCCATTGCACGTTTGATTGCTTTTTCATCTGTGAGGTCACCTTTGAAAATTTTGAAATATGGTTTGAATGATTTCAATTTAGAAGGGTCGCGAACAAACAAATGAATGCCAAAGTTATCTACTCTTGACTCCTCGGCAAGTTCACATAAATATGAACCAATTTTGCCAGTTGCACCTGTAACGAAAATTGTTTCAAAACCTTTTTTCATTTCTCTATCCACTTCAAGCAGATGATCTTTTATTTTGGTAGAGTTGGATTAGCTCGTTGAAAGAAACTATACGACCATGAATTGCAGATGCAGCGACAGTTAACGGGGAACTTAGATAAACTTGTGCTTTGTTACGACCCGAGTAATTCCTATTGACAGCACTGATGATAATGTCGTCGCTTCTAAGGCCAGTCCCAGGGCCTGCAGAAATGCAGGCTCCACAGGAGGGTTCCAAAAGTTCTACTCCCATAGACGAAAAAAGTTCTATATATCCTTTTTCTTTCGCATAAGCCCAAACATTTTGGCTTCCAACCTGGATATAAAATTTCAATCCCGCCGCTAAGCCGATATTTCTCTGCTTAGCCCAACTTAATACCTCTGCATACATGTCTAAGTCGCTATTTTTTCCTGATGTGCAGGATCCACCGTAAGCAATGTTAATCATTAGACTTCTAACTTCAGAGGAAAGACTATCAAGTGGGATAGAATTGCGAGGATCGCCAGGTAATGCCACATAGGTAGTTATTTTTTTGAGATCAATTTCTCTAGTCAAATAATAACTCGCACCTTTATCAGGGACTGCTTCTTCAATAAAATTAGCTCCCAGCTGCCTTTTTTGTTCGAGATATTCGACTGTCATGTCATCTGTTTCAACGATAATCGTTGTAGCGCCAATCTCAGCTCCCATATTTGCAATGGTCGCCCTCTCGTCAATTATTAGATTTTTTAATCCGGGCCCACCAAATTCAACCGCTCTACCTAAAGTCAGCTCCTTTGAAACTAAGTCACTCTGCAATATAAAATGCATTAAATCTTTCGCAGTAATTCCAATTTCCAAACATCCGTGTAATTCAATACGAATAACTTCAGGGACTTTCAGGTAAGATCCTCCAAATTTAAAGGCAAATGCCATTTCTGTAGCGCCGACACCTATGGCTAACGCTCCTAAAGCTCCCGCCATGCAAGTATGACTGTCAGTTCCTAAAACTACGTGATTCGGCAAAGCTAAATCTTCAAGAACGGCCACATGACAAATGGCCTCGCTCCCTCCGCGAGGACCACTGCCATACTCTTTGACTCCATTTTGTTTGGCAAACTTTGTCTGGATAGACCACAATACTTGCCTTCTCTTCATGAGTTCATTTCCATTTGGGATAGTTTCTTTGATAGCACCTAAAAAATTCAGATGATCTCTGAATACAAAGACTGATTTTGGATCATAAATTGGGTTATCTGAAAATGACTCTGTGTATCTCCCCAGTACGAGAGCCGTAAAGAACTCATGGGTAAATCGAATGTCAGACTTAACAAAAACCACTTGGCCAGGCTCAATTACAGTCCCAATGGGGCTGTGCCTTGCAATGATTTTTTCTACAAGGTTTAGTGCCCTCGAAGGTCTTTGTTTTTTTCTTATTTCAGTTTTGGGATTTGGAGGAGCTTTTAGGAGACCACCTAGAAGATATATTTTTCGATCAAAATCACTCTGGTCTGCCAAAATCTCTTCGATATTGACATCTTCGTCATTATAAAGTTTTGCCAATATCTCAAAGTTTTCACAAGTCAACAGACCAATATTCCTACAGTTCTGGCGATATATGCTAGCAAATGAACGGGCAAATATGATTTTAGCTCCGCATATTTTTTCAGCCAGGGGTGCGTGTTCTCTTGACGATCCACAGCCCTTATCCTGCCCACTAACGATTATCTCTGGGGAAAAGGCCCTGATTTCTCCGCTATTTATTTTTTTTCCCCTTAGGCCGGTGTAGCAAAAATCAGCAACTTTATCATCAAACCAAAAACCCGCGGCCACAGGTGTGATTTCATCGGTGGAAATTCCATTCATCAAGTCTTGACACACATCTAGCGAAAGCTTCCTTCCTCTCAAAATCTGGTCAGAAAGCAATTCTAAGTTATTTGTGAGAAACAAAATTTTCCCATTTGACTTAATACTAGTGCTCATTTTCTTCGTCTTTGTACCTGTGAGTTGCCATTTTTATGACCTCTCTGCACGTCATTTTTCGATACTCGACCTCATACTATTTTTCGGAATTAAAACGAGATAACTCAACAGACGTTTGGCTGGCGGCTCCGTTCAAAAAATCAAAAACTCAAGGTAACGGGGCCGACCGCTTCAAGGTATTGTGGTGTGTACATTCGGATATAAGCTTCTCTCAAATCAATATTCTCGACCTTTGAGATTTCGGCACTTCCTTGAACACTTCTTTGGATCGACTGTTGGATTTTTTTCCACAGTTCCTCTTCAGATAGCGCGTTACCCAAAGCCATTTGATGTGCCACCATGGCGGCGCTTGAGCTGCTGGCGATTATATCAGGGACGACCACGACGCCACGCTGCCGCAGTTTGGATCTGGCTTCAGGAGCAAGTCCAAAATTCGCACCCTCAATCACAACAGGGGATTCGATGCTATCTGCCATTTCTACTGTAACACTATGAGAGGTAGCCGCTAATACTACAACATCGGCCTCCACCGAAAACAATTCACTGGGACTAGCTTCTTTGTAAGAACACTTTAGTTTCTGGGTTACCAAGTTCCCACCTTGTGCGGCATTAACTAATTGGTCAAAGGGAATACCTTCTCGGTTTGAGATAGATTTGTTAACATCGCTAATTCCAATAACTTTTGCGCCCATTTGGATAACCCGATAAGCTGTCCCAATACCTACTGCTCCGCTCCCTTGAATTACGAAAGTCCTTCCATTCATATTCCCATGCAAAATACTATTTGCTGCCCATGATACACCCAATCCTGTCATATGTTTTTGATACCCTCTCATTTCACGAAGGCGATTGGGAACAGCATTTCCGTATTTTGCTTTTACAATGTGCATCTGCGGGATTGAGATGTGTTTGTACATGTGGTCAATAAAAGCATCAGTAGCACCGACGTCTTTCCCCAAAATTGTTTTTGATTTCAATACACTTGATGCCTGTTCAGCAAATGTTTCCAGAATCTTCAAAATATTTGGATTCTGAGGATCGACACAAATCCCCCCTTTTGCGCCACCAACGGGCAAACCGTGCCCCGCCAGTTTCCAGGTCATACACCTGGCCAGGTAAACAACTTGTTGCCGACTAACAGATGGGTGAAAACGAAATCCACCAAAAGACATACCTTCAACAAGAGAATCAATTGCAATGTATCCTTTGAAGTCGAGTCCCTGGTCAACGATTTCAAGAACTTCCACGCCGCTAATTCCTTTCGAATACCAAAGATCTAAATGTCCATGACAATTCTAGATAAAGAATTACTGATAAGTCTTTGCACAAATACAATAAGTTTTCGATTTGGAAGATCAAACTGAATGACGATTTCGGTCGGCCCTGCGTGTTCTAGGGGAGATTCACTCACAACGTTTGCATCGAACGGTGCGGGTTCTAGAGTTCCAAAACTTACAAATCCCCTTAGCCGATCTCCAACATTGAATATTTGTGTTTTTTCAATATGTCCAAATTTTCCAAAACCATCAGAAGTTAATTCTTTCAAAAAGTATTGGGAATGTATATTTTTTCCGTTTTTAAGACTTATTTCTATTAAAGGTTTTTCGCCATACTCAAGCTTAGGTCTATTCATACGGCTAGAATGTTCCACCTCTAGGTTTTTAGTTCAGATTCAACTTCGTTAATACAAATTTATCGGAAAATTAAAAGTAGTACTTTAGATTTTCGTTTGGATAAGAACGGCATGATGTTTTAAACTCTTTAGTATTTGGCAGGCTTCCCATGTACTTACTTTAGTCGATTTTGACACTTCTGGTCTCAATTCTGAGTCTTTTCGTGGCGAAATAGAGTTGGTGGAGAACGTGAACTCGATAGTAAAGCCTGGCTTCAAAAGTATTTCGGGCCAGGTTGTTACCATCTGGCTCTCGAATCTTCTTATGCAAAGTTATTACCTGATCAATCAAGTCGCTACGGCTCACATAAATCAAAATTCACATGAGTACCTAACTGCGGTTTCTTTTCTTTCTTATGTATCCATTGTTTTTCAGGTCATTGGTCTCATATGTGGAAATTCTGCGCTGGTCCTCCTTAGCCGACTAAAGGATATTGAGGCTAAATCAGAATTTTTGAGCGGCGCTGTCTACTTTATGGTGGTCCTTTACTCCGTGTTTGTGGTTGCCCTATTTATTTTGACAAATCAATGTATTGAGTTGGTTCATTTGCAAAATGTGCCACGGATCCATGAGGCTTTTTTTCTTAGTTCCTTGACCGCGCCGTTTGTGGGCTTCAATAGTTTTATCGGCTTTGTACTAGTGGCAAAGGGCCGCAGAGGATCCGTGTTGAAGTGGGACTTAGTAGGCAATCTCCTTGCTGCTGGTGGAAACCTATGTTCCCTTTTATTTATTGCCAGCCCGGATATTCAGTTCTTGGGTGTTTTGAGTACGGACTTAGTGGTTTTTGCCGGAAGTGTTTTAGCAAGATTCTACGGTCTCGAGGAGAAGATTGTTTTTTGCTTCGAGGCCTCAAAAAAATATATTTTGCGTACCGGTCACATGGTCGCCGCCGACTTTTTTGGAATTTTGCAGGGCTATCTCACCCCCCTCTTTTTTTCTGTAATTTTTCAAGGCGTAATGAGCCAGGAGGGAGCGGCCGCTTACAGCGTCGGATTTAGGCTTTATAATGTGTTGAGTTCTCCTGCGGTCGCGCTCAAACTCGTAGGTGTTTCGTGGTTAGCCTCGGAGTGGGAGCAGAGAAATGGATCTTCTTGGAATCAAAAGGTAAAAATTATAAAAAGGCTTTCGATCATTTTGGTAGGAATACCTATTTTTGCAGTAACCTTAGGCTTGCCGTGGGTTCTTAAGTTCTTTTTCAATCTAAATAATCCCAGTTCAGTTTGGCTCGTTACAGCAATTCTGCTCTCGGCCGCTCCCGTCGCAATAAGTATTCACATGTTTTGTCAAATGAAAGTTCTTGAGTTTCAAGGCATCCTGGCGAAACTGGGATTTCTCTTCAATTTCGGCCTGAGTCTTCCGCTGGCATATTATCTGGCTCCTCGTTATCCGATTTATGTCACTTCCACATTTGCCATACTATTGCCAGCCATAATTCGAAATATTGCTCTGTACGGGTTTGGAGATATTCTAGGCCGTGAGCGTAGGATCGAGAGACGTTTTGATATTCCCGAGTTTATTGACGCAAAAGCTGAAGTTCACTCAATAAACGGAACGCCGATTTCATTCAATCTTCGTCTTGATGACATAAGCGAAAAAGGCTTTAGTATGAGTTCGGCCTCGCAGCTAAAAGAAAAAATCCTTGCTGAATCCCTGCTTTCTGTCTCGATTGACGTGCCAGGACATTCGGTGATTTGCGTGACTGGGAAAGTGAAATCGCTAAGGACTTTAAAACGCGGGTTTTGGACCCGTTCTCGATGGAAGTTGGGAATCCAGTTTGTTGCGGTGACGGCGAATGATGTTAGGACAATTCACAACATTATGAAGTCGGTGAATCTCCAAAACGCAATTGATAAAGCAGCTGCCTGACCAGTTGGCCGATAAAAAGCATAAATTAGAAATCATTCCTCGACGGGGCGATTAGATATTATGAGTGGTTTGACTTGGGCGTGGGCACTTGGAAATCTCTGCCAGAATTGGTGTGAGGGAGGTATAAACCTGCCCGCGATGGGTTCAAGAAAACCTTTTTTTCGCCAGCCTTTGTAAGAGGGGTTCATGTCACAAAGAATGTCATCAACTCTAGAGCACAAAGTCGGACTATTTTGTGAGGAATTATCGTCAAATGCAAGTTCTAAACCTCTGAAGTCTTGGCGCGGTACAAATACCCATCGTCCACTAATTGTTACGTTTAAACGAACCAAGGCTGCAGTGATATCACTTTCGAGCAAGTAAAGCACTCCAAGTGCAATGGCGTTCCCCTCTTTTTGGACAAATTGGATGACGGGTGACTTATTAAAATACCCCACGCAGCGAATGATGTCGTGAAGCCTATATCGAAGGAGCCCCATAACGTTTGACAAAATAATTTCGTATTCAATTCCTTCTTTCAGCTCCCATGATTGCACAAGGTTTCTAGAATCTAGGTCAGCGCCTACTCTCAAGAACTCGGTAACTCCATAAAGAGGATTGACCGGTCCGCCGGCAACGTCAGACTGGCTAGCTAAGGCAAATTGGCCTTCAATAGCTCCGTAATTTGAGTGTACAACTTGAAGGCTGTCGGAGAGATAGGGTTGAATTTTATTGAGAAAAGATTGGCAACTTGACGTTTTCCAGCAGTAAACAAGTTGGAGTGACGGCCAGATTTCAGTTACTTTAAACTGAGTCGTGTTTCTCAAATACGATAGTAAAAATTCGCGTCTTTGTGGTGAAATTTTTAAAGGGGGGGCATCGGGAGGAAGTTTTAGATCGCCACTGATGTACGCGGCGATTGTTGACTTATCATTTTGAATACTATTTAAAAATCCGAGGACAGGGGCCGGTGTGACAGCCAAAAAAGCTGATACTTCTGAGGCCAAAGCATAGATGGGGGCTAACATTTTGAACTTGAGATCATCGCTATAGGCATATTGGGGAACGGATTCAAGGCCCCCGAATTCTGCGTCGAAACTTAAACGCAAAATAGCAGTCCCGAAACTAATTGGTAATTGCGTTTTAGGATGATAAAATGGATCGGTCATAGAGAATGTAAGAATCTTAAGGGGATGCAATGGATTTGTTCTCATAAGCATATTGTGGATTGTAAGGACTCTTCGGATGCGAAGTTTTTTGCAGACGGCTTCAGTGTAAGGAAAGGCTTTCTTGTTCACATTTGTCGTACCACTTGAACGCGCCCACCATGCTATCGGCTGTCCTGTGAGTGGGGATATCTTTTCGTCGAAAGCGGCTTCCAGAGCGGGTTGATAGTCGCGGAATTCTGAAATCGGGAGGCCAATTCGACGGACGCCGTCAAAGGCGAGGTTGGTGCCACTCCAAAACTTACCCCACTTTGAGGCTTCAAGAATTTCTTTCCAAGCCAGATCCAGATATCGTTTTGGGTCCTTTGTCGATGAGATAAAAGATTCATAAACTGGGGACGTAACCTTAAGTAATTCTGTCCGTGAGTTCTCTATGGCTACTTGCGCACTCGTCATTTGTTTTGGGGATCTTTTGTTGGTATGAAGAGGAGTCGTCTAGAGGCTTTGCTCATCTAACGTATTTCTCCAATAAAGTTCGTTATCTTCTTCTCGGCATTTGGCACTCTAACTGGAGAATCTTACAAATCGGTGTCTTGGTAAATTAAATTGGGGATTTATTGATTAGGTCACGAGGCGTATTCTGGATGTAGGTCCAGAAAATCAAGCACATGCATGGTTTCGACGAGCAAAGGTGCCGAGAAATACGGTTGAGAAAGCCCCCGTAAAATCTGATAATTGCTGAAAAGGAGAAGGGGGCTGGCCCTCGATGACATCAGATGGCGTTTAAGAACAGCGCGGGTGCAATAAAAAATGCCTTTTCTCTAGACCTGCGATCAATTGCGATTTTGCGAATTTCAATGGGCCTGCTAATATTTTATGATTTGGCTTATAGGTGCCTTAGTTTCACAGAGCATTATACCAACCGCGGCGCAATACCTCATGAGCTTTTTTCCAGGACAAACCTCATCTCGCTTCATAACTTAAGCGACACTGCCTTTATTCAAGCAACACTTTTTGGCTTACAAATGATCTTAGCAATTGCACTAGCCTTAGGTTTTAAAACGAGAATCGTCAGCGTTCTCTCTTGGATACTCTTGGTTTCCCTTCAAAACAGAAGTCAAATGATGTGGTATCCGGGTGATCCGATACTTGTAATTGTTCTATTCTGGGGCTGTTTCTTACCTTGGCATATGCGATTTTCGATTGACTCTTTCAATGAGAGAAGGGATGAGAATTTTCAGACTGCGTTTGGCTTAGGAACTGTGGGATATTTAATTCAGATTTTGATGATTTATTTTATGGCGGGCCTGAGTAAAAACGGCGCCAGTTGGTCCGAAGGTACTGCCGTAGCTTATGCCCTCAGCCTCAAAGCTTTCGACTCTGGACGGCAAGAGTTTCTTCTGCGGTTCCCGCAATTACTCACTTTTTTGAGCCAATTCACACGAGTTGTGGAGCTGGCAGTACCGCCCCTTCTGCTGATCCCTTTTTTTAAAGGCTTTATTCGGATGACAGCTGTTTTTTCACTTATTTTCTTGATGATTTCTCTGAATATTTTCCTGGACATGAACAACTTGGCCTATGTTTCCGGTGGAGCTACCTTAGGCCTCCTACCCTCTTCTTTTTGGGATATTCTAACTCCAAAGAGGCTTTCACTTTTTACAAAAAAATCGCCTACGAAATCGGCCGGCTGTTTTGAATATTCTTTTAAGCACCTTCCATTATCTAAGGCAGCAGCATTGATTGGTTTGATTTTAGTTTCCCTCAATAATGTAAACAATATTTTATTCTACGGATACTTTGGTAAAGACGCGAGATTTCTCCTCCGAGATCTCGATTCAATCAGTATTCCATTGCGTCTAAATCAACCGTGGATGCTTTTCCATGAGCCTCGTACCCATCCCGATGGATGGGTCGTTGTACCTGGTTATCTTAGAAGCGGTAAGCAAGTCGACTTTGTTACCGGTTCGGCTTTGTCTTGGGATGTTCCTGAACTCGTTCCGAAAATCTACGGAAACTTTCGAAGGAGGAGATATTTTTCTCAAATTGGCTTTCCCGATAATAGTTTGGAGAGAATTATGAAAAGACCAGGCGATGATTTTCGAAAAAGTTATTTAGCTTACATCTGTCGCGCTTGGAATGCAAACTCAGTAGAGAACGATCCTCTTGAGAAGTTAGAGTTTGTGTACATGAAGGCCGTATCGGCTCTGAGGCCCGCTTTACCACCAGCTCCTGAGAAGATAATTTTGAATACTATGTCTTGCAAAGAAATGACTCAAATCGGAAACTAGGAAAGAAAAGTGAATATGAATAACAATGATAAAGTCCTAGATTCAATAGTTCGATTCCTTAAGACGAAATACAGTTGCCATACAGTTGTACTATTCGGATCCCGCGCTCGTGGTCGGTATACTGCAACGAGCGACTACGATGTCTTTGGAGTGTGTCGAAAAGGAAAAAAAATTAGGATTGGCAAAAAGCAAGATGGTCGTTATTGGGATATTTTCATTTATTCTGAAATGGATCTTCGAAAACTTTGGAATGAGAATTTTTATTGGAATCATGTTCGCATCCTTTATGAAAAGGGAAGCTACGGCCAAGCGCTTCTCAATAGAATTGAGAAACATA
>JAHFAE010000083.1 GCA_023250675.1 Oligoflexia bacterium | reverse complement strand
CTCTGCGTTCAAGTTTTTAAAGATTTTAATTTAAAACCTGATCCCATAGAATTGTTTCTGAAAACTCTGAACATAGAATTTAAGAAAGATATTCCTAAACTTCGCCAAAAAATATATTTTGAAGAAAGGGAAACATGAATTCTATGTTCAAAGCCATTGACACCAAACTTTTGTTTTCTAGAAATGACACCTCCGATCCTCGGCTTGGTGAATTAGTAAAACAACTCTCAAGTTCAAATCAAATACCCGAAAAAAGTAACGTCATTATCGGATATCCCGATGACGAGGGAATAAAACTAATCGGAGGCCGAGAAGGCGCAAAAGAAGCTCCAAATAAAATTCGGCAAATACTCTATAAAATGACCCCCGATTTTAATGGGCCCCATTCAGTAAAATCAATTTACGATTTGGGGAATTTAGACACTCTAGAACCACTACCCACCAGGCACAACACTGCAAGGCAAACGGTCACTGAAATTTTAGACAAACAATGTCGCCTTCTCACATTAGGGGGGGGGCATGACTATGGATATCCTGATATGGCTGCATTTTGTAAGCAAACTCTGCAAGAAAAGCGAATTCCTTTCATCATTAATTTTGACGCCCATTTAGATGCGAGGCCCGACATCAATGGCGAAAACAGTGGTACGTCTTTTTATAAATTACTCAATGAATTTGAGAAAAAAATTGAATTCTTCGAGGTGGGTGTTCAACCCTGGTGCAATTCGTCTCAGCATTTGGATTGGGTTAAAGAAAAAGGCGGCCACGTTATTACATTGATTGAATATCTTTCGTCGGGGGTCTCATTGTGTGAATTTCTAAATAAAAAAATTCTAAAAAAAATAACGAAAAAACACCGACTGGCATTGAGCGTTGACATGGATTGTATTTCGTCAGCCTCTGGGCTAGGGGCAAGCCAAATTTTTCCGATTGGATTTAATGCTAATGAATTTCTTATGGCCTGGCGGCAATTAGTATCTAAATTTAAACCCAAACTTGTAGGAATATACGAAGTCTCCCCTCCACTTGATTCAGACTTCCAGCTCACTCGACTTGCGGCCATATTGGCCCACCAGTTTTTCTACTCCTAAGTGGTCTTAACTGGCCTCCACCCATCGTCGAGTTTCGCCGAAAAGTAGGGCAGATGGGAGGGGTCCCAAGGGTGACAGCAAAACGAGCTGATTCAAGTGATAACTATGATTTTGGAGGTGTACCTCCATCTCAGATTAGTCTGCTTGTCATCATTAGTAATGGTAAATCGTTAGAAAGCTCTCTTACCTTTTTGAAAAAACGGGGCTATTTGGTTTCTGTTTTTTCATCTATTTCTGAAACTATGGGGCAAATCCATGTGATCAAGCCTCAGGTAGTGCTCGTAAGTTGGAACTTGAAACAAACCAATATCAAAAAGGTCTATCACCTCTTTACTCATAATTTTAAGGTCAAATGCGTCGTATTTGCCGAAGATGCTTCTACGAGAACCGCAAATGCTATCCTAAATTCAGGAATTCCAAATACCTTATTAGCACCTGTCAGCGGTCCAGGTATTCATGCTCGAATTCAAACGCTTTTGAGAAAAAAAGCGGACTCGGAAATAGGATTTTCTCCAACTAAAACGAAGAAAAGCAAAAGTTTGGCAAAAATTCATGAAATAAGTAGCCAAACTAAGTGGGAACGATTCTCTGGAAACGGAGATGAAACTGTATGGCACGGCAGTGTTATAATAGATGGCAGACCATTAAAGTACGAGTTTAGAGGGCCGAGTCAGCCCTTTTACAATAGACAAGAAAAAAAATGGGAAGGTTTTGAAGGCGGCGGACCTATTTTTTTGGAAAACTCACAGGAGCTAGGGGCCGTTGAAGTTTTGTCAGAGAACCTATTAGAAACAGGCCAGGTTTCGGTTTTAGATCAGTCTGAGGTATTAACTGGAACTGTCGATTGGGATGAAGAAGTTAAAAATCTTAAAGGAGAAGTATTTGAACTGATTGATTCAGAAGAAAGTCACGGCAAAGTAGAATTAGCACACGATAAAAATTTTTCTACTCTTGCCCAAGGAGTGCAATTAGCCCTTGAAGCCAGCACTAAGCCTTCAGAGAATATTCCAAAGGACATATTTTTAACGTCAAAGGTCATCGTCAATTTGGTTGAAAGTTCCCACTACCGAGGCTACTTGGTCAGTGCAAGTACTGACGATTTTGGGGACGGTGCTTTCATGGATAAATTCATAACGCAATTAAGTAGAACCATGAATGATCTTGGAGAGCGGCTTCAAGAGCCCATGACAAAAATGAGCCTTGATTTTGAACCCATTGAGTTTCATTTGTGGGCACAAACTCAAGCCAGTTTTGTTATCAGCTCCCAAAATGGTGATCATACGATTTCTATAGCCTTTGTCCCTCTTCACTACATTCCCGAACTCGTCGCCACTACTATTGACGAAAATGAAGTGTTTGCCATTGATCTGAAAAAGGACTTTGTTCCTAACCGCCAAATTGATTTTGACATCTATCTCCATATGCCAAAGAACAACAAACTCATCTTGTACCTAAAAGAAGGCTCTTTTTTAAGTCAGAGTAAAATAGCTAAGCTCGTTGGATTCGGTGTATCCAAGGTCTATTTACGCAAAGATCAAGAAAAACTTTTCCAACTTTACAGCGCCAAAAATAAGATTTTATCAGCTCTCGCTCACGTTGCTTAGATGGCCATAATTGCTAGGTTGTCAAAAATTTAGACAACCCTTAGTACGCCAAATGGATATGGGCATGCGTTCGAAGACCAAGTCATCGGGCACATTGTTTGCTCATCATAATCACAACAAAAACAACACGCCGGAGGAAAAATGAAGCGGGCCCTGATTTCAACTATTTTGATCAGCTTAATCATAAATTCAACTGTCGCTTTGGCGGCTTCCGGGGATCAGAAAACTTCGTCCCAACCTCGCGGAGCACCGACTTCAGAAACCTCTAAAAATCCCGACGACAAATACCTTCAAGCTAACGCCGCTTACTTGGCCCAAATGAGAACGAGTCAATCCGGAAGAATCCTTCGATCATACGTAAATAAATCTGAATTGGTTGATCAGGCTGTTGTTTCTGTGCAAAACGAAAATCTAAAAACTTTAGTCGATAAGCAAGTGACTATGCTTTTAGAAACAGACCCGGTTTTGGCCCAAGTTAAGCCCATGCTCATTCTTGCTTTAGAAGACAATATCAAAGAGTCCTTTAACAAAGGTGACACCACCATGACTTGGGTCACTGCTT
Organism: Oligoflexia bacterium; assembly: GCA_023250675.1. Classification (GTDB taxonomy): domain Bacteria; phylum Bdellovibrionota; class Bdellovibrionia; order JABDDW01; family JABDDW01; genus JAHFAE01. The sequence goes on along the minus strand of JAHFAE010000083.1, from coordinate 10,108 downwards.
TTAATACGAGTAAAGAATTACGCGAATTTTATGAAGTCATGAATGAAGTCGGCGTGTCATTTTGTTTTACTGACGAAGAAATTATTAATTCCCGGTACTACAGGGCCGAGGGTCCCGTTAATGCCTACACAACTTCTGCTCTCAAGAAATACTTAACTTTTGTTGTTTACAAGGCACTCCAAGAAATCTTATCTCGAGAACAATTGAAGGCTGTTATCAGTCACGAACTTGGTCACATTATGGCGGGACACATTCTTCACAGTGTTATGTCTGCAGCAATTTCGATCCAAATTTTTAATCAACTTACTAGCGGTAATTCCACTAACTTTCATCCAGATGATATCATCACTCGCACAAATCTAGACAACTTAGAGGCTCTAGTCAAACTCGATAGAGATACTGCCATGGAGCCCAATCTCAAATCATTTTGGTTAAACCAGTTTGAGATGATCGAAGGGGGTATCGCAGCGACTCTCGGATTTTCATATGAGGCCAAGCCACAAATGAGAATGGCATATCTTAAACTAGTTAGAGATACGGTCATGGGAATTGAAAAATACTCAAATAATGTTCCTCGAAAAGTTAAAACTAAGGACGTGTTAAAGGCAGCCATGTTGGGCTATGAAACAGCTATTGATCAAGAGGGCATTCCCTTAAAGCGAAAGTTAATGATTCGCTTTCTGGCGGGGATGTCTCAGATTTTGAGATCCACCGATGCCCCCAAACAACTTGTAGAAAACAATATTCGTTTTGCCAATGATCTTGCAACGGCCGAGTCTGATGAAAGTATTCCCAAGTATGAACGCTCCTATGTGGCTGGGATTTTAAGTGCCAATCTATCTCAAGTATCAATTCACTATGAAGCTACCGCCGACAATTACGGGGCCTCTACGACAAACCCCCTCTTTGCTGCGGCGACGTTTGGAAGCTTTGCCGGTGGCGAGATTGAAAGAAATGTTAAGGCTTTTGGCGATAGAGATAATAGAACCATCACCCCTTTACGGGTCCAAATCAAACATATCATTGAGCAAGTAAAAACTTACATTGATCAAATAGCTCGAGTATATAGGTCCAATTCAGAAGATACAAGACGTGGACTTTTTGGAAGCCCCCATGAAGACCATCCTCTTCGTGGAGCAAGAGCTGTTCGATTTATGAAAATCGGCAATCGCTTAGAAATTGTGGCTATGAAGAATGATTTTCTTAAGCTTGTTTTAGTACAAAGAAAAATTGAAGAGGATGGGCTAAGATTGGTAGATGAAATGACCAATTTAAAAAAATACTTGAGTACAATAAGAAGTAACGATCCTAAGGGAGCTGAACTTCTAAATGAGGGAAAAGAACAACTTGCGATGAAGGCTGCAAGATTTAAAGAAGTCTCTGAAACTGGAATTAGTTTAGGGTCAGATATTATGAGCGAAATTATCTTTAAGACTGTCGATGGTAAGAAAATCGAAAGAAAAGTCGATGTCCTCAACGACAGAATTAAAGATATCGTCGATTATGCATTGGCTGAAAAGCAAAGGGCATCAAAGAGAATGGAAATGTTAGAGGCTATCATCGCCCACGAACAAGACACCCAAAAGATTGAGATTTTGAAAGCTCAACTCCAAGGACAGACAAATGAATTTACGCGAAGTTGGCCTCTTCTTGATAAGGTTGCAGATTATCTTGGAAAACTTGTGTACCAACACCCAGACAATTTGATAGCAAAAAATCGATTAGAAGAAATTAAATTGTACTATCTTCCAGAAAAATCCGTCAAAAACTTGGCTTTGATTTCTGACGCGCGGGCTAGAATCCGAAACGATAATCAGTTTAGAAAATCAGATCTCTTAATCGAAATTGATGTTATTGCGTCTCCTTTAAGTGCCATGGTTGGAGAATTCTTCTCCGACATTCCCGAAGCAATACAAGCTAAAACCGATGGTGAGGGTAAAGCATCTTCAGCCGGCATCACCGGCAAAACAAGGGTTTCTCAGCTGAAATTGAGTGAAAAGTGTCTAACGATTTTGGACTCGGTTCGGCTCCACTAGTGGTTCGCTATGTCACCAAAAGTGGTGCATAAATAACTTTTGACATTTCACGACGATAAGAGCAAGTTTTCAAATAGGACATGGTTCCTTTGGGGGATACAGCCTATGACTTCTTCAACCAATGCAGCCGCCGAACACAAACCCTTTATTTCTGACTCTCAAAATATACCTGAGCTGACCATTTTACCCATCATTATGGGTGTGATCTTAGGAATAGTTTTTGGCGCATCTTCATTGTATCTAGCTCTCAAAGTTGGCATGACCGTGAGCGCTTCTATTCCGGTAGCTGTTCTTTCCATCACATTGTTTAGAGGGATTTCAAAAGCCTTTGGTCTTCGTCCAGCCACAATTTTAGAAAACAATATTGTACAGACAACGGGCTCCGCTGGTGAATCTATCGCTTTCGGTGTGGCTGTGACCATGCCTGCCCTTCTGATCTTAGGCTACAACATGGAAATTTCTCGAATCATGCTTGTTGCTATTCTCGGCGGGCTTCTCGGGGTGTTAATGATGATCCCCTTGCGATGGGCTTTGATTGTAAAGGGTCATAAAGAACTCATTTACCCCGAAGGTACAGCTTGCGCCGACGTACTCATTGTTGGTGAGAAAGGTGGAACCAGTGCGGCCACAGTCTTTACGGGGTTTGGCCTGGGACTCTTATACAAATTTTTTAACGTGGGCCTTAAACTCTGGAATGACGTACCTGAAAAGACTTTGAGTTGGTACAAGGGTTCATATTTTTCTACAGAAGTTTCTCCGGAGTTATTAGGTGTGGGCTATATTATTGGTCCCCGTATTTCTATGATCATGCTTGGCGGGGGAATTTTATCTTCTTTTGTTTTAATTCCCGCCATCGTACTATTTGGCGGAGGCCTTACCACTCCCCTCTACCCTGCTACAAAATTAATTTCTGAAATGAGTGTCCACGAAATTTGGCGATCCTACGTTTTGTACATTGGCGCTGGTGCAGTGGCTGCGGGGGGTATCATTAGCTTAATCCAAAGTATGCCAACCATAGCAGGTTCTTTTGTGGCCGGAATGGCGAGCCTTAAGAAGTCAGGTGTAAACACGATTAAAGCTGCAAGACGAACAGAGCATGACCTCTCTATGAAAGTTGTGGTTGGAGGTTCAGCTCTCTTAGTTCTAGGAATTTGGATGGCCCCGGCTCTAAAAATGAATCTCCTAGGTGCACTCCTCATATTGGTCTTTGGATTTTTATTTGTGACTGTTTCTTCTCGAATCACAGGTGAAATCGGCTCGTCTTCAAATCCTATTTCAGGCATGACCGTCGCCACACTTTTACTTACTTGTTTAATCTTTGTTCTCATTGGCTGGGTTGGCGTTGACTACCGAGTCACCGCACTTAGTATTGCAGCCATTGTTTGTATTGCGGCTTCTAATGGAGGCACTACTTCTCAAGATCTTAAAACCGGCTACCTAGTTGGAGCCACTCCGCGAAATCAGCAATTAGCTTTACTTGTTGGAGCTCTCACTTCTGCGGTTGTCATTGGATATACGTTGTTGTTACTCAACGACGCGTCTACGATTTATGCAAAGCGAAGCTATCCTGAGCTTACTTTTAATCCCAGTGAACTTGGTCCAAAAGAAAATGTAGGTGGTCCAGAAGGTCAAACAGACAAGAATGAGTACCATGTACTCCAATTGACTGAACCAAGGGGCCCTGCAACCGCTGGTAAGTATCTTGTCGATGACACTGGTCACATTTCTTATCTTGTGGACCCGGGAATTAATGGAGTTCTAAAGACCCGCGATAATGGTACGCCCGTTCCCAAATATGAGGCACCCAAAGCTCGCCTCATGTCTTTAATTATTGACGGTATTCTTACTCAGAAATTACCTTGGAGTTTGGTGCTCTTAGGAGTTTTCATTTCTATAGTACTTGAACTATGTGGAATTGCATCGTTACCATTTGCCGTGGGTGTTTACCTTCCTCTTTCTTCGTCGACCCCCATATTTTTTGGCGGAATGATCCGTTGGCTCGTCGAAAAAACAACCAAGAAGAAAAAGTCTGCAGAAGAAGCCGAATCCTCACCTGGAGTATTACTCTCGTCAGGCCTCATTGCAGGAGGTTCAATTTCAGGAATCGGTGTGGCCATCTTGTCTATTAAAGAAGATTGGGGCGCTTGGCTTGATATTAGTCAGAAATTTAAAGACATTTCGTCTAGTGACTGCACGTCCTATGCGGCATTTGCGCTAATGGCCATATTCGTCTTTGCTGTGGGCAAGGAATGGGTGTTGAAGCCAAAGACGAGGTGAAAATTTAATTTCTTGTAAGATTTAACCCCGCGATGAGTTATAATAGAGATTAATATTAATTTCACCGCTTTCGTATTTAGGTGAAATGCCCTACCATTCCTTAGTCGGAGGTATTCGTGGCAGAACCCCAAGTTGTACCGGAATTACCGGACTCATCCTATAAGTTTGACTGGTTATACCTTATTTTTATGATTATCTTTCATGGAGCTCTTTTTCTTATTCCTTGGACATTTCAATGGAGTTATTTTTTTGCAACCATCGCCCTTCAAGCAACCTTAGGTGGCCTTGGGATTTGCGTTGGATTTCATCGACTTTTGACCCACAAGAGTTTTGAAACTTACAAACCTGTTGAGTATTTTTTAGCGACATTAGGGACGCTCAGTTTACAAGGTGGACCCATAAGGTGGGTTGCCACTCATCGTAAGCATCACCAAAAAGCAGATCAAGAAGGCGACCCCCATACTCCCAATAGAAGTTTTTTATGGAGTCATATGCTTTGGATTTTCATGAACCCCGATGAAAAGTATCTTGTGGATCTCAAAAATAAATACGCTAAGGACCTTCAAAAACAGCCGTACTATCGATTCTTAGAAAAATATAATTTCTCACTTCAACTTGCTTTTGCGGCTCTGTGTTTTGCCATTGGGGGATGGAAGTTCGTCATCTGGGGCCTTTGCATCAGACTTGTTTTTACCTATCACAGCACTTGGTTTGTTAACTCGGCCGCCCATACTTTTGGATACCAAAATTTTGAAACTCAAGATCGCAGCACAAACTGTTGGTGGGTTGCCTTTTTAACCTATGGAGAAGGTTGGCATAACAATCACCACGCCATGCCCAGTTCAGCCCGTCATGGCTTGAGACTTTTTGAATTAGATCTCTCATACATGACGATTTGGGGAATGAAGCTTGTTGGACTAGCAAAAAATGTAAAAGTTCCAACAAAAGAAAGTCTGATTCACCTCAAAGCGGCCTTGAAAAAAAAGAGGGATCTTATGGATCCCTCTCTCATGAGTCTTATGATTAAACGAAAGGTCAATTCGTCAAAGTGATTTAATTTTTATTTTGACGACTTGAGCTCTTGAGTCATTTTGCCATTTTGATTCAAGTTCTTTTTCTGCACGTTCTTTAACAAGCTCCACGGTCTGCATGATCTCTTTACTGGGTAAAGACTCAACAAAATTTCGGTCCTTGTCAATATTGCCATCAGCCTTAATAAATCCAGTTACCGGCATTTCGAGCCGATCGGCAAAAGGGAGATCCATTAGATATTTAAGGTCACTGCAGTAGTTGTAAGCCTTCTCAATGGTATCTAGATTTCTTAACTTTCTTTTTTCAAGAAGATCATCGCGAATCAAGATGTCATTGATAAAACGAGCTCGGGCAGCCAAGAGTGAGTAAGCAAAAGTTTCAAACTCTCCACCTTTTTGAATCTCTTTTAGAACGATTTCATTGACCATTCTATGGGGCAACATAGCCGCAACTGTGCGCACCCATTGAAGGTATTTTTTCTTTCTTAGGTTAAACTCTTCAACGTAATCTTGGGTGTATTCATTTTTGGTTTTTTTGATTACTTCTTCTGTGCAAGTCTGCGTGTTTGTGGTTTGGTCTGTAACACATTTTTTAACAGAAGGGCGAGGGGGCACCTCTTCAGTGCAAGTCTGTTTGTTCGTGGACAAATCGGTAACGCAAGTTCGAACCGCAGGCACGGGCACTTTACGCTGATGATCTTCATCGGTTTGAGCTTCGATCAGAGCTTGATACCAAGAATAAGCCAGAGGAACAATCTCATCTTCTCGACCGTTCTTGGCAACTAGATCTGCACCGGCCAACATAGCTAACGGCAAATTTAAATCTTTAGTGAGTTCCGTACTGGTGAGTAGATCTAAACCTGCTTTGAATTTAGCCAACCGAGTAGCTTCGTCAATCTTTTTGCCTGACTCAATGGCCGCATCCATAGCATCATCGGCCTTGCCACAGCCAAGCCCTGCTAGGATGAGAAATCCTGCTACTATAAACTTTCTCATTATTTTCCTCCTACAAATGCTTTCTTTAAATTCACCAGTCCATTATCAGCTGGCTCACCCAACCAAATCGAATAAACGTTTTTAATAAATCCTTTTGTGCCTTTTACCGACATGGTTTTGCCGGTTTCAGAATTTTCATATACGATTTCTTCAGAACCATCGACCAATCTTCGTCCTACTAATGTGAGTGTTTGAGTTCCGTCGTCTACATTAATGGGACCTGCCTCACGAACCGAAGACACAAGAGTGGAGTATGGCGTTGCGGTCGGGTCGATTTTATTTGATTTAAATCCATCGACAAACCCTTCAGAAAGTTGATCTGTGGTGCCCTTATGAACCATGGTCATTTGAAGTGCTACGGTCATATCATTAAAATCCAATGAGTTAAGGGGTGTGAGATTTGGATCTCTAAATCTATCTAAATTCGAAACATAGAGCTGCCCCACGTAAACTTTAACTTGGGCAATGGTTTTCTTTCTTAGTCCGGCACCAGCCGAAGCCAATTGAACCGCCTTGCCCTCTACATCTAAAGAAGCACTTTTATTGACTGTCACACCATTGATTTCTGTGTCACCGGGTACAACGGTGAGTAGTGAAGCCAAAAGAGTTTGGGAAAACAAGAATAAGCCAATTGCGGCCACCAATTTGGTTTTCATGGATTAGACCCCTTTCGTTAATTAATCAAAAACTCGAAAAACAGGTCTACCAAAGACCACTTATTTGGTCAATGAATCTACTCATCAAAATTAACGAAATTACTTAGTGGCATCAGGGGTCATGCGCTCATGCTCCATTGCATGGGGCTATGGGGTGCCCGGATAGGCTGGAAGCCGGCCACTGCCGAAGTGGCACCAGATTGACTCGATTTGCCTTACTTTTGAGAGCGAGTTTAGGCCCAGAGACCAGTGTTTGTTGTTCAATCTTTTCTAGCAATTTCTACTTTTAAAATCGGTCGTAAACCACCATCTTCAAATTCATTTAGATAAGACAAACGAACATAAACTCCATTTTTTATTGGTGAATGTGAAGAAGTATTTCTATATCTTGGGGAAATATAATACCCCCAATATGAAAACTGAACTCCATTAACTGAGAATCTTTCGGGTTGAGTGTGATCGATAAATGGCTGGTAGTTTTCTACTTTGCCTTCAACAACAAGTGCCGCACCATTATTCAGTAGATTCTTTCTCAACTGAAATTTTTGCCATATTTCCCAATAACCGTACAAGGTTACAATACTCATCACTAAGTAAATAGGAATTCCCACGAAAGCAAAAAGGCGCTTACCAATATCTTTTGACTTGATCGCCTCACGTAATCCAAACGGAAAAATGATAATTATTATTATAGAAAACCAAATTATTGGATCATCAAGGAAGGGAATTCTTAAGTTATAAATAGTTTGATAATTCATCTATTATTCCATTGAAAAGCAATGCAACTATATAGTGGTGTCTAGAGAGTAAAGAAACGTAATGGTTACATTTTTCGCAATTACAGCCTATCTACTACGTAAGGGCGCTATTGAAAGCAAAAAATCTATTCGCCCTTTGAATAGTTCTTAGATATAAAAATGATGTGAGTCAACAGAAGGAATTCATTAAAACAATCCAAGAGCAAGCTTCTCAGGAAAAAATCCGCACAACTCAGCATGCTCAACAAGAGATGACGGAGGAGAACTTCACTTTAGATGAAGTATTGCAGGCTATTCAAGTGGCCGAACTTCTTGAGAATTACCCTGAACATAAACGCGGAGCTTGTTGCCTTCTCAATGGTAAAACCAATTCGGGAAGGGCGGTCCATATTGTCTGTACTACATCTCTAGAATTGCTTATAATCATCACAGTTTATGAGCCTAGGCCACCAAAATGGCTTACAGCTACCCAAAGAGGTAAGTAAAATGAAATGCAATATTCAAGGCTGCATAGGAGAATACGAAAAAAAGCAAGTACTCCATACCCTTAACTCTAACGGCAAGATCATGGTGATTGACCATGTACCAGCTGAGGTCTGTAAAATTTGTGGCGATATTTTGTTTGATCCTGAGACTGTGCGACGAATTGAAAAATTTGTGAATATCGAAGCCAAACCCATTTCAACGGTTCCCCTATACGATTTTAATAAAGATCCAGAGAAAAAAGCCATCTAGTCTGCTCGGAATTCAAATGGTTCAAATCTCATGTTTGCTCAAGAAAGTAGGCATAATTTGATTTTCTAGGTAAATTGGCGGTAAAAAATTTTGTATCGATCTGCCTTACTTTTAGGAGCGAGTTACAACTCAATGACCAGAGTCATCGAGTCAAATCATCGAATCGCAGCGATCGTAACCCCTTGTTGTTTAAATTGGTTTTTACGGAATTTTCAAACAGTAATTTTTCTCAATCATCAAATTTTTGCCAAGTATTTTGGAAGTTCTCAACCACGAAAAAATCAATATCGGAATAATGATTGGGACAATTCGTAAGAACCATGGTTTTGGCCCAAATACTGTGAGTTCCCGATTTTAGAGCTTTAGAACCATCTGCCATAAGACCAAAATCTCCTTGCTTTATACGTCAATTTGACGTATAAAGAGACATGGGGTCAAAGGTCGTATTTGAAAATGTTATCAGAGAATTACGACGGCTGCCTCACTTCATAATTCGTAAGCTCAACAAGTGGGCGCGAGACGTTGAGAAATTTGGCATTGAAGAGGTTCGGAAAATTCCTGGTTATCACGACGAACCTCTCCATGGCCAACGTAAAGAACAACGTTCAATTAGGCTCTCCAAAGGATATAGAGCCATTTACATTGAATATGAAGAAGGAAGTATAAAAATTATCTCTATTGAGGAGGTTTCAAAACATGAGTACTAAAAAACACTATACTTTGGCAGATTTGGAAAAGGAATTTGGTCCTTTGACCTTTGGGAATACATTGGAGTCTTACAGAATCGGAGAGGAGATGACACAAAAAGAATTTGCAAAAAAGTTAGGAATCACTCCTCAAAGCCTATGTGACCTTGAAAAAAGCCGCCGCATTCCCAGTGTAGAAAGAGCCGCCAAAATTGCTAAAAAACTTAATGAGCCCGCTGAATCATGGATAGGACTTGCCCTTTCAGACATGGTCCGAGAAGCCCACCTCAATTTTAAGGTCGAGGTAAAGAAAGCTTCGGGTGATTAAATTGTATCCCTTTGGCTATTGTTTATTTTTTAAAAATGTTTAATCAGAATAAGCAGAACGATGGACAAAAAATATTTCGTAAGATCGCACAACTTATGGCTTCCTCTGGAAGTCTCGTTGGGAATATGTTCGCAATTACAATGTTGAATGATGAACATTATTTATCAAGCGCATTAGAGATTAAGAATTGGCCTCTTATCTCGGGAGAGAGCATCATGGCGTATAAACGCGCAAGTTGGTTCTGGGCGGGCATCTTTCGACATCAGTGGGTTAATTCTTATTCAGAACAGTTTCTTCAGTATATGTTACCCCAAACTGGAGTATGCGCCGGAGTATTTGAAACTATATCTGGGGTCACAATGGCGCAAGAATATCTTGAGCCGCATTTTCCGTTTGAATCTGATTATTCTGAAAATATTACCAAGAGTATAAATACCCTGCGCTACCTCTTAAATTCATGCAATATGAATGCATATGAGGTTTTTTTAAGTCCATCAAATCCAGCACCCATCTCGGCTTATTTTCAATCAATTGGAGTTGAAGGTAAGTTGATTATGATATCATCCAGAGTGCCTTATGTCCGCAAAGCTGTTGGATTAATTTTA
>JAHFAE010000009.1:17018-53044 GCA_023250675.1 Oligoflexia bacterium | reverse complement strand
CGTTTTATTCCCCATCTTCCTACTCCTTGGAAAGAGAAAAATTAAAACGCTAACAACCAAATCTACTTGCCGCTATTAAAGAATTAATGCTCAAATCTAAAATTAAATGCGATTGCCCTGGCTCGTTAGGCATGTACCATCGCTCGCGTGCAGATTATTGAACCAGAGAATCGCATAAAGCGATTTGAGTTAAAAGGGGCTTAGATCACCGCCAATACGAATTTAGCAAGTGCCAATTACTGCAAACCTCAATGTAGTAAATTCCCAACTGTCACTTCAATAGTCAATTCATTCGCCGCAGATCCTGCATCTTGTTTAAAATAATAATTTGATTCGCGGTGGCTGTGAGGCCACCGTGGGCCTTGGTTTGAGTGCCTTCTCCACCATCAACAATTGGTACACACTCTTGCGTACTTTAACTTCGTTTCAAGAAATTACCAAACGAGCTCAATTCTAGATTTGTTTCTGCTGATTTTCCTCGGCGCCGATAGCCGCGGATTTACAAAGAATTTATTCAAAACTGTCGATCTTATTAACACTATATTTATATCGCATTGCAAAATAATTCTTAAGTCTAGTTCAGTTTTGCCGACAATTAGCTTGGTACAGTAAAACGTTTTTTGGGGGGTACGTATATGGAAGCTCGTTTTGAAATTGTTAAGGTTTGGTCCTTTTCTGTAATTATCTTGTTAGCTGGATTAGGGCTATCAGGGTGTTCAAAATCTGGATCTCCGGCAGCTAGTGCTACCAGCCTGGCTAGCTCTGTCCTAGGCGAACTATCGGCAAAGCTCAAGGCAGCACATGGTAGTTCCCTTAGTGTTAGATCCAATTCTGCAAAGGCTCATATAACCTCCAGGGTTAGAATAACCAGTTCGGATCTTACAGATGCACAAGTTGATGAGTTGATAACGGAAGTCACATCGGCCGTTTCTAGCGCAGGACTCTCAGACTCAACTGATCTTATAGCCTTATTGCCAGTCATAGAAGTAGCGGCTGAAGGCCAATTGGCGGACACTTCGCTGACATCTGCTGAAAAATTGGGCGTTATAAACGTCGTTGTTAAGAGTTTAGTAGCATCACTTGACGGTCGCGAAGCGAATCTCCCTGACGGCTCAGCTGAGACGGGGCGATCTGCTTTTGAAACGGCGGTGAATAATATTTCAGAAACGGCAATTGGTAATCTTGATGATGCGGGTCTCAGTGCGTCTGAAGTCGCTGGTGCGGCGAGTGCAGTTGTTGGATCTATCGTGGGAGCCCTAGATGATAGCGGTGTGAGCGCTGCTGATTTAAATGATGCCATTAAGAGTGTAACTGCTGGTGCTGTGGGTGGGTTGAGCGATATTTCACTTACTGGATTTGACGCCTCCGATTTGCCGGCAGTTGTTTCTGGTATAACTAACGGTGCCGTAGGTGCCTTAGATGATATTTCTATTACGGGATACGATTCATCGGATTTACAGGCGGCAGTTAAAGGAATCACTTCGGGTGCGACTTCAGAGCTAGGCAATATCGAAATGAGTGGTTACGACGTTAACGATTTACCAGCCATGATTGGAGAGATCAATGCGGGTGCCGTCGCATGTTTAGGCGACATTTCAATGAGCGGCTACGACAGCACTGATTTGCCTGCAATGGTGAGTAGTGTGACGGAGGGTTCTGTCTCAGCTCTGGACGAAATATCAATGACGGGATATGATAGTAGTGACTTACCAACAATGATTTCTTCTATAACTGAAGGGGCAACTGATGCTTTGGACCAAGTGGCAATGACGGGTTATGACGCCAGTGACTTAGAATCAATGGTTAAAGGAATTACAAATGGTGCCACGGGGGCGTTAGATGATATCTCTATGGCCGGCTACGACAGTTCTGATCTACCGGCAATGGTAAACGGTATCACCGGCGGTGCCACGGGAGCCCTGGGTGATATTGTGATGTCCGGCTATAGTTCAGCCGATTTATCTGGAATGGTTGCCGAAGTAACGGCGGGTTCAGTAGCAGCTTTAGATGACATTTCGATGACGGGTTATGATTCAACTGATCTAAATGCAATGATGGAGGGAATCACCGGTGGTGCCACAGGTGCATTGGATGATATTTCTATGACGGGATACGATTCGTCAGATTTAGCTGATATGGTAAAAGAGATCAGCGCCGGTGCCACGGGCGCCTTAGATGAAATTTCAATGACAGGATATGATGCATCAGATGTTGGTTCATTAGCTGGAAGTATCACTTCTGGGACTACCGGTGCACTTGATGAAATCACAATGACTGGTTACGACGCATCTGACATCGGTAATATGGTTAAGTATATATCAGCTGGAGCCACAGGCGCTTTGGGTGATATCTCCATGACTGGATATGACTCTTCTGATATTCAGGGAACAATCCAGTCCATATCTGAAGGAGCTACAGACGCAATTAGTGATATCAATGGCATGGGCTCAATCAACGTAAACAATGCATTGGCGGCCCTTGCTGAAGGAGCGTCTTGGGGTGCCCAAGATATCGCCGACGAGTTTCCAACTGTTATCAATTCGTCTAATTTAGAGGCTTGGGTTGAAGCCGGCGCCGCAGCCTCACCAGACGCCTATACAGTGCCAGATTTAGCCGGTGGTATTACGACAGGGGCCAGTATTGATCCCATGGCTTCTAGCTTGAGTTTCACTGATACAGGCACCACTGCTGGTGCAATCACTGGAACACTCAGTATTGGTGCTGCTGGTAACGAGTCAGATGTGGTTAGTTACAAAGTATACTTTAGTGCCAATGGAACATCCAAGACCGGCAGTGCTATAGCAACGGTCTCTAAGACTGGGGCCGATATAGACCAAGACATCTCGGCTGTTTCAGTGCCGGCGGGAGCTACCCATTTGATAGTTCTAGCTGTAAAGACCGGTAATTCAGAGTCGACTGTGGGTATCGCTATTCCATTTACGGATATTTCAGGTACGGGTCTTTTGGCCACTGATGCCGAAGAATTAATCTTTAATTCAGTGTACACAATAGCAGGAACTTACAACGGTAAAAACATTTATCGAAGTATGGCCGGATTGTTTATTTTCTGGGAAGATGGCTATTGGATCATTAATTCTACTAACCAGTTGACTGCGCCGGGGATGGAAGGAGCAACCACGAGTGGCAAACTATCGTCGGTTCAGCTCTACGTAGCCTCGACAGCATCCACACCGCCTGCAAGTGGTTGGTATTTCGGCTCTGACAATTCGGCGTCAACGATTTCTGTACAGTGAGAATTGGTACACGCTGTTGGGATTGAACCAACGGCCTTCGCAGTGTGAGTGCGACGCTCTACCACTGAGCTAAGCGTGCCCTTGTAAATCAAGGGCACTTTTATATCGAGTTTTAGCTCTTGCTTCAAGGCGTAATTTGCAGCTAAGTTCTAAACAAAACTATGCGTCCACTCTCAATTTTAGTCGTAGATGACGAAAAAAACCAAAGAGAAACATTGGCCCAGATTCTAAGAGATCAGTCTTTTCAAGTTGTCACGGCCGGCGATGTTTCAGAAGCACAAAATCTTTTGGCAGAAACTTCTTTTGACGTTATTCTCACCGATTTTCGAATGCCCGGCGGCTCTGGCCTCGATGTAGCTAAAAAAGCCCAGGAACTTTGCCCTCAATCCGTCACCCTCATTATGACCGCCTACGCCGATGTTCGAAGTGTCATCGAAGCCATGCGAGCAGGGGTTGTGGATTACCTTCTTAAACCCTTAAACGTAGATTCGCTGCTACGAAAACTGAGTATTTTGCAGGAGCGCCAAGATCTACAAAGAGAAGTTCTGTTTTTAAGAGCCGAGATCAATCGTGTGCATGACACAAGTCGCCTCTTAGGCGACTCAAAAGCCATGATCGAAGTTCGAAATCTCATCACTCAAGTGGCCCAAACAAAGGGTAGCGTATTAATAACTGGTGAAAGTGGAACAGGCAAAGAAGTTGCTGCCCGACAAATTCACAATCAAAGCGGACAAAAAGAAAAGAAATTCTTAGCTATAAACTGTGGTGCTATACCTGAAAACCTTCTTGAGAGTGAGTTATTTGGTCACAAAAAAGGTTCATTCACAGGAGCTGTAAGCGATAAAGAGGGTCTTTTTCTTACAGCAAGTGGTGGCACATTATTTTTAGACGAAATTGGGGAGTTGCCCAAAAGTCTGCAAGTCAAAATTCTCAGAGCATTGCAAGAGCGTGAAATTTTGCCCGTAGGCGCTACCAATCAAATAAAAATTGACGTTCGGGTTATTGCCGCTACAAATCGTGATTTAGCAGCCGACGTAGAAACGGGTGTATTTAGAAAAGATCTCTACTATAGAATAAATGTCATTGAAATTAAAATGTCTCCCCTTCGGGCGCGTCTTGAAGACATTCCGCTTCTTTCTAGAAGTATTATTGCTAAATTTTCAAAAGAACTGGGTCGTTCAGTAAAGGGATTGTCAAACGAGGCCCTTCGTCGCCTCATGAATTATTCTTGGCCTGGGAACATTAGGGAGTTAGAAAATATTATCGAAAGGGCCATTATTTTAGGTCCCAGTACAGACATTATTGATATTTCTAATTTGCCGACGGGACTTCAAAATATTCAAGACACCGATAATTCCATGGAACTTGAAAAGGTCTTAGAAAAATTTTCTAGAGATCATATTTCAAAAATTCTAGAGGACTCTGGTGGTGATAAAAAAGAAACGGCCAAAATTTTGGGGCTCAGCCTTTCAAGTCTCTACAGAAAAATGGAAGAACTAGGGATTGAAAAGTGAGTTCTTTATTTAGAGGAATCGGTTGGCGTATCTTTTTTTCATTTTCTATGCTCCTCATCGTCCTGACATTAATCCTAAGCTTTTTAGCTCTTAAATATGTTCAAAATTCTGCTACAGAGAGTGCAAGCAACGAAGTTAGAGTTTTATCGATAACACTCTCGCAACAACTTCAAAGATATTTAAAACGAACAGAATCGGGGCTCAAGTCGTTAAGTGCTTCTGGAGGAATACTTGATCGCGAACTCACAAAAGAAAAAGTGAGTACCAACCGGCTCAATACATTCTTAAATTCAAAGCTTGCCCAACTTTCTTATTTTGATCTCCTTGCTGTTTTTGATGATTCGGGGGTTTGCGTGGCATCGACAGATAAAGATTGGATCGGTTTACCTGCGCAACGAGAACTTTTTTTTATTACAGGACTTAAGCATTTTAGTTTTGCTGAAATTTATGAATCTAATGAAGGGGACGAAAAAGTTCTATTGGCTTCTGTGCCCATCAATGAAGGAAACGACCCCCACGGAGTCATGGTTGCCAGCGTTCGTCTATCGTCTTTATATGATCTTTTGGGTCAAAAACTTGCCCTGAAGGGTAATTCTGAAGCTTTTCTTTTGGATCATGGGCTTCAATTCATCACTCCAGCGAAAAGTGCCCCTGAAAATTTACTACAAAGCCATTTGTCTACCACACCGCTTGTTCACCATCTTCAAGACGAATTTTGGGTTGGTCAATACAGTAACTACAAAGGTATTGAAGTTCTTGGGACAGTATTAAAGTTGCCAGGGTACGAGTGGTACTTAGCCGTAGAAAGAGATTTTATCGAAGTCGATCAACAGGTGGCAGAAATCAAAAAAGCCCTCTTTTCCGCCACTCTTATTTTATTAATTGGTCTTATTCTAACAACGGTTTTTCTCACCCACTCGATCACAAAACCCCTTCAAACATTGGTTGAAAGTGCCCAACAAATAGCCGCAGGGGATTTTAATAAACCTGTGCAAATTCCCCGAGGCGCTGACGAAATATCTTTTTTGGCCACAGAATTTAATTAGGTGAGAGCCCGAGTTGCCGCGACTCAAGGAAAACTCATTGAGCAATTAGAAGATAGCGAAGAAAGGAGAAGCTAAAACGAAAGGCTTGCCGCGATTGGCACACTGGCTTCAAGCCTTGCCCATGAAATCAGAAATCCCCTTAATGCGGTTTCACTTTTACTTTCTCAATTTGAACGATCCAAAGGGAGCGATGATGCTAAATCCAAAATCATTGATAATATGCGAAGCGAGATTGGTCGCTTGGATCGTCTTGTCTCAGATATTTTAGATTACGCGCGCCCTTTTCAGCTTCAAATTGAAAAATTTAGTTTAGAAAAATTTATGACTGAAGTGACGGATTTCTACAAAGCCGTTTTAGATCGAAATCAAATCAATTTTCAAATTGAGAGTCTCGCAATGGGGATTGAAATCCAAGCCGACAAAGATAAGTTGCGACAAGCCATAGTTAATTTAATACAAAATTCCGTAGAGGCTATGAAGGGTGGCGGTCAACTAACAATTAAGATTGAAAAAGTTGAGAAGTGGGTGAGAATTTCTATTAAAGATACAGGAATTGGAATTTCTGAAAGTGCACGGGGTCGCCTCTTTGATCTTTTCTTTACAACAAAAGAACAAGGGACCGGCCTTGGTTTAAGCACCGTTCGAAAGATCGTTGACGTGCATAGAGGTCGCATTGATATTGAAAGTGTGCCCAATGGGGGAACGACAGTTATTGTTACTTTGCCATGTATGGTTTCTTAAATTTGAGAATGTCGTGTTTTTAGACTCCTAAAAGTGGGAATTTTTTTCATCAGATAAAAATTAAAACATCAGTGATTTCAGGTGCTTATATAAAACAAGACGGTCTAGGTCAGGGCGGCATCAATGCTGCAATAATGGTTAACTAGACAATAACCTAATCATTCTTAAGGAGGATGAAATATGACAAAACTATTTTTGGCTCTCGTTATTGCGTTGAGTTTCTCTGCTTTTGCTTTTGCAGAAGATGCTGCTCCCCCAGCTCCCCCCGCAGGTGCTCCTGCCGTTAACGAAGCTCCCCCAGCCACACCAGATGCTGGCAAAACTGATGCTAAGAAAGAGCATAAGGGTGGAAAACACGGTGGTAAGCATGGTAAAGGTAAAAAAGCTAAGATGTAATTAACCTTTAACACTTGAGGTCTTGACCATGTCAAAAGCAGAGCTTCGCCGAATTCTTTTTATATGTGCAATTTTTATCGGCGCTGCTTTTGTTCTAAAATTGGTTATCAAGTGATCAAGGTTTGTCATCTCCTTACTTTGACCCTAGTATTTTTTTTCATGAATCAAAGTTTTGCAGAAGACAGTACATCAGCAAATCGTACCAGTAATTCGATAGCGTCACGTAAAGCTTATGCCGGAGGTCGGGACGAATCTGATCTGACCGTGCAAAAGCTTAGGGTGATTACCCGAAAGGAAGTCGAATTAGATCCTGACCATTATGAACCCGAAGCTCGTGAATATGATGCTTCTGATTCTGAATCGGGATTTGGTGAATAAAGTTGAAAGCCTCCAACAAGAAATCTTGTTGGAGGCTTTTTTATGATCCGTTTTAAGAATTGAATTTTTCAGTTAAATGGAACTATTGCTGATTGAAAGAAATCTTTCGTTCCCATGGTAGGTTCACGTCAAGATCATTCAGTATACGGATTACTTTCCAGAGTTCATAAGCCAATCTAAATAGGGTTTATGACCGTCATTCACGTCTACAGAAATAAGTTCAGGAATTTCATAAGGGTGAATTTGACTGATTTTAGCTTTTAGCTTCAAAAAGGCGCTTGAAGTTGTTTTTCCGATGAGAAGTACTTCTCTTTGGTTTTCGATTTTACCTTTCCAAACATAGAGGCTTATAATCTTTGGAACGATGTTAGCGCACACGGCAAGTTTTAGAAATAAAATCGATTTGGCAAATGCTAAAGCATCTTTTTTATTTGAAAACGTCGAGATAAAAATAACGGGGCATCTATCGGGACGCCCCGCTTTCGAAAATTTTCTTTTATTCACGAATAATAGTTAGTTTATTAATGACTACACTCTTAAGCGGTTTATCGTTCGATGAATCTCTTGGTGTGTTGCTAATAGCGTCAACAACGTCCATCCCTTCGATGACCTCACCAAAGATTGTGTGCTTGCGATCGAGCCAAGGGGTTGCAACTGATGTAATAAAAAATTGGCTACCATTAGTGTCTTTACCAGAATTAGCCATAGATAACATACCTGGCTTATCGTGTTTCAAGTCAGAAGCAAACTCATCTTTAAACTGGTAGCCGGGGCCGCCCGTACCGTTGCCAAGGGGATCGCCACCTTGGATCATAAATTTCGGGATGACCCTATGAAAAACAAGTCCATCAAAGAAATGTGTTTTCTTTTTTGTTCTAGAACTTGAATCTATCCATTCTTTTTTGCCTTCAGCCAAATCGGTAAAATTGGCTACTGTGTTGGGTACTTTGTCAAAGAACAGACGACATTTGATATTTCCCATGGTTGTGTCAAACAGTGCATACATATTCTTAAAACCTTTCTTTTTAGTTGCCTGAGTTGTTTCGGCTTTTGCTGGTGATGGAGAAGGCAGGGCCTTAGCTTCAGCTTTGGTACCTACTGGTGAAGCAGCGGGCAAAGCTTTAGCTTCTGCCTTAGCTGCTGCTTTTGTCTGTGCCGGTGGCGCTTCTTTAGCTTTTTCTTCGGCCTTAACCAACGGCGAAAATGCAAAGATAGAAAACAATAAAATCATAGCGAGAGTTATACTGCGAATTTCAAATTTCATTGAATGGGGCATGGGTTCTTACCCTCCTTTTAATTATCTAAAAATATTGAAACCTCTTGTTAAATGCAAGATTTGAATGGAATCCGTTTATCAAGGGCGTTTCGAAGGCCTTGCGAAGTCTAATTAGCCACACCCTCTAGATAGGGCGACCACCGCACTTGAAAGTAATTATAATCGTCTACTGTGATGCGTCGTTCATTGGTACCATCAATACTAATAATATAAATCTGATTCTTGCCGGAACGGTCAGACGTAAAAACAATATGACGGCCGTCGGGGCTATAACTGGGGTACTCATTATTGGCCATTCGCCCACTTGGTTTCTTGGCTGATGTAAGCCGCATCATGTCGCTTCCGTCGACATTCATGGTAAAGACGTCAAAGTGGTCGCCATCCCGACCTGCGAAAGCCATGCGCTTGCCATCGGGTGAATAGCAAGGACTTGAATTGTATTTTCCGGCAAAAGTGACCCTCTTTGGATTAGATCCATCGGTATCTATGGTGTAGATCATAGGGTTGCCACTGCGATCACTTGAAAATGCAATCTTCTTACTATCTGGTGATACGTTAGGTTCTACATTCATTGTTTTTCGGGGGCCATTGGTGAGACGAACGGGATCGTTGCCATCGGTGTTAATTTTATAAATATCAGGGTCGCCCGTTTTGCTAATGGTCAAATAAATCCAATCGCCGTCGGGTGAAAAAGTACTTCCAGTGTTCATCCCTAATCGGCTACTGATGAGAAATCTTTTTCCAGCAAAAATATCATACGTAAAGAGATCCCAATTTCTACTTTTAAGCCCCGGGTGGTAGGCCGAGGAACTATAGCTGATGGTTTTTCCATTTGGCTTCCATGAAGGAGAAAGACTGATGGCATGGTGATTAGTCACTTGTACAATATCTCGTCCGTCCCATGCCATTACGTAAATTTCTTTCCATCTATGGCCGGCTCTATCGCTTGCTGCAACAAATTTTGTTCTGAAGATTCCAGTTTTTCCTGTCAAAGCTTTCATAAGATCGTCGGCAAAAGTATGGGCAGTAGCCCGCGCGTCTTTAGTACTTGCCATATAAGTTTTACCTAAAACGAGTTTTGCCTGAGGAACTGAGTAACAATAAATTTCAAATTCAAGCTGGCCCATATCGCTGATCTTATAAGCGCCTCGAATTAAAAATTCTGTATTGATTTTGCTCCAGATCTCAAAGTGAAACCCAGTGGGGTTGCCCGGTGCCGGAGTAATGCCCACCTTTGTTGGGTCTTCAAGGTAAGCTTCGGGCTTGATGATTGTAAAAAGATTGCTCACCTCAATGTCGTTTATGATCGTGTTAAATAGATCTGTTCCAATTTGTTTATGATTGGGTGCTAGAGAAGCCGTACTTAAAAGGGCAAACGGAGGAACGGCGATAAGACTTTTTTTAATGCTGGCTTCGCCCACCTTAATGTAGACTCTGGTATCTGAATCCTCTGCCAATAATAGTCCAGGAAACAAAAGACCGACAAATAACATTACTTTTAGCATGCCCATGGCCCTCTCATTGTGGAAATCCTAATACAATCCCATCCACCCTTACTAAATCGACGAACTTTGACGGCGGTGCGGGGAAAGGTGAAGAATCATCTACTGCCTTTATGACGTAGTCATCAAAGCGAGAATCCCCAGAAGACTTTTCAAGTAATCTCCTGATTACAACTCCCCGGTAATCCATATAGACGATAACTGTGGCTTTCAATTTTTCATTTTGCAGCCACTCAGGGAGATTCCAGTTTTCTTTTACTTTTTGATGAATTTGAACAAGATACTCGTTGAATTCTGCTTTTGCTAAACCGTGCAGTGCCGAGCCGGGACTAACTGAGTTACCTTTAAGTAAGATTTCACGAGCTTTGGCTTGCCTGGCGGCTCTCTCCTTTGCCTCTTGCCGGCGAACGTCGTTTTCGAGTTGCTCCATTTTTTGCATTTTTCTGATTTTGTCTATGGCACTTTCTTTAACTTCATGTTTGGGGTGTAGTACTATGGGTTCATTTTTTTTAATTTTTGACTCTATTGCCTTTTCTTGTGGTTTTGCAGGAGTAGGAGGTGGTGGAAGCTTTGCCACTTTATCTGGAAGAGCCACCAAGTCTACTCTTATAGCCGGATCTAATGTGAGCGATTCATTTGGTAAGATGAGAGTTTTAAATGCAAATGCCAAAAATAAAATCACATGAAAAACAAAACTTGTGACCAGCATCTTTTTAAAAATTTCAGGTTCGCTTAAATTTGCTGGAACGGTGAGAAGGTTTGTTTTCATTTCAAACGATTCTGCCCTGGTAAAGTGACAAGACCTATACCGTTAATGCCGGCAGCTTTAATTTCTCCCATGGCGGCGGCCACAAAACCATAGGATACAGCCTTATCGGCTTGTATATAAATTTGCTTGTCTTGTCTATTTTCAAAAATCGCTGCGAGCTTACTTCGTAATTTAGCAAGGCTAAATTCTTGTTTATCAATGAAAATTCTTTCCCCCACCCTAATGGTTAAAACAAATGGGTCTTCTTTGACGGTGAGACCCGTGTTTGCGGTTTCGGGCAACTGAACATCAAGACCTTGTTGAAGCATGGGGGCCGTCACCATAAAAATAATGAGGAGAACAAGC
The DNA here is from genome assembly GCA_023250675.1 of Oligoflexia bacterium. Taxonomy (GTDB): domain Bacteria; phylum Bdellovibrionota; class Bdellovibrionia; order JABDDW01; family JABDDW01; genus JAHFAE01. The sequence continues at coordinate 41,823 of JAHFAE010000009.1, read as the reverse complement.
ATGACATCGACAAGGGGAGTGACATTGATTTCACTCAAAGTTGTTCTTGATCGAATGTCACTTGCGCCAGAACTCATGCCCATTTTCGATTAGCCCTTAAAGAAGTTTCTTTTTACGATATTAAGAAAGTCTGCAGAGAAATTATTTATCTCTAAATCTTGTTTTCTAAATTTACCGACAAAATGATTGTACCCCACAACGGCTGGTATGGCCGCGGCGAGGCCCACTGCGGTCGTGATAAGGGCCTCTGAAATCCCAGGGGCTACCACAGCTAAAGAGGCCGCACCCGTATTGCCTATATTTTGGAATGCAGACATGATTCCCCATACGGTGCCAAATAATCCAATAAATGGAGATGTGGTTCCCACCGTGGCTAGAAAACTTGTGCGTCCTTCAATTCGAGCGACTTCACTATCACTGGCCTTTCTAAGGGCTCTTTGTACATTTTCAAGGCTGCTCAGTTCTAAGGCCGAAGTTTCGGTTTTGTCTCGCGAGCTACTTTCGGCAATTCGTTGTAGCTCGGTGTATCCAGCACGAAAAACTTGGGCAAGGGGGCTTGCATCGTACCTGTTTATTACTTCTGAAATTCCGTCCAGACTCTTCGCTTTCCAAAATAAATCTAGAAATTTTAAGTTGGTTGAGTCAAGTCTCGCCAATTGAATATTTTTTGAAAGAATGATGGCCCAACTTAAAACCGAAAATCCTAACAATATTAATAGAACAAATTTGACTACTGCTCCTGAATTCCAGATTAAATCCCAAACACCGAACTTCATGGCTACTTTAATTGATGTTTGGTTTGCCGCGTAGGCAAGTGTTCCCATGTATTGCTCCTTAAATTTACAATTACAGTTCTCAACTAAGCTAAATCTTTTTAAGCTCTTGAGCAACTCTGAGTAGAAGACTTGGCGCGTCAGTCACGATACCGTCAATACCAGCCTGAATCAAATAACGCATCGTAGCTTCATCATTTATAGTCCAAATATGCATAAATTTTTGGATTTGGTGAAAAGAATTTAGAAACAGTTGGGAATAGACCTTAAGTCCACTATGTCGAATGGGAATCTGAATGACCTTGGGAGACTTTGGAGTGAGAAAGCGAAATCGACTTTTTTCTGCAATCAAGGCTCGTAAGATTTCTCTTTTTGAAAAACCCGTGCAAAGTTCGGGCGCCATTTTTCTAATTTCAGCCAATATACTGTGGTGTTCAGAGCCTATGATAACGCGATTCCAAGCATTCGTAGACTTTATCGTCTTTATCAGTTTTTCAGCCATGGGGTCATGGGGAAATTTTATGTCAATACTGACCCGCATATTTTTATAACTTGTGAGCACGTCCACAAGTCTTATTATTTTGACTTTGCCCCCTCTGAAGGGAAAAGATTTTCCACCGTCTTGAGTAAAAAAATAACCACCGTCGAATTTAGAAATTTCCAAAAAATCTAAATCTTTAATTTTGCCATGACCATTTGTTGTTCGTTCTAAAGTTGCGTCATGAATAATAACGAGTTCGTCGTCTCTAGATAAGTGAATATCAAGTTCTATACTGACATGGGGCGAAAGGTTTGCCGCATGATCAAACGCGGCATGAGTATTTTCAGGCATTTCTTGGCTACCACCGCGATGGGCGATGACTTCAAATCTTCCTTTTTCAACATAACTCATATTCGCTTAGCGCCTAGCCAAAACAAAAAATTGCCAGCTAACTGTAAGAGGTGAAACAGCGAGTTGTGGCTACAAATTCCATCAAAATTGGTTATCTTTTGGGCCACAAGACCAAGCATGGTTGCGATTATCCCAGCGTAGATCAAGTTTCGGGATTCTTTAGATGGTGAAGACTTAATGAGCACTGTTGAGAAAAAAGTGATAATTCCCGTGACCACTGAAATATACCAAAAAGGCATGGGGGCTAGGATTCCGCCTAATAAAATTCCTGCTAATCCGAAAGCGGGCCAGAGCCAACTTAGAAAGAACCATTCAGGCCGGTAGACGCAAAGACAGGCTGCTAAAAACAAAAAGCTGCTAGCCGTACTGGTACAGGAAACGAGGACCCAGAATTCAGGCGTGTGAAATTTTGAAGTGCCGTGAAAAATGGCTCCCAACCCAGCTGCTAGCCCGAGCATAAGAAAAAATGCCGACCAAGTGTAAAGAGATTTTCTTTTACCCACCGTAAGACCCATGACAAACGTGGCCCAAGCAAGAAGCACATCGGTCAAGGTAGCTGCGAGTTCATTTGTCATAAAGAAAAGTTAACTATTGTTTTGGGCGTTAAGCAACGAAATCTCTACTCGTAGATTTTTTCGTTTCCACCGTGAGTTTTGTTGCGCTCTCGGTTGGGTCTATGAAAGGGACGCCTGAAAATGGGTTCTAGGGAGGCACTATTTGTGTCAAATTGTACCATGGTTCCGTGTTTAAATTTGTTGTTGCGGTCTTTATCTCGCATGTAACCTGCCTCAGCAAAAATTCTTGCATTGGCTTCGGAAGTGGCTTTCAACGTGATGAATTCATCAACTGATTGGTCAGCCGCCACAGACAAAACTGTCCCCGTGGGGCCGCCGATGATCTCAAGTTCTGGAGGAATACTCCACCTTAGTTGCAAGTTTGAAATTTCATTACCCGACGAAATGGTAACTTTAAGAGTAAAAATTTGGTCCTTTGTTATGGGGGTAGGAATATCGCTAAGAATGGTCATAGAAAGCGAGTTCGGGTATGCTTTCGCCAAACTTCTCTGACCATTTATCTTTGGTGCTCCAAAAAGAATTTGAGTTTGCTCTGTAACATCCAAATCTAGAATATTTTTATTAGATTGATGAATAAATGCAGGTCGTAACACTAAGTAAGTCAATGGCATCAAGAAAAATATCAGCAAAAACAAATTTTTCATGGGCAAACCTGCGTTCCGTTTATTCCATTGAAATAAAGTTGGTAACTTGCTTCTCCGGGCGGATACTCCATTGCATTTCCTGTATACACACTTATGTTTAAAATGTAATGACCATGGGGAATCCCATCGACGTTGACTGATTTGGGAAACGAAGTTCCCAACGAACCCATGGCGGCCATGTCGTCGCTATCGCCGAAAGTGTAGCCATCTTTGTAGAGATAAATATCAAGCTCGGCAGTTCCTGTGACTCGATCTAAGTCTATAGAATGAAACGAACCATCTACATTGACGTCATAAAAATCATTACTTGCCAACTGATTGCTGCAACAAGCGTGAAGATTTCCCCGAGAGCAAACAATGGTCCTTCCGATCATGCAATGGGGTGGATCATTGGCCGTAATCTTAATTGGGCAAGCCGACCCTATAGTAATGGGAAGCGGTTGGGCGTAATCGGCTCTACTGGGTTTAATTCCTTGAAAACTCATGGCTGTTGAACTCATTAGAGTAGTGTCGTTGATAAATTCAAGAAATAATCCGACATTTCTAAAATGAAAACTTGAAGAAGATAGAGTTTTGTTAAAGGAGTGCCAATAAGTTGTGAAAGAAGAAGGCGAAGCCGTGTCGTCGTTGTTGTCGTCTTGAGAAACTGATCCATTTGTGCCAGGGTCAGTAGCGTTTGGGAGCGGCAGAGGATCAATCCCATCCCATAGGGCTCGGGCAATGGCGAATTCTCTGAAATTTCCTTCACCCTCATCATTAGAAATATCAAGATTGTCATCATTTGCATCTAAGTCGTAGTTAAAGTAATACCCCGTCATTCCATCTTCGTTGCCGTAACTATCGCTATAGTACTTTGTGCCTCTAACAGCGGCCGAAAAAAAATCGGCCCAACCTTCGCTCCAAGTTAGCCGGGCATCTAGAATATGATCCCCATCATGGCTCCCACCTGGGGAATCACTCTTTGAATAATGATCTTCAATAAAATGCCCGTACTCATGTGAAATGACTGAGTCGTCGAAGTGATCGGTATCTGTGTTATTCACCTCGCCATTTATCCCACCCAAAATATAGAGTTTGTCTGTGCCAGGGACATAAAAACTTAAACCGGCGGTCGGGTCACCACCGAAATAAATGTAGGGGTTGATTCCTGCTTTCCAATAAGCCGTCACTTTTGGAGCAACGTCAAAATCGGGAGAACAGGTCGTCAAAATTGAACCGCAAATATAAAATCTTAGAGATTCATTGGCTCGTAAAACATTAAATAAGATATTAAATGCGCCGCCCGCCACTTCACTGCTTTTTGCTGATGCGGTCATCATGGGTAAATTTATTGTATTGGCGCCGGAGTTTGAATCAAAATTTTGAGAGATAGAATAAAATTTATTTGTTTGTGGTGTATCCAGAATACTTGCTTTTACTTTATTGTTCATGGAGCGCGAATTAACAAGCACTTTTAGATTTTGATTTCTTGGAACGACAAAAGAAAATGAACCTGTTTCATCTGTTTCACTACATTGTACTTCCTTGTTTTCACTGTTGAGTATTTGTACTTCGGCAAATTTAATAGGAATACCATCGGACTCACCACCCAAGCCTTTGCGAGTTGCATTTCTTATAGTGAACTGGGCTTTACCTGAGACAATAAGACCATTACTGTATTCATTGGAAGTGGAACAATAGGGATTTTCAAGTGAACTTGAAGTACCCTTCACGCGAATAGCAGTGCTCCCCGATTCTGGTTGAGAGCATGCAATCCCAATATAATTTATGAGCAAAAAGTAAACGCAGGCTGCCGCCCAGACATTTACCAGTCTAAGATAACTCCACATTAGTCTATATATCGGCTTCCTAGACCATAGCTTTAACAGATACTTTCTTAGTAGTTTCATATAGTTATATCTAAAAACAAGCTTGACATTTGAGGCCCTTTCGGGTCAGCATTGTACGCCATGGCGGCCATGGAAAAATGTTTCAATAGCGACATTGTTTTTGCTGGTTCTAACTACCACGTGCAGACGGAGGATTGGGGGGACCAAAACCCCTTTGTTGTGACGAGAGTTTTTAGTTCTGGCACTGTCGTGGTTAGTCTTAAAACTCCCTACGAAAAGCTTGTGGATTCAGGATATGCAACAGGTCGGCAGGCTGTTCGTCTGGGCATGAGGGAGCAGCATCAAGAAGTTCTAGACCAATTGGTTTCTGGTACTCTTCCTCTTGGCAGCATAAAATAGATGAATGATCGAACTATCCCACGTGTACAAAATTTATTCTCAATCGGTCCACGCTCTCAGCAATTTGACAATGAAAATAGCAAGAGGCGAATTTGTGTATCTCACGGGCCCCAGTGGTGCAGGGAAAACAACTTTGTTTCGATTGATCACATGTTATGATCGCCCAAGCTCAGGGACCGTCGTCGTAGCAGGCCAAAATCTCTCAACAGTGACCCCAGATCAGGTTCCTTTTGTTCGAAGAAAAGTTGGAGTGGTTTTTCAAGATTTCAAACTTTTGAAAAATCGAACCTCTTTTGAAAACGTAGCACTTCCTCTTGAAGTTCTCGGGATGAAGCGCGCAGAGATTACGGCCCGAGTAAACGACATGCTCGATCAAGTTGGCTTGCGTTACAAAAGTGGTTATTGGCCAAACCAACTCTCAGGCGGCGAACAGCAACGAGTAGCTATTGCTCGCGCGTTGGTGAGTAAACCGGGCCTGCTTATTGCCGACGAGCCTACAGGTAATTTAGACCAGAATCTATCTAATGAAATCATGGAGCTCTTTGCGCGCATTAATGCTCAAGGAACTACAGTTTTTGTGGCAACACATAATCAGAGTTTTATATCAAAGGGCAATCGTCGTGTTATACGCCTTGAAAAAGGACATATCGCAGACGGCTTTAATCGACCGGCCCCCCAGTTACAGGAAGTCGCTGCAAGGGAACTATAATGAACGAACTTAAATCGGTTTTGCTACGGAGTTGGCAATCTCACTTTTGGACTAATACGGCCACTACGGGTGTATTAACTCTGAGCTTCTCACTGATTCTTGGCATTCTGCTTTTTACCACCAACCTTGGTAGATTTTTGGCGGTCTGGGGTGATGAAATTCAAATTACGGTTTATTTGAAAGACACCGTATCTGCGGAACAGCTAGGTGCTATCAAGCGGGGGTTTCAAAGTGAACGGGCAATTGAAGGATTTCAATACATAAATAAAGAGGCGGCCCAGGCGTCTTTTGAAAAAAGTTTGAGCAGCTATGGTCCTGATTTTTTACGGGCCATACAAGGCGATAATGAAAATCCTTTTCCGGCAAGTTATTTGATCAAAATTGCAAAAGAGAAAAAAACCCCAGAACTTATAGCAGGGCTGGCCCAAGAATTTTCCAAATGGGGCGGAGTTGAAGACGTAAGTTTTGGTCAAGAATGGCTCAAAAACTACGCTGTCTTACTAAAAATTGTTCGTCTCATGGCCATGGTTTTCACGACGATAATTTTAATAGGCTGTGTTTTTACCGTAAGTAATGCCGTTCAGGCGTCTCTCACAGTCAGACGAGAAGAAATTGAAATCTTAGAATTGGTTGGGGCTACTCAAAAAACAATTCGCCGACCTTTTATAGTAGAAGGAGCGTTTCAAGGGATCTTAGCAGCTGCGGTTTCTCTGTTTTTATTAGCCATCGCCTATAAACTGATTTATCAATCTCTGGATTCGGTTTTAGGCGCGGCTACAACACTTTCCACGTTATCATTTTTTCCATTTTATCTCGTCGTGTTCGTTCTAGTATTGGGCGCGGCTATTGGTGCCGCTGGAAGTTATGTCTGTGTTGCAAGACTCAATACGGGTTGGGCTGCGGTTCACGAAGGTCATTCATGAGACGAGCGGCTTTGAGCCTCTTGTTTTTGACATTCGCTCTTCAGAGGGCCAATGCCAATACCAGTCCTATTAATCTAGACGACCTTAAAGAAAAAATTGACCAAGAACATCGCTTGCTCTTAGAGACCGAAATAAAAAAGCGCGGAATTTTAGGCCATCTCTATGAAATAAATAAGAACATATCAAAGGTAAGTTCTGACATTGATAACTTGGGATTCCAACTGGGTAAGTCAAAAGTTTTAGTAGAAACCCATGCGAAAAACCTTGCGAGGTTTCAGTCTACATTAGATCAGCAAAAGAAACTACTTAGAGTAAGACTCAGGGCCTTGTATAAAATGGGTATTCGTGGGTACGCCGAACTTGCACTTTCTAGCAAGAACGGAGACGAGTTTTCACGTAATATGAAATTTTTAAAAATTATTGCAGTTCGCGATCAAAAACTTATTGAAAGCTATCGAAATGGTTTGATTGCCATTGCGAAACAACAACTGAAACTTCGCCATCAAGTGAAAATTTACGCTAAATTTGAAAAACTATTAAATGAGGAGAAGAGAAAATACGACGATCAAAAAGGCGAGCAACTCTATCTTCTTTCTAAGATTGAAAAAGATAGAGAAATGCACTTTCAAGCCATCCGAGAGTGGCGGGAGGCCGGCAGAAAGTTAGAAGAGAAATTATTGCAGTTGGGCCTTGAAAGCCAAGTTACCACCGATCTTTCCCGAGGAGCTTTTTTTGAGCAACGTGGCATATTAAAGCCCCCCGTTATAGGTGAAGTGACTGAGCATTATGGCATCATCGAAAACCACAAATTTAATACGAAGATTTTTCACAAAGGTCTGTTTTTTGGCGCAATTCTCGGCAGCAAAGTGACGTCACTTTTTTGGGGTAAAGTTGCTTTTGCTGGATGGATCAACTGTTACGGCGAGACTATTATCATCGACCATGGGGATCACTATTATACTCTGTACGCCCATAACTCAAAGCTAGATAAGAAATCCGGTGACGATGTGTCTTCTAATGAAGTTATTGCTGAGGTAGGTGACACGGGTAGTCTCAAAGGTGCTGGTTTATACATTGAGATTAGGCATTTTAGTGAAAGCTTAGATCCATTACCATGGCTTGATTTGAATAAAACGAAGCAGCTATGATTGACATCACGGAGGTCAAACCTCGATGAAACGAAAATTCAACCCTTTGCTCATTCTTGGGCTCGTAGCCTCAATGATTTTTGCCGGGGCCGTGACGGGGCCAATACTGACAAAATCAGCCCTCGCTCTAAGCAAAGATAGATATTCTGACCTTCAGCTTTTCACCAAAGTACTTAATCTTGTCGAGCAACACTATGTTGAAGAAGTCGATACCAAAAAATTGATCTATGGCGGAATCAAAGGAATGCTCACAAGCCTTGATCCCCACACGAATTTTCTGCCTCCAGAAGTTTTCAAAGAATTTAAAGTGGAAACAAGCGGCGAGTTTGGCGGTGTCGGAATAGAAATCAGTATTCAAGATGACGTGCTCACTGTAATGAGTCCCATAGAAGATACTCCTGCCTGGAAAGCAGGAATCAAATCCGGCGATAAGATTGTAGAGATCGACGGAAAGTCTACTAAAGGAATAAGTTTAGCAGAAGCCGTAAATAAAATGCGTGGCAAGAAGGGTGAACCTGTCACTGTCACCGTTTGGCGTGAAGGTTTTGATAAGCCGAAAAAATTCACAGTAGCTCGTGAAATCATTAAAATTAAGTCCATTAAATATACTGATCTTAATGACGGCTTTGGCTATTTACGAATTACAAGTTTTATTGAGCGAACGGGAGAAGATCTTCACGAGGCTATTGTTAAGCATGAAAAAAAATATGGAAAAGCTCGGGGTTTCATTATCGATTTGAGAAATAATGCCGGTGGATTGCTTGAACAAGCCATTAAGGTTTGTAATGAATTTGTTGGAGAAGGCATAATAGTCAGCACCATTGGTCGAAACAAGAAAGATAAAGATATCGTTTACGCCAAAAAAGAAGGTGCTCGCCTTGACTTTCCCCTTGTTATTTTAATGAACGAATATTCAGCTTCGGCCTCAGAGATCGTCGGCGGAGCCCTTCAAGATCATAAGAGAGCCGTCATTATGGGCACACGAAGTTTTGGCAAAGGCAGTGTGCAATCTGTCGTGGAATTAGGAGATGGCGCAGGTCTAAAACTCACTGTGGCAAGATACTACACTCCCAGCGGTAAAAGTATTCAGGCCCAAGGAATCGAGCCCGATATCCACCTTGATACAGTAGATGTCGAGGCATTTGAAAAAGCAGTGATTCATAAAAAGAGTTTGAGAGAGGCCGATATTGACGGGCATCTTATTAATGAAACGGGAGATAAGAAAGAAGACGCTAAAAAAGAAGGTAATGCAGAAGATTCCGACACGTTTTGGAAAAAAGACAAAACCAAAGACGCTGAAAAGTTAGCTAAAGAAAAAGAAGCGGAAGATGCAAAATTGCCGCCTAATGAAAAACTTCTAAAAAAGGACTATCAAATCTCTCAAGCTCTTAATTATTTAAAATCATGGTCCGTATTTAGAGAAATGGGAATTCCTTCGGCGAATGCGGCGCCTCCCACTCAACTTAACTCTGGCACTGATGTTGTCGCACCATCTCCATCACCGACGCCCACAAAAAAGAGGGTCAAAAAACCTGCAGCACCATCAGGTAGCCCTGAGCCGGTTAAACCTGGGGCATCCCCTGTGCCATCTGCGGCCATGAAGCCATCGAGCTCGCCAAAGCCTAAGGCTTTGCCCAAAGCATCTCCGAAGCCGTCGGCGTCACCGACTAAGATTTAGGGGCTCTATTCTTCTAGAGGTTTTATTTTATCTCTAGGGACTTCTTTAATTTGGGATTTGCCTAATAGGAATTTAACTATTTTCTCTTCAGTCATTTGAAATAAAAGTCGAGAACGGCTCTCGGGTTTTGAATAGAAAGCTTTTATCTTTTCAGGCTCTATACCACTGGCTTGAGAATACCCTTTAAGTCTCTCTTCCATCTCCTCGTCGGTGGCAAAAAGATCTTCCTTTTTCGCAATCGTGTTTATTATGAGAGTGGTTCGCACGACGAATTCGGCACGCTTGCTAAAATCTGAATCCCATTTCTTCTTATAATCTTCAAATTGGTCATCACTCATGCCTTGGCTCTTAACTCGCTGTTGTACGTCATAAATGATGGATTGTTTTTGCTCTTCCATCATGGTTTGGGGTATTTCAAAATCATTGGCGTCCACCAATGCTTTGAAGAGGCGGGCTTTTAGATCGTCAGAAACTCTTTTTTCTTCTCGAACTTCTAAATCTTTTTTGATTTCATCTTTGAGATGTTGAAGAGATTCGTGGTTACCGAGGGATTTTGCAAACTCATCATCGAGTTCAGGTAAAACTTTGCGTTTAATTTCTTTAAGTGTAACGTCAAATTCGACATTTTTACCGGCGATGTCCTTTGCGTTATAATCGTCGGGAAACTTTAGATTCAATGTCTTTTTTTGATTAGGATTCATTCCCACGACACCTTCTTCAAAACCTGGAATAAATTGGTTTGCACCTAACTCTAATGGATGTTCTTGCCCTGATCCGCCTTCAAGATCTTTACCATCAATTTTTCCGAGAAAATCGACGATGGCCACATCACCCATCTGGGCCGCTCGCAATTCGATGAGAGGAATCATGGTGGCCTTACTTTTTCTGATGTCCTCAATAATCGTATCGACCAGTTCAGATTTCAATTCGATTTTTTCTTTTTCTAAAGGCAAGTTCTCGTATTTTTTAAGTTGAATTTCGGGTCTGATTTCAAAAGTAGCAGAAAATTTTAAGGGTTTTCCTTCTGTAAAACCTTCAAAATCAATCTTCGGATAATTGACCGGAGTCAGATCATGTTCATCCAAAGCTTTGCCGTAGTGGTCTTGAATAATTTGAGATGCCACGTCGTTTTCGATCTTTGCTCGGTACTCAAGGCGCACCATATCAATGGGAGCCTTACCAGGACGAAAACCTTTAAACTTTGCGACGCGTTGCACTTCTTTATACATCTTATCGAGCGCGGCTTTAACCGTTTCCTGTGGAATTTCCACGTCAACTCTTCTCATCAGGCCTTTAAGCTTTTGAACATCGGACTTCATTGGTGATCCTTTTGACTTAAAAAATAAACTGCAAAAATAAGCTAAATCATCGATAAAATCAAGGAATTCACCTAGGATGACAAAATGAATTTAACAAATCAGCAATTGGTATTTGTTACAGGCAAAGGTGGCGTGGGTAAGAGTGTAGCCGCTGCCAGCATTGCTTGGTCAGAAGCCAGAAAGGGCAAAAGGGTCTGTCTGGTCGAATTGGGTAGCCAGAGTTTTTATGAATCATTTTTTGAGATTCGAGGGATTGCCTACGATCCTTCTGAACTGGTCCCTGACGTCCATATTGCGCTTTTTACTCCTGAAGATTGTCTTAAGGAATATGTCCTTCACTACGTCAAGGTTAAACAACTCTACGAAATTTTTTTCCAAAATAAAGTTATGCGAGCCTTTTTAAACGCGGCTCCCGCTTTAGCAGAACTTTCTATTTTAGGTAAACTCACAGGTGCCCTTCGCGGAATTATCAAATCTGACTATGATCTCTTTGTCGTAGATTGTTTTAGCACAGGTCATGCGTTGGCATTATTCAGAGCTCCTTTTGGTTTGAGCACAGTATTTAAGAGTGGCCCTCTGTATGAGCAGTCCCGTGATATTTCAAAAATTTTGACTGACCCGCAGCTGACTCATTATGTGTTGGTGACACTTGCTGAAGAAATGCCCGTAGTTGAAACAGGGGAACTCATTAGTCAAATGAGAAGCGAACTTAAATGTGAGCCCACTCTTATTTGCAACAAACTTTTGAATCCGCCCCTCACTTTGGATCAAAGAAACCAACTATCTTTAGCTGAGAATGACGTTACGATGAAAAAGTTTTTAGATTATTTGGCATTTAAAGAAAAATCGCAAAACATGCAACTTCAAGCGATCAAAGGGTTTGCCCATTCTTTTTATGGAGTTCCCATAATACTCAATGCCACGAGCGGTCAGGATTACGTAGAGCAGTTTGCAAAGGGGCTGGAGAAACTTTATGGGATTTGACGAGTTACTCAAATCCAAAAAAGTCCTCATATGTTGTGGATCCGGAGGTGTCGGAAAAACAACTTTGTCCGCCGCCCTTGGAGTTCGAGCCGCCGAATTAGGATTAAAGGTATTGGTGCTCACCATAGATCCGGCAAAACGCCTAGCAACATCTTTGGGTTTGGATCAACTTGGAGACGAGCAAAGACAAATTGGACAAGGTCGCTTTGTAGGCGAACTCTATGCTTCGATGCTCGATATGAAAAAGACTTTCGATGATTTTATTATTAGATTAGCCCCGTCGCCGGCCATTGCCGAACGGGTTTTAAAAAATAATGTTTACCAGCAAGTTTCAACAGCTCTCAATGGCTCCCAAGAATACACGTCACTTGAAAAATTGCTTCAGATTATGGCACAAAAGAAATTCGACATTGTCATCTTAGACACGCCACCAACGAAGCATGCCATAGATTTTTTGCACGCACCTATCAAGATACATACTCTGTTTCAAGATTCGATCATCAAGTGGTTTTTGATGCCGTTTACGACATTAGACAAAATGAGTTTAGGCCTTATGAACCGGGGCACGAAATTGGCCTTCAAGGCATTTGAAAAGTTGGCTGGGTCAGAGTTCTTATCTAATCTCACAGAATTTTTTGCAAGCATACGTGAATGGCAAAAGGCATTGCGGGATCGGACGGCAGAGGTGCATAGATTGTTGACTTCTAACTCAACGGGTTTTGTACTTGTCACCGGATTTAATTCAGTCAAAATTGAAGAGGCCCGATTCTTTGAACGCACGCTCAAAAAAGGCGGGTATTATCTTTCGGCCATAATTATCAATCGTGCGTTTCCACTTTGGGAACAAAGCGAAATTGGCGTAGGCGAATTGATAGATGACAAAAAGGATAGTCTCGGTGAAAACTATCGATTGATCACCGAGTATTACAGGTCTATGCAAAAATTTTACCGCAGTCAGCAAACTGCATTTAAGAATTTTGCTGGCGAAGTACGACAAAATGTCATATTTGCCCTGTTGCCTGATTTTGATCAAGACATTCACGATGTGGACAGTTTGAAACAAGTGGCTGACCGATTGGTGGAGGAGTTTAAGGAGCAAAAAACTTTATGAAAAAGTTCGTCATATCGGTACTTGTTTGCGTTGGTTGCGGACAACCGACAGTCAAAACTGAAACAGGAAATTCAAACGAAAGAGCCGCCTATGAGCAGGGATTGAGGGCACTAGCGAAGAACAACTACCAAGGGGCCGCAGAAAAATTCACCATGGTATTAAACCATTACACGACGACAAAATATCTTGTTGGTGCTTACTATAACTTGGGCCTTTCGCTAGAGGGCTTAAATAAATATAGTGAGGCCGCTGAGAATTATAAAAAAGTCATTGAGTTAGAGCAGGGAAAGCGGGGGCGAGACGAAGCTGATGCTCTCTATCGCCTGTCCATTTGTTATGAGGTGATCGGCGACGATACGAAGATGATTTTGGCCCTTGTCCAATTGCAAGAGCGCCCTAATTTTTTGAATAAAGATTTAGCCCAGATTGAATTGCCGGCAAGGCTTGCAGCCGCTTACGCCCGCCAGGGAAATATCAAATTAGCAGATGAATATAATCACAAGGCTGAAGCTGGGTTAAAACTACGGCGGCGCACCCCTATGAAGGGAGATATTCTTATTTGGTTGCCGAAGACTCTCTATAGTATGGGTCACATAGCTTCGCGAACAATAGGAGCCAATGTTGACGAATTTAAAAACCACATCAAAGCACTTCAGTGGTCCCAATCATGGCTTTTACGATGCGCAGAACTTGGTGAAGCTTCAAATTCATACTCTAAAAAAGGGGCCGAAGAAATTTTGCAGTCTTATAATAGTGCATTGCAAGCCATAGAAACTGTAAAAGCCTCAAATGATCCAGATATGCTAAAAGCAGCCAAGTTTAAGCAAGACAATCAAAGAGCAATGGCCGGTGCATTAGACTACAGCTTGCAACAGCTTAAAGACGATCGCTTGGCAGCCACATCTTTAAATTCGGAAGTCAGTTTGATTAAACAATTGTTTGAAGATCTTATGCCAATTCAAAAAAAGATTGATGCTATCATTCAGTCCCATGACGTCCAAGACCAAAATACGAATGAAGCTAAGTCTAGAGAGGGACTTAAACACTAAATGGTTTTAAATTTCTTTTTTGGCTTTTCGCAGTACTTTAGCGGTTTAAGATTTTGGATTCAAACCCCCAAGCTGTTGAGAATTTCTATCATTCCCTTTTTAATTGATTTAGTAATTTTAACGGCTGGGATTGTATTTTCAGTTCATAAGATTCCCCAAGCGGTAAACCACATTGTCGCTAAGCCAGATGTTTGGTATGGGTTTTTTATCTATTATTTCGTTCTCGTTCTTACGGCCACAGCTTTTTTTATTGTCACTGTGTTTATAATGAGTGTTTGTGCCAATTTGGTGGCTTTTCCTTTTAATGATATTTTGGCCGAACGTTCTCTCATATTGAGAAAGGCTTTAGAGGAGAAAAAAACTCCCCTAAGAAGCAAATTTCAAAAATCATTAAGAAATCTTTCAGCCATGGCTAGAAAAACTCTCTTTTACCTTCTCGTTGGAGCCGTACTCATTTTGACTATGTTTATACCCGGTTTAGGAGTGGTAGGAGCTTTTTTGGGTGCCGTATTGTTGGCCTTTGACTTCCTCGATTATAGTTTTGACCATTTTGGATTGCGATTTCAGGAGCGTAAAAAGTTCATTAGTACTCATTTCTCTTGTTTTCTGGGTTTTGCAGCGGGAATGGGCTTGACGATGACAATTCCAATTATCAATGTTCTGGTAATGCCGGGAAATGTCGTGGCAGGTGCTTGCCTTGTTGCAAATTTACGGAGCAAAGAGCTTGAAAGATCAAATTCATAAAGCGCTTGTAAAAAACCGCGAAAAAGTTGACGGGTGGTTTTTTGAGAAAAGTCGGGGTTTAGACTTTCCGATTTATAGCTCCGTTGATATTAGAGATGCTGGAATCAAATTGGCGTCTGTGGATGCTAATATTTTTCCTGCTGGGTTCAATAATATCTGTGACACAGATTTAGAATATGCAAAAAATCTTATCTCAAAATATTTAAATCGACATTATAAAAAAGCTAATCTCAAGATTTTACTTTTGACCGAAGAACATACCTCAAATAGATATTATTGGGAAAATGTAAACACCCTTAATAATTTGCTCATTCAAGGAGGGTGTGAAACGCGCATCGCTGTTCCTAAGGAATTTTTTGGGAAATTTGAAATTGCAACTCCTAAAGGGGCAAAACTTGACGTCTACACTGCAAAACGAGATGGGGCAGGAATCAAAGTTTCAGATGATTTTGTGCCCGATTTAGTTGTGAGTAATAATGACTTTAGTAATCCCTATTCAGATTGGTACAAAGGACTTGAAATTCCCATGAATCCGTCGAGAGAGTTGGGTTGGTTTCGACGAAAAAAAAGTGATCACTTCATGTATTACAACCGCTTGGCTTCGGAGTTTTCAAAATTAATTGATATGGATCCGTGGACATTCACCGTTCATACCCACATGGAGCAAGTCAATTTTGATGATGAAAAGAGCATTGAACTTTTAGCACAGAAAACCCAAGAATTTATTGACGAATTGGGTTCTGAATATAAGAAGGCCACCCATGAGTGTTCAGATCCCGTCGTGTTTATTAAAAATAACAGAGGAACTTATGGAATGGGAATCCTATCTGTTCGTTCCGGAGAAGAGCTTATTCAACTTTCGCAAAAAGAGAGAAAGCGTATGGGTTATTCTAAGGGTGGAGAAACTGTACATGAAGTCATCTTGCAAGAGGGAATTCCAACAAGCGTTTCTGCCGATGGGGATGTGGCCGAACCTGTTATCTATTTGGTAGGTAATCAGTTGGCGGGAGGATTTATGAGAGCTCATAAACTAAAGGGTCGAAATGAGAATTTAAATAGTCCCGGTTCGGTTTTCAAAAGACTTTGTATGACTGACCTTATGGTTGATGTCGAGGGTTCTACACTTGAAAACGTATACGGTTGGGTCGCTCGGATCAATGCCCTAGCCATTGGTCTTGAAGGGCAAGCTGTTGGGGCTCAATATACTATTTGAGCTCAAAACAGGGGGCTCGCCAAAAGCATAAGCCACCACTCATCTTTAGCGATAGCGCATAAAAGCCGAATTCTATTACATGGACCACCTTAAGTTTCATGGATTGATAGGGGTCGCGATTTTGCTTTCGGGATGCCAGCAAATTAAATCCCTTTGGCGGGGTCCAACGGCGATAGTGTCAGCTGACCGCACTCCGGCGTCAATTGAGAAACCTTTTGATTTTAGTTACCTCCAGGGAGACGCCCTTAAGGTAGCTTCACAAAAAAGACTTTTTGAAAGTATAGCCATCGAGTTAGACAGAAAAAAAGAGGTGGCTACCATAAGTATGGGAAATTTTGTCGTCGTTAACGAAGTTCACCAAAAGGATTTTGCCTGTGGGTTTTTCAGTCATTTATCGCTTGAATTTGAAGCAGACGGCGTCTCAGTAAATGGGGAAAAACCTAAAATGATCTTAGAAACCATTTGTGAGATTGGGGACAATATTAACGCCTTGGCGCCAATCCATTTACCCATTTCTAAAATGAATCAGCTTAAGCCGACTAACTCAGAATTAAAGTTTTTCGAGGGAAAATTTCCGTTAACTGTGCGTTTTCAAGGAATGCCACCTCAATGGCCCAAGTTTTGGGTACTGCGCGAAGTAAAAATGACTAATCCCAAGTTCGCCCCGAGAACTCTTAGTGTTCGGGCAAGTGACTGGATGGTCAAAGATCTAAAATCTATTACAATGAAGTGGTAGACATTTTAACTTTGGACTTTTACAATTCTTCGACATGAATGCATCTGCTATTGATTTAGGAACAAATAGTATCAAAATTCTCATTGTCCGTCGCGATAGTGAGGGGCATATGCACGTCTTGTTTAGACATCGTTCGGTTGTCAGATTGGGTGAGGGGACATTTTCAAAAGACGGAAAAGGAAAAATCCCGAGAAACGTTCAACTGCGAACCCTCAAAGTCTTTCAGAGTTACGCCAAATTCTTAAGTGCCTACCACGTTGATGTGGTTCGAGCCACGGGCACAAGTGCGTTGAGGGATTCTAAAAATGGATTAGAGTTTGTGAAAGAAGTTCGTGATAAGACTGGGATTGCACTTGAGGTCCTACCTGCTGACGAAGAAGCGAGACTTATTGTCAAAGGCGTTTCAAGTGAGATGCCCATTCCAAGAAAGCCGACATTGTTTATTGACATTGGAGGCGGCAGTTGTGAAATCTCTCTTGTTAATAAAAAGAAGATTGAAAAATTTGTAAGCTTGCCTTTGGGTGCGGTGAGGCTAACAGAACTTTATGTGCCTCAACCAAAGCCTGATACTGCTCGCTTACGAAGGCTTGATCAGTTTGTACAAAAAACTCTTTCTGAGAATTGGCCTCAGCCAAAAATGGTCAATGTTGCCTTTGGGAGTGCCGGTACTATTCGTGCGCTAGGACGCCTTGTAAGTAAAACCGAGCTCTCAGATAGTGAGAGGCTCATTAAAAGAAGGCAGCTAGATCGAGCTGTTCTGTCTATATCGAAAATGTCTACAAAGAGAATAGCAGCGCTGCCTGGTGTTGATTCAAAACGTGCTGAAATTTTGACCGCGGGAACCCATGTATTAAAAGGGATATTTGATTATTTTAGAATTTCGCATATTCATGTGAGTAACCGGGGATTGCGTGAAGGAATCCTCATAGATCTTTTTGAAAAACCTCAAAAACCCCTGGGTGTAGCCCCAGATAAACAAGAAGAAGAAAAATTAGAGTTTCTGGATAACATTGGGAGACATTATCACTCCAACAGAAATAATACCTATCAGGTTTGGCGTTTAGCGCGAAGCTTGTTTGACGAGTTAGTTCCGGTACATGGTTTGCCCATATCGTTAAAACCTATATTGATGACTGCGGCCCTATTGCACGATGTGGGGAAATACGTTTCTGAAACCAGTAGCCACAAACACTCCTACTATATAATCAAGAACACGCCTCTCCCGTTTTTTAACGAAAAAGAAGCGGCTTTGGCGGCCATTCTTGCCCGGTACCATCGCAAAAGTCCCCCTCGAGAAGGTCACGAGGGTTACGATCAACTGAATCCTGACGAAAAAAGGATTTTAGAAAAACTCGCCGCGATTCTTCGATTGGCCGTGGGTCTTGATGCTCGCCAAGATCAAAGTGTTAAATGGCTCAAATGCCAGTGGGGTCCAGGTAAAATTAGAATTCGGGTTGAGCTAAAATTAAATACAACTCTTGATATGGTTGAACTTAAACAGCAAGCAAAACTATTTGAAGACCAATTTAAAATGTCTGTAGTGATAGAATCTTTATCTGCCGACGAATTTAAAAATAGTAAACCTGTCGTAGTCGATGAGACTCTCGGGGCCCGTTCTGTATAAATTTTTTCTCTCATTTTAAAATGACATCAAACCATAGCCGCGTTGCTATGCGTAAATAGGGCGACAAGGTAGCTGAAAAGCTTTTATTTTTTATTTTTAAGAGATTGTTGAAGACCCATTTGTGCATTGGCAAAATCTGGTTGAATTTCGAGAGCCTTTTTAAAATTCTCTATGGCCAAATCCCATTGACCGACCTGGTTATAGAGAGTTCCTAAATTCGTATAAGTGGCGACCTCATGGGTATGGAGTTTAAGCGCCATTGAATAGTGGTATAGAGCTTTGTCCCACTCTTTTCTTTCTTGATAGTTAATTCCTAAATCGTAGTGTGAAATTCCGTTATCAGGATTAATTCTTACCACTTCTTTGTGGTGTTCAAAGGCCTCTTCAAACCGACCCTGTCTATCCAGTTCTGCGGCAATATTTGAGTGGGCCACCCAAATATTAGAATCGTGTCTGATCACGCTTCCCCAAATAGCCTCTTCATTTTCATAAAGGGGCGTTAATTGCCAAGTCAAAAAACAAAAAATAGGAACAAGAAGAAAAACGGCTATTTTCTTATCGGTCACCGCGCCTAAAACCAAGAAGAGTCCCGGCAAACTTAGATACAGATAGTGGTCGGCAAACAAAGAATACTTCATGTAGGTGATATCAAAAATTCCAGAAAAGGGGATGAGGGTAATCAAGTAATAAGAAAAACCATAAAAAAGGGTGCCCAAATTTTTTCTAAAGCGCCTTAAAAGCCAAATGGTAAAGAATAAAAAGAGGGTGGGAGTATAAGAAAAGAAATTTTGTAAGTTTATTTTCCATAAAGGATACACAAATGACAAATTAATTGGGACCACAGCTTTTATGAGTGAAAACCATACGATCCAACCTATACGGGCAAACCGCTCCATAAAACCCGAGTATATGACAAACTCGGGACCCATGGCCCGATTGTTTTGATACCAAACGCCCAAAATTCCAAACACCAACGAAAGTAAAAAGAATGGTGCTAGAAGTTTAAAATCATCTTTTGATATTTTTTGATTTCTCCATAAAATAATGAGTAAAAGAACCAAGGGTAAAATTACCACTGTCACTTTAGTCAAAAGAGCTAAAAAGAAGACACTGAGTGCGGCATAATAATTTTTGTTGGGTTTGGTTTCATCGAGCAAGAATTTGATAAAAAACAAAATAGCCAAGAAGAAGAAGAATCCTGAAAGTGTTGTCTTAACTTGAATCATCCAGGCTACGGCTTCCACATTGATGGGGTGAATGGCAAAAATCAGGGCGAGAAGCCAAGGCCAAGGCGTTTTGAGAAGCGAAAGGATACGAAACAAAACAAAGCAATTTGCCAAATGAAAAGTCAAAGTGATGACGTGATAGGGCCAAGTTACGGTGTCCCAAATATGGCGCTCAAACCAAAGTAGAGTGTAAAAAATAGGCCAATACTCTAAGCCGTTTGTTGTAAACCAAACTCGATACAGATCTGCTGCCGTATTGAGGGGGTGATCAAGACGATACCCGTTGTCATCAAAGATGAAAGTGCCATGGAGGGCTGGCCAGTAACAGACCAAAGTTAAAATAATGGTAATGGCGACCCAAAGATAACGAGACAATTGATCCTATTCGTTAAAATCTATGGCAAGTTGAGCAAACATCCTTACTGCCGAACCCGACGCACCTTTGTCTGAATTATAAGCATAGCGATTTCCCGTATGCCATGCAGATCCTGCAATATCAAAATGGGCCCAAGTTATTCCCTCATTCACAAATTGACTTAAAAATGCAGCACCTTGACTTGAACCGCCGCCTTTGGCTGAGCCTATATTACTGAGGTCTGCATAAGTACCTTTCATGTCTTCAACATATTCATCGACCAAGGGTAATTGCCAAATTCGTTCACCACTTAGCTGTGAGGCACTTTGGATTTTTTTCAAGAATTTTGGATCTTTGCAGAAAAATCCTGCATAGACATTTCCAAGAGCAACGACGCAAGCTCCAGTCAAAGTCGCAGCATCAACTATTGCAGCGGGTTTATATTTCGCACATGCATATGAAAGAGCATCAGCCAAAATCAAACGACCTTCAGCATCGGTATTATTAACTTCAACAGTCTTCCCGTTCATGGCTACTAAAACATCACCGGGTTTTACTGCCGCACCACTAGGCATGTTCTCTGTACTTGGCACCAGCACAACCATATTTACCTTAATTTTTAATCGAGCTACCGCAAGGATTGCTCCGATGACTGCAGCCCCTCCGCACATATCAAATTTCATTTCTTCCATGGCTGCAGAAGGCTTAATGCTAATCCCGCCCGAATCAAAGGTGAGACCTTTGCCCACAAAAATAATGGGATCGTCAGATTTTTTCCCACCAAAATATTCCATAATAATAAATTTTGGTTCTTGTTCACTACCTGCATTGACACCCAAGAGGCAACCCATTTTCAAACCTTCAATTTCTTTTTTGCCCAGAGCTTGAAATTTGATCGGGAGACCTTTTGCTGCGGTTTGTGCCCTATCGGCTAAGATCGTCGGTGTGAGATAATTGCCAGGGGCATTACCCAGGTCTCTAGCAAAGTTTGTTGCTTCACTCAAAATAGTCCCGATGTCAACGCCAGATCCAAATAGTTTGCTAGCAGATTTATCATCAAGGGCTAGAAAGATTTCGGCTAATTCATAATCATTTGCAGGTTCGTTTTCGTCTTTCTTTTTTGTTTTAAGCTCTGAGTACTTGTACTTCCCGAGTAAAACTCCCTCGGCAATGGCTCGACCACTTTCAACGGCATTTTTTGTTAATCGACGTATGCTTTGAACGCAAAATGCGGCGGTCGTAACTTTTTCTTTGGTGAGTGCTTTGACAGCAACGGCAGCGCCGACGCGCAATACTTCTTCGTTAATTTTTTCTTTTGCACCTAAACCCACTACGAGAACATGCGAAAATCCATCGGCATCACATGATCTAAAAAATACGGCTTCCTTTGCTCCTGCTTTTAATCTACCGTCAGCGTGAGCTTTGTGAATGAGCTCCAACCCTTTATTGATTCCTGTATTTTTGGCATCGCAACCCACGGCCTTACCCTCTTGAGTTGCAAAAAGTACAAGTGTCTGGGCCTTTGTTGTTGAAAGCGGGGCGGCAATATTGGTCAATTTCATTTTAAAAAGCTCCTGTCAAAAAAATGTCAAAACCTAGCGCGGCGCATGTAATGAACCAAAGCCGCGATTATAAATAGGATTAGGTTAGAGTCAAAGAAAAAGGGATAAATTTCACTCCTGTCAAAATATTGTAACTATTTTAAATCATTTGACAAACTGGACTTAGCGGAGCCAGATTTTTCGTTGCCAGTATGGATCTCGGTGCTATGATTTAACCAGGGATGACTTTCAAAGGATTCAAACCATGACACTGGTACCCATCGTCGTCGAACAAACTCCTCGAGGTGAGAGAAGCTATGATATTTATTCAAGACTTCTCAAAGATCGAATTATTTTTCTCGGATCTGCAATAAACGATGATGTGGCTAACATCGTCATTGCGCAAATTCTGTTTTTAGAAATGGAAAACCCTGAAAAAGATATCCACATTTATATAAATTCGCCGGGTGGCAGTGTTTCTGCAGGATTGGGAATTTACGATATTATGCAATTCGTAAAATGTGATATAAGAACTTACTGCACTGGCATGGCGGCCAGCATGGGGTCTCTGCTTTTAACGGCAGGTGCCCCTGGCAAGCGCTATGTTCTGCCCCATGCCCGCGTGATGATTCATCAGCCCCTCATTTCGGGCGGACTTTCAGGGCAAGCCAGTGATATAGAAATTCATGCTCGGGAGCTCATTGACATGAAGCAAAGACTTACCAAGATATACGAGAAACATACGAGCCAGTCTATGGATCGACTGACAAAAGATATGGATCGAGATAACTTTATGTCTGCTGATGCGGCAGTGAAATATGGATTGGTAGATCAAATCGTTGAGCACCGAAAAGCCGGAATTGGTGGAACGAAGGAGCCCTGATGAACAAGAAAAGTGAGACATACGGTTCATTGGTTTGTAGTTTCTGCGGTAAGAGCCAAAAAGAAGTAAAAAAACTTATTGCTGGGCCCAGCGTTTATATCTGTGATGAATGTATTGATCTTTGTAATGACATCATCATTGAAGAAAAAGAGCGTGAAGAGGTTCGAAGCGGTTCTCATAAAGTTCCAAAGCCCGTAGATATAAAATCATTTCTTGATGATTATGTGATCGGCCAAGAACGAGCCAAAAAGTCATTAGCCGTAGCGGTTCATAACCACTACAAGAGAATCAATGCTCTAGCGCATAAAGTAAAAACCGACGTGGAATTGTCTAAGAGTAATATTCTGCTCATCGGCCCTACAGGTTCTGGCAAAACATTGCTCGCGCAAACAATTGCTAAAATTTTAAATGTACCGTTTGCTATGGCCGACGCCACTTGCCTGACAGAAGCTGGTTATGTGGGTGAGGATGTAGAAAACGTCGTATTGAATCTATTGCAAGCGGCTGACTATGACGTGGAGCGGGCTCAACGCGGTGTCATTTACATTGACGAGATCGACAAAATTTCAAGAAAATCCGAAAACCCCTCAATCACTCGCGACGTCAGCGGCGAGGGAGTTCAACAGGCGTTACTTAAAATTATTGAAGGTACAGTGGCCAATTTGCCGCCCAAGGGCGGCAGAAAACACCCTCAACAAGAATTTATTCAAGTAGATACGACAAATATTTTGTTTATCTGTGGCGGAGCTTTTGGTGGCCTAGATAAAATTGTAGAAAATCGAGTTGAGAATAAAAGTTTAGGCATAGGCGCAGATATCAAAACTTCTAAAGAAAAAGTTTATTCTAAAACTTTAGAGAGCCTTCAACCCGATGATTTAATAAAGTTTGGTTTGATACCTGAGTTTATCGGCCGACTCCCGGTAGTTGCAGTCCTTGAGGAGTTAACCGAAGAAGCGCTAATTGAGATTCTTGTCAAACCCAAAAATGCGTTAACTAAGCAGTACAAACGTCTATTTGAGTACGAACAAGTAAATTTGCAATTTACAGACGAGGCTTTGAAAGAGGTTGCCCATCTTGCCATCAAGCGCAAAACCGGTGCGAGAGGTTTACGCGCGATTCTAGAACAATCAATGCTGGATATCATGTACGAAATTCCTTCCAAGGCCCACGTGAAAGAATGTATTATAGACAAAGAGGTCATTGCCGGCGGAAAAGTGCCGCAACTCGTCTATAGAACAGAAGAAGAGATCGCGGCCTCCAAAGAGCAATCAAAGACTGAACAAGAGTCAGCATAATTTTTTGACCTCATTGACTCCGCAAAAAGGGGGAGATTTATGAGCCAATCAAAGAAACAGGAGCCATTTAAGCTTCCGCTACTTCCGTTAAGAGACGTCATTGTTTTTCCCCATATGATGATGCCGCTTTTTGTAGGGCGTGAGAAAAGTATCAACGCTCTCGAAGAGGCAATGAGCAAGAAAACCGACATAGTTTTAGCCGCACAAAAAGAAGCCAAAACAAATAACCCTGAACCTGGTGATATATTTCAGGTTGGGACATTAGGGAGTATTATCCAATTACTTCGACTTCCTGATGGTACTGTAAAAGTACTTATCGAAGGTAAAAGGCGAATCAATATTAAGGCCTTTGTACCCAATGAAAATTACTTCATCGTTGAATGCGAAGAACTGGCCGAGGTCAGCGAGAACAAAGTTGAATCTGAAGCCCTGATGCGCTCGGTGAAAGCCACTTTCGAAACCTACGTGAAGCTCAATAAGAGAATTCCACCTGAGATGCTCATGTCGGTGGCAAGCATTGACTCTCCAGGGCGCTTAGCTGACACCATTGTGGCCCAACTCAATCTTAAACTTGAAGACAAACAAAAGGCTCTTGAGACAAATGACCCGGGCAAGCGGTTAGAAGAACTCCTAGGGCTGATGAGTGGCGAAATTGAAATCTTGCAGGTCGAAAAGAAGATTCGTTCTCGAGTTAAAAAGCAGATGGAGAAGTCTCAAAAAGAATATTATTTAAATGAGCAAATGCAAGCCATTCAGAAAGAACTTGGCGAGAAAGATGATTTTCAACAAGAAATTCTTGAGCTAGAGAAAGCGGCAAAATCTAAACCCCTAAGCAAAGAAGCTGCCGAGAAAGTAAAAAAAGAAATTAAGAAACTAAAAATGATGTCCCCCATGTCTGCAGAAGCCACTGTGGTTAGAAACTATGTGGATTGGGTATTATGCTTACCTTGGCATAAGTATTCTAAAGAAAAGACAGAAATGGCTGCGGCCGAAAAAATATTAGAAAATGATCATTATGGATTAGAAAAAGTTAAAGAGAGAATTTTAGAGTATTTAGCAGTTCAAACCTTAGTAGAGTCTCAAAAAGGTCCAATTTTATGTTTAGTTGGGCCCCCGGAGTCGGTAAGACGTCGCTAGCGCGCTCCGTGGCCAAAG